>JAJRSP010000238.1 GCA_024278775.1 Planctomycetota bacterium
CGGTGCCGATGAGTTGGCCGATGTCGGTTCTTAGCGTCGTGGTTTGAATGTCGGAGTCGGTAGCGCGGGCGACGCCGAAGTCGAGAACCTTGGGTTCGCCGTCCTCGGTGACGAGAATGTTGGCGGGCTTGAGGTCGCGGTGAATGATTCCCTTCTGGTGGGCATGCTGGATGGCATCTGCGACTTTCGCAAGCAGGCCGAGACGCTCGCGCGTGTTCAGTTCTTGTGCAACCGCGTATTCCACGAGCGGTACGCCCTTGATGAATTCCATTGCGAAGAACGGCTGCGGGCCGTGTCCGACATCGAAGGTGCCGGCCTCGAACACATAGGCGATGCCGGGATGGTCGAGCTTGGCGAGAATCTGCGATTCATGCTCGAAGCGTCGCAGCAGTTCCGGTGAAGCACGACCTGCACTGACGATCTTGAGGGCGACCGTTCGCTTCGGGTGTTCCTGCTCGGCTTCATAGACGATGCCCATTCCGCCAATGCTGATTCGTCTCGTGATCCGGTATCCTGCAACATCTTGTCCTACCAGCGGATCAGCGACGCTCGGCATGTCGGGGAACCCGCCACTGGTGGCACGGTCTGGCACGCGCATAAAGGTCTCAGCCGCCTGCCCATGATGGGCAAGGAGCGATTCGACCTCATCCCGTAGCTCGGTGTCATTGCCGCAGGTTTCGTCAAGAAGTGTTGCGATCTCTTCCGGCTCGCGGGAGAGCGCCTCTTCGAACAACTCCTGCACTCGTTGCCAGCGGTCAGATGTCATTGGTTCCCGTTGGGTCTGCCGTGATGTCATGGTCGGCTAGCTTCCTATGCAGCCAGGCGCGGGCGAACGCCCAGTCCTTGTCCACTGTGCGGGGCGAGATTTCCAACACCGCCGCGCATTCGTCCCCGGTCAAGCCGGTGAAGTACCGCAGCTTCACGACCTCAGCCTGACGCGGAGCCGTTTGTGCCAGTTCCTCAAGCGCCTCGCCGACAGCCAACACCTCCACGGGGTCCTGATCGAAAGCCGAGGGGTCCTCCGTGATCGCGCCGGGCTGCCGGCCACCGCCCCGCTTGAGGCGGCCCCTTATACGATCGCTTCTGCCGCTGCGGTGAAAAAATGTCCCCGATTGGACCACTGGACCGGGTTCTCGCCGAACAGCCGGAAGTATGCCTCGTGAACGAGAGCGGTCGGTTGAAGGGTGTGGCCAGGGGCCTCTGCGGCCATCTGGTGCTGGGCGAGTTTGCGGAGTTCGTCGTAGATCGCGACCACAGCCGATCCTGAGCGCCGGCGTCGCCGCCGCTCACGGCAGCGAGAAGCTGGGTAACGGGGCTTCGAGTTGGCGTCGTCATGGCTGATATCCTGTTTTCGCAGCGTCTAGGTGCTATTCTGCCATGCTACTGGACCCCAGGGCGAAGTAAACGGGTGATTCAGCGTCGCTTTAGGGGGCTGTGGCAGCCAGCTTTGACCCTCGCCACATGTCAAAATGGGGACATGTTCCCGTCCGCCGGAGACGCACGCGCCCGCGGTCGGTCGCCGATGGGCGGGAATCTGAGAAAAAGTGCGCAAACAGTGCGCTCCCGCCGCTCGGATGACGCATGTATTCTCGGAGCTTGGATCTATACTGAAGCCGAGCGTCATCATCAAAACCGAGAACGCCAGCGGATGACGCTGATCCGGGAAGAAAAGAGGGATTCGGCCTATTGACAAGTTCCGACAGGCGATGGATCCTTCGCGGTATCCAGCAGGAATGGATTCCTTTCAAACGCGTCCAGCGTTGACTCGCGTTTGTGTTTCGAGCGCCGCGAGGGATCGCCTTCAGAACCACCAGAGTGTAGCCGTTGCGGCCTGTGTAGACCGCAATGTTTGACGCCATTGCGGTCAGTGGCTCGTTGCGGAAGGGAAAGGAGCAGCTCTGACGAGCATGTTACTTTGCAGCGCAACCCGGGCTAGCGGGTGATCTCGGATGAGGACCATGTTTCCGAATCCGTGCTACGGAAGGTCCATGAACTTACGGAGGTCGATCCAATGTTACATTCAGTACGCATCAGCGCGGTCGTTTGTTCTATATTCGCGGTTCTTCTAGGCGCGTTCGCACGTGCGCAGGCACCACCAGGCGACGAGCGTGACAAACACCGGACCAGACTTACCAAACTAGAAGACTCCGACTACGCCGACCGATACGAAACCGCCCTAGCAGCCAAACTCGCCTTCATCGCCCAGTGGGAAGCAGAGGGCCGACCAATCCTCGACGACACCGGTACGCTAACAGAGGAGCCTGCGCCGGAAGGCAGCGTGGCGGGGCTTCAAGAGGGCGATTGCAAAGAGGATTTCGAAGGCTCCTTCCCGGGTGACTACTGGATTGATGTCGGAGACGCCGACTCTGCGAGTGGATCGGATTATTGGGACGATGTCTCCTGCAACGACGACGGTGGAGACTGGAGCGGCTGGTGTGCGGATATCGGTAATACAGACTGCACATCCTATGATAACGACATGGAAGCCTACATGTGTGTCGAAACTCGGTATTTAGGGACAACAGGCGGCGGTGACAACAAACTCAAGTACGACCGATGGGGCTCCGTAGAGGACTGCTGCGACCAAGTTCGCATCCGAGTTGAAGGGTTCGCCAGCGAGCCAGGCTCCGGATACCGCGTGGGTTCCCCTGATGTAACGGCCAACTTTGTAGTCCAAGACACAATCGAATGCGGCTTTGGAAACATCAATTGCCTGCTGAGTTGCCATAACGGTCGTTGTTGGGAAGCCAAACAGATTTCGCTTCCTGAACGCTTTAATCCCTATGTTTGGGTTCGCATCTGTTTTGTCTTCGAATCCGATGGAAGCGTTACCGACGAGGGCGCCTACTTTGACGACATCAACTTCAATTGCAGTAGCGATACGAACATTCATCCAATACGCGACGGGTTCACGGGGGGGGGGGCAATTTGTGATGACGGAACCTGCGATCCGGGTGAAACCACCTGTAACTGCCCACAGGACTGCGGCATATCCTGCGGCGACGGATGTTGTAACGGCGGCGAGGACTCCAGTAATTGTTGCCAGGACTGTGGAAGCTGCCCCACGGATGATTGTCTTGAGGAAAACGACACTCTTGGGGCGGCCACCAACATCAGCAGCCGTGAGCAAGAGTGGCTGTCCACGTATTCCGGCTGTGGTACGGCCAATCAGTGCGACGACGATTGGTATCGGATTAACCTTAGCAGCAATCGCCGGCGCGTTCTCGTAGACTGCACGTTCACAGACGCCGACGGCGACATCGACATTTCACTGCACGATTCCTCAGGGACGGAACTGTGCGACTCCACGAGCACATCTAACGACGAGCACATCGACTGTGTTGCGCCAAGTGACGGAACGCACTACATCCGTGTCTATTTTGACGACGAGTGCAACCCCTACGACCTATGGTGGGATGATGTGCCTAGCCCCGTTGAGTGTGGAAATGGATTATGCGAAACCGGGGAAACCACATGCAACTGCCCACAGGACTGCGGCACATCCTGCGGCGATGGATGCTGTAACGGTGGTGAGACCTCATCGAACTGCTGCCGGGACTGCGCCGAGTGCTGCAACAACGGTGACTGCAACGACGGCAATCCGTGTACGGATGATATTTGTTCGAATGGAACCTGCCAGAACCCCCCGAACTTCTCCTGCGGTGACGGCACCTGCGACAGCGCGTGCGGAGAAACCCGGTCCAACTGCTGCCAGGACTGCGCCGACTGTGGGGACGGCACCTGCGACCCTTGCGAGGAAGGAAGATGTCCTCAGGATTGCGACGTGGACCCCTGCGAGAGCCAACCATATACAATCGGCGGGGCAGTGTTCGAAGACTGTGACGATCCGTTAGGCAGCGGTGTCGCGGACGTCCCGGTAAGTGTGGTTTGTAACGGCGGGTATTCGTGCAATACGACGACGTTTGGGGGGCAGGGGCTGTGGTCTTGCAACAGCGTTCCGTGTGACACATGCACTGTCACGGTACTTCGCGCTTGCTATCTGGAGACAGCGCTGTGCCCGCCAGTGCCATGTAGCGATTCGGTCGTGGCCACCGTAGACGACGATCATCTGCCCGACAACCAAAGCCTTGCTTTCCATCATCCTGGCTGCGTCCTACATGACGTGAACGGCGACGGGTTCGTAAGCATCCTCGGGGATGTGCCTTGCTTCGTGGATTGTCTGTTCTTCGGAAACTGTCCTCCGCAAGGGGCGTGCTCGGGTCGCTATCCGTGTGCGTGCGACTGCAACGGCGATGGGTTTTGTAGCATTCTTGGAGATGTGCCGTGCTTTGTCGACTGCGTATTCTTCAACCAGTGCCCCGAGCCGGCCATCGCTCCTGATCTTGGGGGTAACACGGCAGCAACGGGATTTACGGTAGGTGGCGCGGTCTATGCGAACAGGGACGATCCGCTCACGACAGGAGTGGAGGGTGTTGCGGTCGAGCTGTTTGACGCGTTGGGTAACTCGATCGGGTTCACCACGACGGGACGGCTCGGGATCTGGAAGGTGGGGGCTGTGCCGACGGGCGCCTACAGCGTTGTTTTCCACACGGTTCAGCGCGATGGATCGGTCGCACAGGTCAGTAGGACTATTGCGGTCGAGGAAGGCAACAAGGTTGCTATGCAAAGCATTCAGCTTCAGTTGCCGGAGGAGAGGCCACGGCAAGAATCGCAACCGCGCAAACTAAAGAGAGATTCTCGGAGGTAAACAGGACTCCGGCGTTTTCGGCCGGTGTCTCCGCCGGGCTGCTGGCGCTTGCCCGGCGTGAATTGTCAGGCCCCTGAGCGTGTAGAACCGCTTTCGTCCACGGATGGCACGGGCGCCTATGTGTCAGATGGACTAAGAGCAGTAACTGCTCGATACTAGGAGCTTGACGGAAATGAAGAATCGCATTCCAGGTTGTTTCGCGCTCGTCGTTCTTTTGGCGTTTTCGTGTCCTCTTGCCGCGTTTGCAGGTCAGACGTTTCTGATCGGCGGCGCACTGTTTTCCGACTGTTCGGATCCGTTGAACGGGCAAGCGGGCGTAACCGTGAACGTCACTTGTGACGGCGGCTTCAACGACAGCACGACGAGCTTCGGCGGACAGGGCCTGTGGGCCGTTGCAAACGTCCCTGAGGACACCTGTAGCGTGACCGTGGTGGGATTCTGCAGCGTTGACTCTGTCTGTCCGCCCGATCCCTGTAACGACACGGTTTCGATTACGGTGGACGCAGCGCGCCAGGCGGAGAATCAAAGTCTCGCGTTTTGGGAGAGTGAAGGTGATGTCTGTGGCGACGGATCTTGCGGCTTGGGCGAGGATTCCTGCACCTGCCCGGACGATTGCGGGAGTCCTCCGGCGACCGAGACGAGCTGCGACGACGGAGTCGATAACGACTGCGACGGATCAGTAGACGGCGATGACGACGACTGCGCTGAACCGACATTTACGATCGGCGGCGCTCTGTTTTCCGACTGTTCGGATCCGCTGGGAAGCGGGCAAGCGGGCGTAACCGTGAACGTCACTTGTGATGGCGGCTTCAACGACAGCACCACCAGCTTCGGCGGACAGGGCCTGTGGGCCATTGAGAACGTCCCGGAGGACGCTTGTTGTGTGACCGTAGTGGGATTCTGCAGCGTTGACTCCGTCTGCCCACCCGATCCGTGCAACGACACGGTTTGTATTACGGTAGACGCGGCGCACCAGGCGGAGAATCAAAGTCTCGCGTTTTGGGAACATGTTGTCTGTGTGGACGAAGATTGCGACGATGCTGATGTCTGCACCGATGATTCGTGCGATCCGGTAACAGGCGAATGCGCGAATACGCCAATCGACTGTGACGATGGCGACCTCTGTACCGACGACTCGTGCGATCCGGCCACCGGATGCGTGAACGACCCGGTTGACTGCGACGATGCCGATGTCTGCACCGACGATGCGTGCGATCCAGACACGGGCGAATGTGTCCACACACCGAGCGGTTGCAGCGATGATGACGCCTGCACCGACGACTCGTGCGATCCCGCAACGGGGGAATGCGTCCATGACCCGATCGACTGTGACGACGGCGACTCATGCACAGAAGACTCATGTGACCCGAGCATAGGATGCGTCTATGAGCCGATGGGCTGCGATGACGGAGAGGCCTGTACGATCGACTACTGTGTCGATGGCATTTGCGTGAACACGCCGCTGCCTTGCAAAGACAACGAAGTGTGTGTCGATGGCGCGTGCCGAAAGACATGTGTCGGACCCGACGGAACATTGTGTGAGGACGGATTCTTCTGCACCATCAACGATGTCTGCATCCAGGGCGTTTGCATGTCTGGAAATCTCAACCCTGATTGTGCAGGTACCCACTGTTGGGATCTCAACGGAGACGGTATAGCCGACCCAGAAGAAGACACGAACGGTGATGGTGTTCACAATGCGCTGGATTGCCAAGGTCCCCAGGGGCCGCAAGGACCGGGTGGTCCGTCTGGACCGGGCGGCCCGTCTGGGCCCACCGGTCCCGAGGGCCCCGATGGAGCTCAGGGCGCCTCCGGAATCTCGTGCTGGGATCTCGATGGAGACCGCATCGGCGACCCAGAGGAAGACATCAATGCCGACGGTGACTTCAATGCGCTAGACTGCCAAGGACCACAGGGGCCAGGGGGTTCGGAAGGTTCTGCGGGTGAGCCTGGTACTGAGGGTCCCGAAGGTCAACGAGGCCTCTCTTGTTGGGATCTTGACGGGGACGGTATCGGCGACCCCGACAGCCCCGACGAAGACATCAACGACGACGGCAACTACGATGCGAACGACTGCCGCTCCGCGCCCGAAGAACCGGATCCAGGCCAAACTGTTCCCGGAACGCAAAACGGTTTGTGCGGCACCATGGGAGATGGCTGCGGACCGGCCGGACCAGCGATGATTCTGATGCTCCTTGGCCTAGTTGGCCTGCGCTTCATCGGCCCGTCCCGCCGAACACGTGGCAGAGGTTGAGAATGACGGCTGGAGAGTATGACAATCAGACGAACTTGGTGGGCAAGCGCAATGTCCTCGGGTTCGTCGTTGCGCTCGTCCTTGTTCCGGGCTGTCCATTTCTTCCCGATACGTCACTCGATGTGCAGCCTGACATGAAGGCTATTGTCGCCGTCGTAGCGGCAGCGTATGGCCACGAGGGAGATGACCGGCTGGTAGTGTTCCCGGACACAAGCGACATCTGCGGCTCGGTGTCACCAGACTGCGAACCGACGGAGCCGGACGGCCTAGATGCCGGGCTGAAGGAACGAATAGAGGCGGGGATTCTACTTGAGACCGGAAAGGTACGGAAAGTGCGAGCGCCATCTGAAGCCTGTTACGATGATCTGTCACTGCCAGCACTGACGCCCGTACTGTGCGGCACTGGTGAAATCGGCGTATCGGTTTCTCTCGGTCGGTTCAGGGAACAGGGTGACGGCTGGCATGTAAATGTTACGGTTGCGCGGTCTGGGCTCGATGGAGCCTTCATCGAGTATGTCCTCGAACCTGCAGACGACGGATGGACGATCATCGAGCCAAGCCCCACGCTCGAAGACGACATCGGCCTCGACGAGCCGGGTGTGCAGTTTGAGGCGACGATTGTTCTGCTGGAAAGTGCAATCGGCGATCTGGCGGCGATTTACAGCATCTGTGAGAACATCGCCCAAGATCGGTCGGCGTCGCGCTGTTGGACGAAGGCCTCGGAACTCAATCCCGAGCTGCGCGAGCAAATCTGCGACCGTATGCTAGACCACATCGACTTCCCTTACGAGGAGGAATGCCGCTTGGGAGTTGTCTGGCCCCTTGAGTATTAACTTCTGCTGGCTGCATGAGCACAGCCAAACCGAAGTTGCAAGTATCACGTCCTGGCAGCCGAACGCCCCGGAGGCTCGCCTGACAAGTCAATCGCTGGAGGACGATACTGACCATGTGCCGGCATCCGTGCCAAAGATGCCCTTGGCGCGTTGGAGCCAGAGTCCGTCGATCTGGAGGAGATTGTCTGGGCCAGCATCAAGCATGTTGCCAGTATATGTGATCGTCGCACCGGCTGGAAACTCAATCGTGAACTCGACGCCACCATCCGTGGTGGAGATGATCTCGCTTTCGCCCGTTCCAAGAACCCCGTCGATCACGCGAGCAGCCGTGAGGTCGTCTCCGCGTTTTTCAAGTTCGATGGTGGCCCCTGCGCTGTCCTTACCGCTGATGATCTCGACGGATGCCTGGGGGAGCAGCGCGCTCTCGCCCGATCCGCAGCCGGACGCTACCACAAGCGAGACGGCGACGATGGCGAGAACTCGCCCATCACAGCGCCTGCTGCGTCCATAATCCGCGAATCCAAAGCTCATAGCGTGGTTGGACATCGCATGGTGTATCGGATTCACAAGGCGTCGAGTGAAGGCTGGACCGTGCCGCAGCCATTAGAAAGCAAGAATCCCGCTGCTTCTGTCCGCGCAAGAGTGCGCACTTGTGGCTGACGACGAGCGGTAATGTCACGATACATGCTGATCCGTGTGGTGCCGCGCAGCCTCTCGAAGCGGGCTGGGGGTTGCTGTGCTTTTCTCTAACATTCCGTTAGCCGTTTTTGCCCGAACATAGGTTTCATGAGAACGGCCACCCCCCAGTCGGCCCATGCCATACCTGGTAACTCCCGCACGGGCAAAAAACCGCCCCGGCTATTTCCTACGCGATTCGAGACGGCATGAACGGCCTGATTGGTTCCGCATGGCAAGAGTCAGCAGTCGCCGTCGGCGCGCTTGACCATCCTGGCCACGGTTCTCGTCGATATGTCCAGCGCCGCTGCGATCTCACGGTTGGTGAGTCCGCGTCGTCGAAGCTCGGAGGGGGGTGACATAGACTGTAATTTCTGTCCGGCGTTTTCGAGTGCGAGTCGGCGGGATCGCTGCGCAACAGCCAGTGGTATTATCGCACCTTCGGTGGGGGTTTATTGTCACCCCCGTTCAGGCGGCGTTGCAGCGTGCGGACGGACACGCCGATGCTGGCGGCGATCTGGCTCATCGTCTGCCCCTGCTTTCGGCGGCGTCGGGCATCCGCGAGGTCGATCTCAGCGGGTGACCGACCGAGCTTCACACCGCGTGCCTTGGCTGCGCGTAGCCCGGCTCGCACCCGTTCGCGTATTCCTTCCCGCTCGATCTCCGCGAGGCCGGCGACCAAAGCGTACATCAACTGACCGTAGACGCCCTCGAAGGATATGCCGTCGCGCAGGCTGATGAGCGTCACGCCGTGGCGTCGAAGCTCGTCGAGTACCTGAACCGCGTGGACGAGCGAGCGTGAGAGCCTGTCGAGCTTGAAGCAGACCAGATGTGTGTAGCGGTTGCGGCGGATGTCGGCGAGCATGCGCTGAAATGCCGGGCGCTCGGCCCTGGCACCGGAGTAGCCGATGTCCTCGTACCATCGCACCCTCGTCGGCTTCCTCGTTGCGAGGTATGCCTCGATCTCGGTCCGCTGGCTATCGACACTCTGCTCGTCTGTCGAGCAGCGCTGGTACACGCATACTTTCACCTTGAGTTACTCCATATTGCGCTGGCGAAAACGGGCTCCCTCCGGGAGCCCCTCGTCAAGCGGATTCTGCATTCCCGTGGTCGCGGCGTTCAAAATGGACGCGGCTCAAACCCCAGACGCCTCTGAACCTCGTCCGTTACGGATAGTATCTCACGGTGCGTCCTGTTTGCGGCCCGGTTCCAATGCTGGACACTCACCGTGCGACCGCCTTCACTTTCCGTGATGATGTCGGCCAAGTGCCGTACCGATGCCTTCCAAACATCACCGCCCGGCTCATAGGCCCGGTTCATCGCCCCCCAGATGCTCCATGCCACTGCTGACGGATTACACGGCGTCACGATTCGGCCATCCACATCGACCGCAGCAGCACGGGTCCACCCCAGCCGCAGAAGGTCGGAAGGCAGAACGCGAGCATCCGGTGTCGACGAAACTGCGACGCTGATCGCATCACAGATCGGGCGGGTTGCCGGCGGCGGTGATCCGTTATCAGGGCGAGGCCACCCACACCGTCCACAGAATCTCCACGCCCGACGCTCCACGGCGTGTGGTCGGCAGGCGGCCGCGCGGCGAGAACACCACCACGCGACCGCCGCCAATGCTGTGGACGCCGCGAGTATCGACAGGACGACGACGCAACGCCCCCGAAGGCCGTCGGATACGGTTTCCAATAGTGTCATATTCTTGCGACCCGGCTCGATGCAGCACTTGCCCGCACCGAGCGATGCGCCACCTGGCCAACCACGCCGGCGGCTGTGTCGCCTTGGGTGTTGGGACGCCCGCGAAGCCGACCGTCGTGCCGTGAATCCCCTGCGTCGCGGCGATGCGGATTCTCGTGTAGAGAACGCGGTTCCTTGGGAGGGTGTGGTTCAGAATCTGTCACGAGGAAACGCAGACTCATGCGACGACCCTTATTCGCGTCGTCTCGCGGAGGAATCATCGAAAACACCATCAAAAAACGACACGGCTGGAACTGCCCAAACTGTGGGGTTGTACGCGCGAACGGTCTATGTTGTCTTGCAGGCATAACAGGGGCGACATGCCCATGCCAATGAAAACGCGATGCAAGTGCGGCAGCAAGATCGAAGACTGGATGGAGCGGTGCATCAAATGCATGACCGTCTGCCCGTGTGGACGAAAAATCGACTACGCCGGGCGGGGCTGGCCACGGTCGCGGCAATGCGAGCGATGCACGGAGCTTCGCCGCGACAGGCGTGTGTGCTGCTGCGGACAGCCGCTCGTCAAGTCTCAACGGGTCTACTGTTCCGCACGCTGTGCGAGAGAGGCAAGGCGGATACGGAACGGTGCAACTCCGCGAGACGGCTGGCGTCAGCACATCATCTCGGCCATCGAGCAGGACAAGCTGGATCACTCTGCTGCCGTCCGTGTAGGCGTTTGGTTGGCGGGGAAAATCGACAGCCGACGACGCGGATCGGAACGACTGGAAGTTCGAGGGTCGGCGCTCGTCTACACCCATGCCCGTGTTCGATTTGAAGTCCGTTGGACAAAGATGGATTTCGCAAGTCGCGCCGACCTGCCCGATTGGGTTCCCGTCGAAAACAGCACCCGGCTCGAATCCATGCGCTTTTTGCTTCCGGAGCTTCGGGGCTACATCCTGTGCAACGCTAAGCGCAACGCTTGGGCGGTAACATCCGCATCGCCCAGCGCGATCGCTAGGTGGAAAAGCCGACGGTGCTACACTCCGCGCCTCGCTGACTATGATTTCGAGATGAGCGCTCCTGCGGATTCGTTTCAGGTAGACTCGTTGGCTGCTGCGCATACTTGAGGTTCCTCTCATCCGTTCCCAAACCTCTTGCCCAGCAGGTCGATGATCTGCTCCGGCGTCTTGATCGACGGCGGTGCAAGGTCGTCCAGCCGACCCACTCTCTCTGCCTCGTCGAGCAACGCCGCAGCCGACCGCAGGGCTGGGTCGTACGCGCCGTCTCCACGGTCGTCGCACGGCGAGCCGCGTTCAACGAAGAATGGTCGCAAAATTTCAATGTCGAAATTTCCGCATGCGTATTGGTATAGGATGTTCAGGCAGGCTTCGTTGATCGGCGTGCCACCCCACCCAAGTGCCGCAAGCCTCGACCACAGCCATTTTTCCATCGTCTTTCTCCAATCAGGCGTCCCTATCGGGACGCCCCCTTCCGCAGGTTCCTGTGCTACCCGGCTACCGCACCAGCCTGTGTTCCTCGCACCGGGCCATGAACACACCGTGAACATCCGTGATGCATCGGCCTCCCGTCTCCTGTATTGACAGTTCGTCTCCGTCGGCCAACCAAGCGCGAAACACGCTGCCGCATCGGCGGTTCGCACAACGAACCAAAATCTCCTGCCTCCTCCGTATCGGGGCCTTGAGGCGGGCGCGGTCGCTCGGAGCCAATTCGTCGAGTGGAACCACGGTAGCCCTCGTTTCTCCGCGTTCGGGCCGAAGCCTGACGCGACCGTCGAACGGCGGGTGCAGTGCCAGCAACCGTTTGCCGTGGAGTGTCACCCGGACGGGCTTCCTGTAGATGAGGTCATACCGAAGCGGGCGACATCCCTCCTCGCCCACGGCAGTCCCCGGTGCGCCGTCGTCCTCGGCCTCCACCCGCTCCGTGATATCGCTGGTGGAATCGGGTTCCCGTTGGCCGTCGGGCATGCGTTTCAGTGTCAACATCACAGCGCTGACCTGCGAAGCCAGCCTACGCAGGGACTCCGCCGTGGATTCATCATGTTCTTCGCTCTCTGCGAGGAGAAGCAGGGCGTCCACTACGCATTTCTCCACAGCCTCGGCGTCGAACGGGGTTGGCGGACACCACAGTCGCCGCACGAGATCGTCGGCCTCGGCGTTCGAGACATCCACCGAATGGGTGTCAGCCCAAGCAAGAATCATTGCCCTCGTCGGGCTGCGATGCCCCGTCGTCGGCCTTCCTTCCGTATTCATATCTGGCGTTCCTCCCTACCAATGTGGTTCGCGTGCGAACCCTTCCCATCCCTCAGCCCCGTTTGCGATCCGACGCGGCCCGATTCGGCGGGGACAGCCGCGCCAGCGCCAAGCGCAGCGTCTCGATGGCAAGCTCAAGGTTGACTACCAACTCGACAAGCCCCTCGTCATGCGCCAGCGCCTCCACCAATCCGTCGTCGTCCCACGCCGCCGTCAGCGCGGCGTCCAATGCGTCGAGCAGCGTGCCGCCTACCACGGGTCGTCTCGTCTCGTCGCCGGACGAAGGTACGGGCGTATTCCCACTCATTCCTTCAATGCTCCGTTCTCTCGGGCTCGTCTGCGAGCTCCATTTTTCGGGGCAAGAACGCAAATGGGTTCAAAGCATCCCCAATTCGGAAAGCAACCACTGCAATTGCCCCGCGACCGTCCTGAGCCTCGTCCGCTGCGACCAATCCTTGATAAGCCCACCCTGTTCCATCAGGGCATCCACGATGCGCTGCCCCGCCACCACGCCGTCCTCCTCCAGCAGTAGCTTTGCGCCCCGCAACCTCCCGGCCAGATCGTCCAGGTCTTCGATCCTTGGTTTGGACGACAACGCCTCCGCCCACTCCGCCATGATCTCAAACGGAGTCTGTGCAGGCCATGTTGGCACGAGTATTAGGTGGTTTCTCATCATCCGCCGGATCATGCCGCGAATAGGCTGACGCCGCACGATCTCCTCGTCAGTTTCGGGTTCGCGCACTACGGCGCGCGCGTCATCCGGAAACTGCACCGTCAGGCATTCCCCATTCATCCGACCCGCACGATCCGCCGCAGCGTGCCGCCGGGGTAGCGGGCGAGGATTGCGCTCTTGGCGTTGGCCGGGCTGGTCGCTTGGATTGATTCCCTGACCACGGTTCCGTGCCAATTCACCTCGACCTCGAATTTGTGCATCTCAGTTCTCCCTCGTAAGGGGGAGGCCCCGAAGGGGCCGCCGAAACAGGAGCCGCACGGCTCCACCGAAGTAAACGGTGGTGACCTGCGGCTCGCCTACGGAAGCGGGCTGAGACCGATAGGGTCGGGGCTGGGGGGTTTCGACTGGAGGATCGCCGCCGCCCTATGCGGAGCGCATACCAGTTCTTCCGCGACTGGCTCCGCCACTACAAGCACAATCGCAGGCCGATCCTCATACTTTTGCAACAGGGTCACGCGGGGGAGGACGCCGGGAAGGGTCTGTCGTCCGAGTACCGCGTGAACCTGCCGATGTGCGAGGGTGATCCGTGGCCTGCTGTTCGGGACGCGCTTCCGCCGCCCGTGTCCTCGGCCAAGCTACGGCTTACGGAGGTCGAGTCCATCCGGCTCGCCGTGCTTCGGGCGGCGTACCACGCGCTCGCACCGTCAAGCAGGAGGAAGCGACTGCTCTGTCCCCTCTGGCCGAACGAACGGGGAGTTGACCTCGCCGTGTTCGACCACGGCGGTGAGAGTGTGCCAAGCCAGACGCTGCTCGCGGGGACGGCGGTGAGACACCCGCGCCGGCGGTGAGCCGTCACGCCGCACGAGAAGCCACGGGACGCCTTCTTCGGGGACAACTGTGATGCCGTCAGGCCGCAGCAGCAGCCTGTGTGACGACAGTACGACAGCATCGCCAGCCACGCCGACCGCCGATAGCACACCCCTCTCTTCTCGTTCGGCGATTTCCCAGACGCTCTTCGGTGAATCCCCATAGTATTCCTCTAGGATGCGATTGAACGACTGGACGCCTTCGGGCCATTCACACTCTGATACAACCAGTTCTCCATCCGCTCGCTCGTGAATCAACACCGCCATCTCTCTCACCTCCTGTCCAAGCAACAGGCCGCTGGCAAGACTAAATAGAACCGCTGCCGGCGACGGTTAGGCCTGCCCGAATTTGACCTACGACATTCTTTCGGACAGCCGGGGGGAGAGAACGGAGACGGTAGCGCGAGACGGCAGGCAAGAGCTGGCCGCGTGGGCCGAACCCCTGTGACCACACCGTACTGGCCTGCTACAAAGAATCTGGTCCAGGTGTTATGAGAGTCCCATCGGCCCGATGATCGGGCGGGAAGGACTTGGATATGAAACGGAAGAGGCACAGTCCGGAGCAGGTTGTTCGCAAACTTCGGGATGCGGATCGGTTGCTTTCCGAGGGCA
>JAJRSP010000239.1 GCA_024278775.1 Planctomycetota bacterium
GTGGCCACCCCGCTCGCAAGCCCACCCGGCGCAGAGAAGTTCCCTCGCTTCAGCGCCGATGGTCAGACGATCGCGTTCGTCGGCAACTACGCCGGTGATACCGATCTGTATACCGTGTCGCTGGGCGGCGGTATCCCCGAGCGCGTCACGCATCACCCGGCCAATGAATCGCTCTGCGATTGGACGCCGGATGGCAAGCTGCTCTACTTCACCAACGGCTTCGCCGGGCTGCGAAGACAATCGCAGCTCTACACCGTGGCTCCGACCGGCGGTCTCCCCAGCAAACTCCCCGTGCCCTATGGGGCCAACGGCACGATCAGCCCGGACGGTCGATGGCTCGCGTATACGCCGCACACGCGCGATCACCGCACGTGGAAACGCTATCGCGGCGGTATGGCCACCGACATCTGGCTGTTTAATCTTGAGGATCACTCGTCGAAGAAGATCACGGATTGGGAGGGTACGGACTCGCAGCCGATGTGGCACGGGGCGACTGTGTACTACCTATCCGACGACGGCACCGATCATCGTCTCAACATCTGGTCGTATGACACCACCTCCCACGCACGCGAGCAGATCACGCGGATGCCGGAGTTTGACGTGAAGTGGCCGGCGATCGGTCCGGGCGAAAACGGCGGAGGGGAGATTGTCTTCCAAAACGGTCCGGATCTGGTGCTGTTGGACCTGGCGACGAAGCAAACGCGCGTGGTGGACGTGAAGATTCCCGGTGCGCGTCCACGGCTGCGCCCCAAGCTCGTCGACGCCGGCAAGTATATACAGGCCCGGGAGATTTCCGCGACGGGTAAGCGGCTGGTGCTCGAAGCACGCGGTGATATCTGGACGGTGCCGGTCAAGCATGGCTCGCCTCGGAATCTGACGGCGACGGACGGCGTGGCCGAGCGCGATCCCTACTGGAGCCCGGACGGGCAGTGGGTCGCCTATTTCTCCGATGCGTCCGGCGAGTACGACCTGTATGTGGTGAAGTCCGACGGCAAGGGCGAGCCGCGTAAGATCACGAGCGAGGGTGAGGGGTATCTCTATCACCTGACTTGGTCGCCGGATTCCAAACGCATCACCTATGCCGACAAGACCGGCGCGATGTTTCTCTGCGAGGTGGAGTCCGGGGCGACATCACAGTTTGATCGAGACACCTGGGGCGTGCCCGACCGTTTCAACTGGTCGAGCGATTCCCGCTGGATCGCCTACACCAAGACCGGCGATAACGTCACGCAGTCCATCTGGTTGTACGACGTCACGAATGACAAGACGCAACAAGTGACGGCCGGCATGTTCAACGATTCGTTGCCGACGTTCGACCGAGAGGGTGACTACCTCTACTTCGCGAGCAATCGTGAGTTCTCCTCCCCGATCTATGAAGACATCGGCACGACTTTCGTCTACGCCCGAACGGGCCGACTCTATACCGTACCGCTCAAGGCCGAGACGGGTTCGCCCTGGGCACCCAAGAGCGATGAAGAGGTCTGGTCCAACGACAAAGACGACAAAAAGAATGACAAGGCTGACGACGACAACGACAGTGATGACGCCGATGCCGACAAGGATCACACGAAGGATAAGAAAAAGGAGGCACCTTCTGAGGACGACGCGGAGAAGGACGACAAGGACAAAAAGGACAAGAAGGACGAGCCTGAGCCGGTAGAGATTGAACTGGAAGGCTTTGAGCATCGGGCCATACAGGTTCCGGTCGATCGCGGTAACTTCTCGGAGCTGGCTGTTGCGGACTCGGGCAGCATCGTCTACGCGCGGCGGCCGCTGCGTGGCGGCGGTGCGAAACCCTCGATCAAGATCTTCGATCCCACCGATGAGAAGAAAAAAGAGAAGACCGTACTCGACGGGACCGGCGCTTTCGCGATCTCACCGGATGGCAAGAAGCTACTCGTGGTCAAGGACGGCAAGATGGCCGTGGTGGATGCCAAGGCCGATCAGAAGTTTGACAAGACCGTCTCCACCAAGCGGATGAACGTGCAGATCAATCCGCGTGACGAGTGGCAGCAGATCTTCCACGAAGCGTGGCGCATCGAACGTGACTTCTTCTACGACCCGAACATGCACCACGTCGACTGGGAAGCGAAACGGCAGCAATACGAAAAAATGCTGCGGGACTGCGCGTCGCGCGAGGATGTGCAGTTTGTGATCGGAGAGCTGATTGCCGAGATCAACGTGGGCCACACCTATGCCCGTGGCGGAGGGGACGCCGAAAAACCGCCAACCATGTCGGTGGGCATGCTCGGGTGCGATTTCGATTTGGACCGCGGCGCGTACCGCATATCGAACATCCGCGAGGGTGGCGTGTGGGACATCGACGCACGCGGTCCGCTCAGCCAGCCCGGCATCGACGTGAAGGTCGGAGACTACCTGCTCGCCGTCAACGGCATGCCGGTCACCACCGAGAAAGACCCCTGGGCCGCGTTTCTTGGGCTGGGCGGCTCGACCGTCACCATCTCCGTGAGCGACAAGCCCAAGCGCGATAACGACGCGCGCGACGTCGTGGTCACGCTGCTCAAGAGTGAGGCCGACCTTCGTTACCGAGACTGGATCGAGCACAACCGCGCCTACGTCGCAAAAAAATCGGACGGTAAGGTCGGCTATGTGTACGTGCCGAATACCGGCACCGACGGGCAGAACAACCTCTTTCGTCAGTTCTACGGCCAGCGGGACAAGGCCGCCCTCATCATCGACGAGCGGTGGAACGGCGGTGGTCAGATTCCGACGCGCTTTGTCGAGTTGCTCAACCGGCCGGTGGCGAACTATTGGGCACGCCGTGACGGGCACGATTGGACCTGGCCGCCGGACTCGCATCAGGGGCCGAAGTGTATGTTGATCAACGGGCTGGCCGGCTCCGGCGGTGACTACTTCCCCTGGTGGTTCAAGGCGGCTGGTGTCGGTCCCTTGATCGGCATGCGGACGTGGGGCGGTCTGGTGGGTTACTCCGGGAACCCGCGTCTCATCGACGGCGCAGGGATCACGGCCCCATCGTTCGGGTTCTATGAGAACGACGGCACATGGGGCATCGAGGGTCACGGCGTCGATCCGGATTATCCGGTGGTCGATGACCCCGCGCTCATGGTCGACGGTGGCGATCCGCAGCTTGATAAGGCGATCGAGCTGATGCTCGCGGAGATTCAGCGCAACCCCTATACGCCGCCGAAACGTCCGGCCTATCCGAACCGGAGTGGCATGGGCATCACCGATCAGGACAAGTAGCGTCATTTGTAGCGTAGGCTTCCAGCCTGCACGAGCCGCGATGACGATGCGTGCAAGATGCCTGCGCTACAGACGAAGTGAGCCGATGATGAAATCCGCAGTCATTTTCGACCTGGATGGGACGCTCACGAAGCCCTTGCTCGATTTTGACGCGATCCGCGCGGAAATCGGCGGTATCGAAGGCCCCATCCTCGAAGCGTTGGCCACGCTGTCTCCGACGCAGCGCGTCCGGGCCGAGCGGATTGTTCATCGGCACGAAGCGCAAGCGGTGGAGCGGGCCGAGTTGTTTGACGGCGCGGTCGAGGTGCTATCCTCGTGCCGGGCTCGGGGACACGCGGTGGCGATTCTGACGCGCAACTCGCGCAGCAACCTCGATCGGATCCTCGAGCGATTCGGGATCGAAGTGGATACGGCGCGCACGCGCGAGGACGGCGCAGTGAAACCTTCCCCTGATGGCGTGCTCTCGATCTGCGAGGAAGTGGGTGCGGCCCCGGCGGAGAGTTGGATGGTGGGAGATTTTTTGTTTGATATTCTCTCCGGGCGGCGGGCCGGCGCGAAGACGGTGCTCATGATCGGCGACGAACCGCGCCCGGAGTTCGCGAGCGAGGCCGATTTCGTGATTACCAGGCTCGAAGATTTGCTTCCGCTGCTCGATGACGGTGGTTAGTTTTCCACGATCGCCAACGCCGCCAAGGTCAGCGGCCTCTCGCCGGCGATGCTGCGTCGCATCGGCACGTGAGGTGCCCGCTACGGGGACAGGGGGGCGTCTGGAACAACCGTCACGGCAGAGCCAAACCATTTATAAGGTGCGCCCCATTGATCAAACGTGTAAGTAGGGTCAGTGGAAGTATTGTTTGCAAATACATCCCCTAAAAGTAAGGGGTCATCCCAAAGCGAATTAGAGATAAAAGTTAATTCAAGCATTGCTGGTGTAGAAGCATTTCTAATGACTGAAATACCTATTACGTATTCATGTCCACTTTGTACGTGATAAGCAAGACTTGAAAGATCGAAGTCAAATCGATTCTTTGATAGTAATCCGACTAGCCCATTACCATCCGGATCAAACCAGCTTAGCGCATCTAAATAATTAGCATTTGAAGGCGCTGCTATCGTAATTCCTATGCCTCCTGAAGGAGTCGTAAAAAAAACATCGCTGCATCCTCCGGTATCCTGTACACAATCCCAAATATGAATTTCATAATCGGCAGCTACCCAGTCAATTCCATTAACAGCGGACTGACCAGAATTAATGTTGGTAAAGCCAAACATTACAACGCTAAAAGTAATCAGTGTTCCAGAAACAGACGGTGTAAAAACAGTTCCCGCCATTCGCCATTGGTTTCCAACGCCAGCAAATGGCGGATCGCTCATATGAACTATCCCCGGAGTTCCATCGGTCAAAGCAGCTTGGTAGCCTATTCTATCGGCCACTACTACGTCTCCTAGCACAGCACAGGGAAAGGTAACTTTAACAATTAAGTCCTGAAAATCAAACGCCGCGCTAGCTTGGTTTGTTGTACCCAGTTCAAAAAGAATTAAAACTTCATTGGCGTTTAGACCCGTAACTACGCCAGCAGTTAGAAAGCCTTTATCTTGTAAGGCAGTTGCGATACTTCGCTGATTTCCGAATGGGCTGTTTACCCCTTTTGCATCTAACAGGGGTTGAAGAATATCTCCTGAAAGAAGAATTAAAGCGTTATTGGCGTCACTGCTAGCGACGTCACGCAAGAAAAACGGTGTCGGCGACGAGAAGTCGGGATAGGCGGCCCGGCCTGCGAAGGCCAGGGGCACGCCGCCGGACAGGACGGTAAAGGTGTCGGTCCCAGCGGGGGTCGTCTCCATTCCCTGAAGATTCTGCCCCGCGAAAAGCTCAACGGCCGGCACCTGACCAAGCTGATACTCGAGCTTCAGCGGGACGTCTGGGCCGTTCGTGCCGTAGGTCAGCTCGGTGGCGACTACCTCGGCTGTCACGGCCCCGTTGCATGCGTAGAAGTCGTTGCCGACGAGCGATGCGTTGGCCGGCTGCCCCCCCGGTTCGGCGACAGAAGTCGATTCGCCCTCGATTGCCGCGTCTGCGACGGGCTTGCCGTTGATCCGCAGAACTCGTGGCTTGGTCATCATCGCGATGGACTGGATACTGCCCTCCTCCGTATCCTGCCGGGTGACTCGTGCGGAAAACCTGCGTTTGGGCCGGGCGATAACTCGTCGTGGGGACGCCTTGTCGCGCCGTGCGGCAATTGATGATTCGCGCGTGGTTGGAACGTGCTGCTGGGCGCTGGCGGTGGATGCGACGACAGCGGTTATGAGCAGCGCCATGCCAACGGCCGCATGGTGTCGAAAGGCAGTGCGCGGGCGCAAGATCACCGTTCCGCAGGTCAGGACCAACAGGACCATGACGGCTAGGCCCCACTCGCTCGCCGCGGGGACGGGCGCACAGACGGTGGTGGCGCAGGTGGAACCATCACCCTGAAAGATGCCGCCGGGCGTGTTCGTACAGGTGTCCAAGTCGATGCCGATCCCGCCGTTATCCTGACAGGTACCGCTGATGCAGCAGGCACCGACCGGAACGCCGGCGCGGACGGGCGAGACGGAGATGAAACACACGGCGATCATCATCGCTGCGACGCGTGGGACAAGGCGGGAAGTACGCGTTGTTGATAAACCATTGAGATGCGATTGCATGAGGGCTCCTCTCTCGACTCCGTTGATGTTGTGATCCGTGACTCACTGGCTGGGGAGACCCGGTATGCTCGTGCCCGAGCGGACGCCGCAAACCTCCCGAAAGGCGCGGCATTCTACCAAATCGGCGGTTGGACTTCAATAGCTGTCTGTTCGCGCTACGGCGAGTGGGAGTTCAAGTTGGGGTGTAGCTTGATAGAACGTGGTCGGGCATCGCCCGACGAAAAAACTACGGTGTGGGAGCGGGTTCGCTGTTTTGAGGCGGCTCCGCTTTTTTTCGCTGTCTTTCGGTGGGGATTTGCTTCAGCCGCTCCCGCAACTCGGCGAACATGTCGTCTATAGGGCCGTAGAGTCGCACGAGTTCTCGTTTGATGTCCGCCTCGATTTTGGGTGATGTCTCCTTGGATTGTATTCGTTGTTCCAGAGCAGAAAGTTCCTCGCGATACCGTTGCCGGTGGGCGTTGGCCCGGGCCGTCAGCTCCGAGAGACAGGAGTGCGCCGCGTCTCGCTGGCCCTCGTCGAGATCAAACCGTAGGATGAAGTCCTTCACGTATTTCGCCCATCCCGCCAGTTCCACACTGATCGGATCGAGCGGCGGCGCGGGCTGAACGCGCGGACTCGGTGTCTTAGCCTCTGGCTGTACGGTCCGTGCGCCGGTCGGTGTCGGTTCGCGAACCGGCTCTTGCCAAAACTCGTGGGTCTCGAAGTCGCCGCGTTGCCACCGTTCGACGTGCTCACGACCAATATCGGCCAGCGCGCTCATGATGGCGAGGCGCAGCTCCAGCAACGCGCGTTGTTCCGGCTTCACGTCGCTGCGAAGTTGCTCTTACGCCTCTCGTATCCGAACCACCTGTTTGTCGAGCAGCGTATGCGCGAGATCCGCCCACGCCTTCACCTCGTCGGCCGTCGGTGGCGTGGCGTTCGTTCGCATCGTCAGATACGTTGCGATAAGATCGTGAACCGTTTGATCCTTCGGGTCCATGAGGAGACGCCACTGCTCGACCATGGCGTCACGCAGCGCGCCGCACCGCGCATCCGATATCCCACGCGCGTGACATGCCTTGGTCACGGCCCGCTCAATGATGGGCGAAGCAATCTCGGATAGTCCTTTAATGGTTCGTTCGTACGGCGTAGAAGATTCGTTTTCGTTGGCTGGGGCGGCTGGTTGCTTCGAAGCCGCCGGCTCTGCGTGTGGTCGCGCCTGGGCGCTGCAGGTGCCCACGAGCATGACCCAGGCGGCACAGACAACAACGGGTATGCCTCGCCGGTTCCTGTTGGTGCGGTAGATGCCGAACGAGTGGGGGTGCCCGACAGTTTTGGCGGGGTGCATGACGGAATCGGCCACCGTGGTCAGCGGTAGGGCAGGTCGTTCTTTCGCCTCAAGGCGGAAGGTTGACCTGCCTTTACCATGACGCTTCGCCTTTTCTTTGGGTTTCGGTTGTTTGGTAGCGCCACGGTGGAGGCAGGTGAGCCCCCCGGCAAGGCCGGGGGAACCTCCTGCCCTACGTTGGTGCCGCCCCGTGTGTCCTGCACCCAGCGAGGGGAGCCTGCCTGACTGATCGGTCGAAGTCATCTTGAACAAACTGCCGATATGGCCGATATGATTTTCACGAGCCATGCTTCTTGAAGAAGGTTTTCGGATTAGGTCTCTTGAGCACACCGCCCATTGTGAGCATTGTCGTCCCGACGTTCAACCGCGTCGAGCGCCTGCGAAAATGTGTGGATGCAATTCGCCGCCATGTCGCGTGTTCGCGTGAGATCATCGTGGTCGACGGCGGCTCGGACGACGGCTCTCGCGACTGGCTCGGGCACCAGACGGACATTCGTGCGATCCTGGAGCAAGAGCGAGAGGGTGCGGTTCGGGCGTTCAACAAGGGCTTTCGGGCGGCCACCGCAGAGTATGTGATGTGGCTCAATGATGACGCGCAACTCCTGCCCGGCTCGGTCGCGGCGGCCATCGAGATGATCGAACGCCCCGACCTGACCGATGTGGGGATGGTCGCCTTTTACCACAACTGGCACCATGAGCGGAACGTGCTCGATCGCGTGGAGCACGACGGTGAGATGTTTGAGCTTTGCCACGTTCGCGGCTACCCCTACGCGAACTTCGGCTTGCTCCGCCGCACGCTTCTTGAACGTGTCGGTTTCGCCGATGAGCGGTTTTATTTTTTCGGGTTCGATCCGGATTTGTCCCTGAAAATACAGATCGACGAGGGGCTCAAGGTGATCGGCTGCCGCCGCGCATTCGTCCGGCACGAGGAGCACCACGACGAACGTAAACTGAGTGATCTCGCCACGGGAGCAGCGGACAACCAAAGACTATTTGCCAAGTGGAACCTGCCCGAGTCGGGAGGTTACGCCGATCCGGCACCGGCCTACCGAACGATGTTGGAACAACGCGGGGTTCTGTAGCCGGTGGGTGGTTCGCACTGACGTGGGTTTGATACCCCTCGATGGGGATCGGAATCATCCGTGTTACTCGGTGTCGTCCTCGTATTCTTCCGGGTAGTCATCCACCGGCATGAGCCACAGATGCACCAGATAGGCCAAGAGGATCGTGCTGATGATGGAGCCGCCGTAATCGGCCGGTATCATCTTCTCGTAGGAGCTAAACGTGAGTACCGCCCACCACGTGCCCACCACGAGCAGAATGACCACGGCCAGCGTCTTGAAGAACAGACTCGGGATGAAGGGCAGCTTGCTCATGGTTCGATCCGTTTCCAACTGCGACGCTGATCCATGCCAATTCACCGAGCGCCGCCGAGACCCCTCACGTCGGTCGGTCTCGGTGACATCGCCGCACGATGGCCGTCAGCATAACGCAAAGGCCCCGTCACACGCAACCGCGATGCGGAGGCTATGGGACGTGATGGGTCAAAACTTGTTGATCAACGACCGATTCGGCGACGAAGCCGGAGCGAATTCAACACGACGCTGATCGAGGAGAACATCATCGCTGCGGCGGCTATTCCCGGACTGATGCGGCCCGTAGCCGCGAGCGGGATCGCGATGGCGTTGTAGAAAAATGCCCAAAAAAGGTTTTGCTTGATAATTCTTACGGCCCGACGCGCTAAGCGTATGGAGTCCGCGATGCCGCCCAGTCGCTCATGGAGAAAGGTGACGTCAGCCGTTTCCGTGGCGACGTCTGTGGCCGAGGCGAACGTCATGCCCACGTCGGCGGCGGCCAGCGCGGGAGCATCGTTGATCCCGTCACCTACGAATGCGACGCGGATTCCGGCTTCCTTGCGTCGCGTGACCTCGGACAGCTTTTCCGCCGGGCTCAGTTCAGCGTACACATCCTCGATGCCGAGCGCTGCGGCGATGTGTCTGGCCGTGGACTCGTGATCTCCAGTGAGCATGGCCACGCCGATGCCGAGCCGTCGCAGCTCATCGATGGCGGTGCGGGCGTCCGGTCGAAGCTGATCTTTGAGGTGGACCTCTCCGAGGTAATTGCCGCCGCTAGCCACATACACTCGGGTGGCTGCCGCGGTGTCATCGTCGGTGTTCGTTTCGGCGGGTAGGGCGATGCCGAGACCACTGAGAAAAGCGGCGCTGCCCACATGCACGTTCGTTTGTTCGATGATGGTTTCCACACCACGACCGGGATGGTTTGTAAAGGCGTCGGGGTCGGACAGGGGTAGGTGTCGCGAGGCGGCCGCTGCCACCAGCGCCTGGGCCAGAGGATGCTGCGCGAACTGTTCGGCCGAGGCCGCGAGACGCAGTAAATCGTTCTCACTCGTCGCTTGATCTTGTCCCGGTGCCACCGCGACGGCCGTAACCACAGGCGAACCGATCGTGAGCGTGCCGGTTTTATCGAGCAGGACTTCGCGAATCCCGCCGGCCGCTTCGAGCGATGCCGCGTCGCGAACGAGAATGCCGTCCAGCGCCGCTGACCCCGTGGCGACGAGCACGGCCGTGGGCGTGGCAAGCCCCATCGCGCAGGGGCAGGCTATGACGAGCACGGCCACCGCACGCACCATCGCCACCGACCATCCGAGCTGCGTCGCCAGCGCCGTGCCGACCAGCGTGATGAATGCCAGCCCCACCACAATCGGTACGAAGACGCCGGCCACACGATCCGCGAGGCGTTGCATTCGGGTTTTACCGCTCTGTGCCTCCTCAACGGCACGCAGTATGCGACCCACGGCGGAGTCGGCACCCACGCGAGTCGCCTCGATGGTGATTAACCCGTCATGCACGACGCAGCCGGCCTGGACGCTGTCGCCCACCGACCGATGCCGGGGGATTGATTCGCCCGTGACGGCACTTTCATCGATGGACGCTTCGCCTTCGGTGATGGTGCCGTCGACGGGGATGATCGTGTCCTGGGCCGCGCGAATCCGATCGCCGCGTTGAATCCGATCGACAGGCGTCTCGCGGATGCCTTCGGGCGTAACAAGCTGCGCAGTAGCGGGCATGCGTCGAGCGAGCGCCGCCACCGCACCGGATGCTTCTCGTTTCGCACGCATTTCGAGGTAGCGTCCGAGGTTGATAAAGGCCAGAATCATCGCGATGGCGTGAAAATGTGTGGCGTCGGCGCGGGCCAGAATCAGTGCGACGATGCTTGCCACGTATGACACGGACACCCCGACGGCGATGAGCAGATCCATGTTGGGGGTGCGGTGGATGAGGGCCTGCAACCCACCGACCAGTATGGGGGCACCAGCCGCCGAAAACACCAGCATAGTACAGAGCAGCGCCTCGATGCCGATCGACCAAAGAGCGCTTCCGTGACCTGATCCGCGAAGCGAAGGTGCGAGCCAGTGAATCGCGAGGATGGGAAAAGCTAAACCCAGCGCGTGTACAAAGGTTTGACGGTGCTGTTGGAGCTTGGCGTCTTGCGTTTGCGCTAATCCATGAGTCACTGAGGCGTTTCCGTGATGTGCCACGGCATCGTAGCCGGCGTCTCGGACTGCACGCACGAGATCAGCGTGGCTGGCGCGTTGCGGTGTCCATTCCACCGTGGCGATTTCTGTTGTCAGATTGACCTGGGCGCTGGTGACGCCTTCTACGGACTCCAGCGCACGCTCGACGCGGGCCACGCAGCTTCCGCACGTCATGCCCTCGATGCGTAGTCGGTCGGTCTGGTTTTCTGCACGTGACGTGGAGACGTCGCCATGGGAAGAGGTGGCACTAGACACTGGTGGAAAAACCCGTGACATCGAATGCGCCGGCGTTGCGTATGGCCGCGATTACGCTGGCCCTGGAACAGGTCGATTCGTCGAAAGTGACCGACGCCGAGCCTAACTCGACCGCGCTTTGAGACACGCCCGATACCGCAGCCAGTGCGTCGCGGAGAGACTCCACGCAGTGCTCGCAGTTCATTCCGCTGATCGTGAATTGCAATTTTGTCATGCCAGACAACTTCTCATTTTTGAGACTAAGGTCCGGCCGATTGTAACGCGCGATGAGTTGTGGTCCAAGTGCGTATGCCGGCCAAAACGGAACAACGGAACAACAGAGGCACTGCGATTAGTGGCAAATCCCCCAGAACGCCTCAGGCTGGTGTGCCAATAGACGCACTCGGCCTGGCTGGCGTTCCACGACCTCGGAGATGTGGCACAGATCACATCACGCGAGTTTGGGACTGTTGATTCCGCCGGGCTATTGTGGGGTTGTTTTTACCGGATCCTTGCCTGATTCTAAGTGATGACATTGGGGATACTCCTAGGTTTTTATGAGTTTTCAGGACATTGCCTGTGAATGTCAGGTTTGGCATTGAGATTGCCAAAGACCGTAGCGTCGGGGGCAGCCGGGCTTGTATCTGCTGCCCTGTCTGGCAGGGTCGGACTTGCTATTATGCCTGGGCGGGTGTTTTTTGGGTATTAGCTGAAGTGTCCCTGTCGTTTTTGTCCTTTTGAGTGTTTACGGTCGCCATCGCGGTGGCCTTTGCGCGAGCGAGACCAGATTTACCCGGGCTCTTCCCAGACTCTCCTTTCTCCGGCCCGAACACAGGGGGAGCCCGGCTGGTCTTGCGATTCTCGGGCGCTCTGCTCCCTACGTCCCGTGTGTCGCCCGTGCGGCCGTTCTGCGCTGCCTACTGGCTTAGGACGGGGTTGTAGATAGGTCTTGCGTCGATTCCCGGCACACGCGGCGTGAAGATGCGAGTGATCTCCGTTTCGAGTAGACTCCCCCCTCTCAGGTTAAACGTGGGTTTTTCGAGCCGGAGGTGCCTAGCTGGTGCGTGTTGCACTCATCCAGATCAATCCGACCGTCGGTGATATCGATGGGAACGCTAAGCTTATCATCGAGCAAGTAGCCCTCGCCAAGGACGCGGGCGCTGAGTTGGTGGTGACTCCCGAGCTGGCCATCTTCGGCTATCCGCCCAAAGATTTGCTTCGTCGAGCGGATCTGGTGGAGCGGAATGAGTCCGCGTTGCAGCGCATCGCGACGGGCTGCGTGGGCGTCACGGCGGTGGTCGGCTACGTCCGGCGGGGGGATGCCGACCGCGGGCACGGTATTTTCAACGCGGCCGCGATCCTTCAAGACGGGCAGGTCGTCGCGAGTTATAGCAAACAGTTGCTACCCACCTATGACGTGTTTGACGAATCTCGTTACTTCGACGCCGGGTCGGATGTGTGCGTCGTGGATATACCCACCGCTTCCGGCGTGGTGCGAACCGGAATGACGATTTGTGAGGACCTTTGGAACGACGAGCAGTTCGGAGGCCGCACGGTCTACGGTGTTGATCCGATCTCTCGAACGGTTGGTGCCGGGGCCGAGGTGGTCGTAAATCTTTCCGCGTCGCCGTTTCGTGTAGGGGTTCAGGCACGTCGAGAGGCGTTGTTCATACGGCAGGTGAAGCGGCATCGGGTGCCGCTGGTCTATGTCAATCAAGCGTCAGCCAATGATGATCTCATTTTCGACGGTGCCAGTCTCGTGCTCGATGCGCAGGGCGAGGTCGTCTCGCGCGCCCGGGCGTTTGAGGTGGAGACGGTTCTCGTGGACGTTTCTCCGACGACGGATGGGGCGACGGTGAACCCTTACCCCGATCGCGTGTCTAGTGTTCGGCAGGCGTTGGTTCTTGGTATTCGGGACTATCTGCGAAAGACATCCTTTGATGAGGTGGTCGTGGGGCTGTCGGGTGGTATTGACTCGGCCCTGACCGTAGCTCTGGCGGTGGAGGCGCTCGGCCCGGCTCAAGTGCATGCGGTGGCGTTGCCATCGCGTTTTAGCAGTGACCATAGCCTCTCAGATGCGGAGGCGCTCGCGGAGCGTTTTGGTGTGGAGCTACGGCGGGTGCCGATTGAGCCGATGCATGCGGCCACGGAGGCGGCGCTGGAGCCGATCTTCGCTGGTGCAGCGCCGGGCGTGGCCGAAGAGAACATCCAGGCACGCATTCGCGGTGCCGTGTTGATGGCACTCTCCAACAAATTCGGCTGGTTGCTCCTGACGACAGGTAACAAGAGCGAGCTGGCTGTCGGCTATTGCACACTATATGGCGATATGTGTGGGGGGTTGGCCGTCCTCAGCGACGTGCCTAAGACCCTTGTGTATGAACTCGCCCGGCTTATCAACGCCGACGCCGGTTGCGATCTGATTCCGCAACACACGATCGACAAAGCGCCGTCGGCCGAGCTGCGTGAGGGGCAAACGGATCAAGATTCGCTTCCGCCGTATGATGTGCTGGACGCGATCGTAGAGGCCTACGTCGAGCGCGATCTGTCGATCGATGCCATCGTCGCGCTGGGCCACGACCGAGATGTGGTGGATCGTGTCGCGCGGATGATTGATCGCAGCGAGTACAAGCGGCAGCAGGCGGCCGTGGGTCTGAAAGTCACCAGCCGCGCCTTCGGTACCGGTCGGCGTATGCCGATCGCCGCCAAGTTTCGCTAGAGCAGTCTCTCTATTTGTGCATCGCTCGACCCCCATCTTTCCCCCCTTGGCAAGGGGGGATGAAAGGGGGGTTCCGCTACGCAAAAACGGGGAATGCTCTAGTGTTTCGTTATTAGAGATACGGGGGGCGTGGCAATTTCTTTTTGCCGGGACACGGGAGATCACGTTGCCAGGTCGGCGAGCACCGCCCTGAGCAGCGACCATGACTTCACCACGGATTCCGGGTAGACGCGCTCGTCCGGGCTGTGAGCACCTTCGATGCGTGGGCCGAACGACACCGTGTCCATCTCTCCGACGAGCTTGCCGATGATGCCGCACTCCAGCCCGGCGTGGATGGCCGCCACCTCCGGTGTGGAGCCGAACAGCTTTTCATACACCCGACGGGTTGTTGCCAGCAGGGCCGAGTCGATGTTCGGCTCCCAGCCTGGGTACTCATTGTCCGTCGTGACGACCGCGCCGGCGAGGCGTCCTGCGGCGGCAACTTGAGCAAGCGTGACGCTATTCCAATAGACCGATGAACTTCGCGAAAGGCATCCCACCGCGACTCGTCCCTCGCCCGTGTTCGGCAAAGTGATCGACATCGTCGAGACATTGTTGGAGGTTTGCACCAATCCCGGTACCGAGGGGTTCGTGCCGAGTACGCCCTGGGGTAGGGCGGCCCATGCGGCGAGAACGCGCGCTGAGTCTGCCGCGTTCAGTGCGTGCGCAGGCGGTTCTGCGGATCGGACGACGATGGTCGCGTCAGGTTCGCGCGACGCGTCACGGGCGTCGTTCGCCACCTTTGCGGCCGACTCAGTGAGTGCAGCTGTCATGCCGGTCGGGCCGTAGACGATGGCGTGGGCCTCACGGGGGATGGCGTTGCGCTTGCTGCCGCCACTCGCCTCCCCGAGTCGAAGCCCATCCACGCCGGACCTGAGCCACACTTGGGTAAGTAGCTTTATCGCGTTGGCCCGGTTCTCCTGGATATCGCAGCCGGAGTGTCCACCGCGCAATCCGCTCACTAAGATGGCCGCAGTTTCGCCGGTGCCGTCCGTTTGTTCCGGCGTGAGCGTCCAAGTTAAGTTGGTATCGCAGCCGCCCGCGCAGCCGATGTACAGCGCGTCGTCCTCCTCTGAGTCCAGATTCAACATGCGGCGCCCTTTGAACGACTGTGGTGTCAGTGCCTTGGCACCAGTCATACCGGCCTCTTCGTCGGTCGTGAGTAGGATTTCCAGAGGTCCGTGAACCACGCTGTCATCCAAGGCCGCCGCCAACGCCATGGCCACGCCGATGCCGTTGTCCGCACCGAGCGTCGTGCCACTGCCACGAACGATAGTTTCGCCCGCTGCGTCCGTGTCCAACACGAGGTGAATCCCTTCGTTGTCGAAGTCGTGCTCCGTGTCGCTGTTTTTTTCGCAGACCATGTCCACATGCGCCTGGAGCACGGTGATGGGGGCGTGTTCATGGCCACTGGAGGCCGGCACGGTGATCACGAGATTCCCCGCGTCGTCCTCGCAAAAGCTGAGCCCGTGTTCTTTGGCGAGGTCGCGCAGGTGTGCGCGAATTTTTTCCTCATGCTTGGAGGGCCGAGGTACGGCCGAAAGACCGCGAAAGAGTTTCCAGATGAGTTTCGGTTCGAGCGTCTCCAGTGTAGTGGTCATGAGAGCACCTCTGTTTGTATGTTATTCTTCTTTGCCCCATAGCGTGGCGAGTTCGATGAGCACGCGGACGGCCGTCTCCATCTGATCCAAACAGGCGAACTCCAGCGGCGAATGAAAATTGTGCATGCCGGCCGACAGGTTCGGCGTGGGTAGCCCCAACTCGCTGAAACGCGAGCCGTCCGTGCCGCCGCGAATCGACTCGAAGACCGGTTCGATGCCGACGTGACGCATCGCCTGTTCGGCGAGTCCGACCGCACGTGGCACCTTCTCCAACGCTTCGACCATGTTGCGGTATTGCTTCGTGACGGAGATGTCGATCGACGATCCCGGATGATCCTTGATGACCGCCGCGGCCATGTTGCGAAGCAGGTCCGCCTCATTGGCCAGATCCGCCGTCTCAAAGCTGCGGAGGATCATGCGTATGGTGACCTCGCCCACTCCGCCGCTCACCACATACGGGTGAACGAAGCCGTCGCGGCCTTCGGTGACTTCCGGAGCAAGCCGATCCTTCGGAAGTCGCGTCAGGAAGTCGGCGGCCACCTTCATCGCGTTAACCATTTTTCCTTTGGCCAACCCGGGGTGAATGTTTTTCCCGGTGACGGTGACGATGGCCAGGTCTGCTGAAAAGGTTTCATTTTCGATCTGACCCTCATCCTCACCGTCAAGGGTGTATCCGACGACGGCATTGACCTCCGCAAGATCGACTTTGTCCGTGCCGTGGCCGATCTCCTCGTCGCAGGTGAACACGATCCGGATGGGGCCGTGCTTGATGTCGGGTTGACTCATCAGTTGCGCGGCCGTCGTCATGATAATCGCGACGCCGGATTTGTCGTCGGCACCCAGCAGCGTGGTGCCATCGCTAGTGATGATGGTTTTTCCCTTGAGCTTGCCGAGCGCGACGGTCTCGGAGACGCGGATCACTTTGGTCGGATCGCCTGGCAGGGTGATATCCTTGCCATCGTAGTTATCGTGGACGACCGGTTTGATGTTTTTTCCCGGTGCCTCGGGCGAGGTGTCCACGTGAGCGAACCACGCGATGGTGGGCGCGCCCTCCACGTTACCGGGAATCGTAGCCATGACGATTCCGTGCTTGCTCATGCTGACATCGGCCAGCCCGAGTTGTGTCAGCTCTTCAGCGAGCATCTTGCCGAGTTCCAGTTGTCCCGGTGAACTCGGGTAACAGTCCGCGTCTTCGGCGGCCGTCGTTTCGACCTGGACATAGCGACAAAACCGATCAAGTAGTGTGGTCATAAGCCTTTCTCTGTATGGGGGGGGCACGGGTTTTGTTACTTATTTGGGGTCACCGGAGGGTGTCAGTTCCACCGGTTCCGGCAGCCCGAGGTCTCCGATCTGACTGAGAATGCGATCCCGATCACCGACGAGGACGAGCACACTCTGTTCCAACGGTATCGCGTCGTAGGCAAGACGGTTGAGGTCGGCGTGGCCCACCTGCGACATCATGTCAAGGTCTTGTCCTAGTTGGGAAAACGATTGACCGTTGCGTACCAGCGTGACACCGGCCCGGATGATGCCACTCAGTCCTTGGAAGTCCTGCATCATACGCATACGCTGCGTGGTACGGGTTTTATTGGCTTCGGTTTTAGTGATGTCTCCGGATCGGATCGAAGCAAACTCTTTCAGGAATTCACGGATCGAGGCACCGGTGACATCGGCCCTGACGCTCGAGCTGGCCGTCAGGTAGCCCAAAGAGGGAGACATCACGAAGCTTGATCTAGCGCCGTAGGTGTACCCTTTGGCCTCTCGCAGGTTTTGATTCAGCCGGCTCGTAAAGCTACCACCGAGAATGGTGTTGAACAGTTGCAGGTGCACGCGTCGCTTATCAGAGTACGCTACGCCCGGCATCGTAAACCGAACGACGGTCTGCACCGCACCGGGTCGATCGACAATGTAGAGCCTGCGTTCGGTCGGATGCGCCGCGGGAAAACTCGGCGCTTGCAGACCCGGAGTTTGGTCCGAGTCACGCCAGGGTCCGAATGTTTTCTCGAGTTCGGTACGCACGTCCGCCTTGGGAAGAGCGCCCGCAACGAAGATCACGGCTGCCGATGGGCGGTACAACCGCTTGTGGAAGATCTTGGCTTCTTCCAGAGTTGCCGCCTGAGCCGAATCGACGGTGCCGAGGCGCGGGTGGCCAAAGGGATGTTCGTCGCCAAAGAACGCACGCATGCTCACCGTAGAAGCGACATAGGTGGGTCGATCCAGACGCCGTTTGAGATCCTGAACGTGTAAGTCATGAACGCGTCGCCATTCCTTCGTGTCGAACCGGGGGTTCTTGACGGCCTCGGCGGCCAGCGCCAAAGCCTTTCCGAAGTTTCGCGATAGCACGGAAAGTGACACCGTTGTCGATTCCAACTCGCTGAAGACGTCAAAAGAAGCCCCGAGCTGATCCAACGCGTCGGCAAATCCGATCGCCGATAGATCTCCCGCGCCTTCGTCGAGCATGTTCGCGGTGAGCGTGGCCAGACCGGCCCGCCCCTTGGGGTCGGAAGTCGTGCCGTAGGGAAACATGATCGCGACTTCGATCAGCGGGAGTTCCTTTCGTTGCCAATAATGCACGGTGATGCCGTTGCTCAACGAAAACGTATCCGGCTCCAATGGTGAAAATGGCTTGGCTTTTGCGATCAGCGGTTGTGTGTCTCGCGGGTTGGTCTCCGGCGTTTTCAGATTGGGTACGACCCGCAAAATCAAACGCCTGTCGGGTGTCAGTGTTTTTGCGGCCCAGCTACGGACGTCTTCGGTCGTGGCATGGCGATACCGATCAAGATCACGTTGGAACGAGTCCGGCTCTCCGAAGAAGAACTGGTAGGCGTTCAACAGGTCCGCTCGCCCCAGAAGGGACTGCCGCCGATTCAGCGAGCGGAACTCGATTTGTGCGCGTTCGCGTTCGAGTTCCGCTTTGGTCGGACCGTTGGTGGCGAATTGCTGAATCACTTCGTCGATGGCCGCTTCCAGTTTGTCTTGCGACACGCCGGGCTCGGCCGTCGCCTCGATGTAAAACAGTGAGCCAAGCAGCATGGATGATTGGTACGCTGTGACATCCACGGCCAGCTTGTTTTCATAGATCAGCTTTTGATAAAGCCGGCTGGAGATGCCCGAGGAGAGCACCGCGGCGGCCAGGTCCATCTCGGCATCACCCGAGGCGAAGTGGGCCGGGCTGTGGTACACCATGATGGTGCGGGCGAACTGGACATCGTCTGTCTCGGTGACGCGAATGACCCGGTCCAGTTGCACCGGCTCCGCCGTGGCGTGGATGACATCCGACCCGCGCGGCAACGTGCCGAAGAGATCAGCGATCAACGGCTTCACCTCGTCGGGGTTGAAATCACCCGCGACCACGAGCGACGCGTTGCTCGGGACGTAGTAGATGGCGAAGAAGTTCTTGACATCATCCACGGTCGCGGCTTCCAGGTCTTCGTGCGTGCCGATCACGGGAATGTGATACGGGTGCCCCTCGGGAAACATCAACTCGTAGACGCGGAGATCAGCTTTGCCATAGGGGCGGTTCTCATAGCTCTGCCGTCTCTCGTTGCGTACGACGTCGCGCTGTTTGTCGAGTTTTTCCTGAGTCATGTTCTTGCCCAGGTCTTCGAGTCGGTCGGCCTCCAGCCAGAGAAGGGTGGGCAAAAGCTCGGCCGGTCCCATCTCATAATAGTTCGTTCGGTCTTCACTGGTGCTGGCGTTGTTCCAGCCGCCGCCCGCCTCCATGATGTTGTCAAAGTCTGACCCGGCCACCCGTTTGGTGCCCATGAACATGAGGTGTTCAAACAGGTGTGCGAAGCCGGACCGTCCCGGCCGCTCATCTTTGCTCGCGACGTAATACCACGTATTGACGGCCGCCATCGGCAGCGTGTGATCCTCATGCAGAATCACGGTCATACCGTTGGGAAGTGTGTACTTCTCATACGGGACCGCCTCGGCGCTAACCCCGGAAAAAAACGCGGTCCAAGCTACGAGTGAAACGCAAACGCAACGTGTCATGATTGGTACTCCTGGCGGGTGAATCCGCACCTGATGGGCGAAAAACACCGAGTGGTCAACTCTTCCTGGCAGCGGTTGGCGGGCAACCCCCACACTGGCTGGGCCAGAGGATACCCGACGGACGAAGCGTTGGCCACTATCTCGCGCTGCGAGATACGGCTCACGCGAATAAGGTTTTATGGCCGGGGGCTCGACCATACCCCCTAGAACGTTACAATGGCTCCTGCATGTGTAGCACGGAATCGATTCCCGAGACGGACGCGCCGAGACCGCGCGGATTTTTCGATCTGACCCCCACGGAGTTGGAAACGCTGCTGACGTCCTGGAATCAGCCACGCTTCCGTGCGAACCAAATTGTCGATTGGGTTTACCAAAAGGGTGTCACCGCTTATGCCGAAATGACCAACCTGCCCAAAGCGCTGCGTGATCGACTTACCGGCGACGTGCCGTTGTTCGAATCCGAGGTGGTTCGCCGACAAGATTCGACCGATGGCGTCATCAAGTTGTTGCTTCAGTGGCCAGATGACGCCACGAGCGAATGCGTACTCATCCCTGAGGGCGAACGGCGAACGGCATGCATCTCCAGTCAGGTAGGTTGTCCGGTCGGGTGTGTGTTCTGCGCGAGCGGGCTGCGTGGGCTTCAGCGGCAGTTGTCGGCCGGTGAGATCGTCGAACAGGCGATGCGTATCGCATCACTTTGCGGCGACGGAATCCGGCTCTCTAATGTCGTGTTCATGGGGCTTGGTGAGCCGCTGGCCAACTATGCCGCTACGGTCCGCGCCGTGCGGACGATCAACGCTTCGTGGGGCATGGGTATCGGGGCGCGCAAGATTACCGTCAGCACAGTGGGCCTCGTGAATCAGATGAGACGGCTGGCCGAGGAGGGGTTACAGATCACGTTGGCCGTTTCGCTTCACGCACCGAACGACGAACTGCGTCAGCGGTTGATCCCCTGGGCCGATCGCGTCGCCATCGATGATCTGATTCAGGCCGGCCGCTATTACTTTGAACGCACGGGTCGTGAGATTACCCTCGAATATATCCTGCTGCGGGGCCTTAACGACGGCGTGGACCAGGCACGTTTGCTTTCTCAGGTCACGAAGCGAATGCGATGCAACGTCAATCTGATTTCGTACAACCCGGTGGACGGCTTACCGTATGGGCGGTCGACAAAGGAATCCGTCGCAGCGTTCGAGGCTACACTGCGAGAGGCCGGTGTGAACGTTCACGTCCGGCGGAGTCGCGGGCTGGATATCGACGCCGCGTGTGGTCAGTTGCGCCGCCGAAGCGACAGCGGCACGACCCCGCTCCCCGTGATCGGTTAGTCTATCCGCGAGGTGGGAGTGTCTGGACGGGCGGGTGTGCCGGGAAGGCGGTCCCGAAAAAGTAAACGGAGCCTACGGTGCTGGAACTGGGTGTGTGCAGTTGGAGCCTCGATCGGGAAGATGCCGTGCGGGCGATTCGCCTGGCCGGCTCGTCGCTCGGCGTTCGCGCGGTTCAGGTGGGTTTCTTTTCTCACGCTACGGTCGAGGGCGCTTCCGCAGAATCGCTGGCGGCTGCTGCGGACGCGGCGGGGTGTACCATCGTCGGCACGTTCGTCGGGTTTGAGTCCGAGGATTACACGTCTATCGCCACCATCGCAGAGACCGGTGGGTTCTTGCCCGATACGGCTTGGGAAGGTCGGTTGGACATCATCCGTCGTGTGGCCGCGCTGACCGGACCGCTGGGCTGCCCGTATGTGGGTGTTCACGTCGGGACGATCCCGGAGGACGAAACGGTGCCGGCGTGGGATGTTCTGGTATCGCGCACGCGGATCGTTGCGGATGAGCTGTCTGGTTCCGATTTGACGCTGCTTCTGGAAACAGGTCGGGAGCCCGTGGCGGTGTTGCTCCGGTTCATTGATGCGGTCGCAAGGGACAACGTGAGCGTCGGCTTTGACCCAGGGAACCTGACGGTGTACGGCGTGGATGATCCGGTGCGTGCGGTGGCCACGCTACGAGGTCGCTTCCAACTAATGCACCTGAAAGATGCCTTTCATTCGGAGAATCCGGGAGTGGAATATGGTCGTCGCGCGGAACTCGGTGCGGGTGACACGCAGATTCCGCGCATACTGAGCAAACTCCGTGTGATTGGCTTCTCGGGACCGGTGCTGGTGGAAGTGGCCGGGCGGGGCGGCGACATCACACCGACCGTCGTGGCAGTGGACTACGTACGCTCGATGTTGGAGTGATTCCGACCCTATGATCGTCAAGATATGCGGTATCACCACGGCTGCCGATGCCTCGGAGGCCCGAGACGCCGGTGCGGATCTTCTCGGTCTGAACCTCGTGGCGGGGCCGCGGCAGATCACTCTCGATACGGCCCGAGACATCGTCGCCGGTTTGGATGACCCCGGCTGCGTCGTCGCGTTGCTCCGTGCGGAAGATGACACGGCGTGGCATAGCGCCGCCGAGGCGTTGGCCCAATCCGGTGCCGGGTACGTTCAGCTCTACGGTAGCGTCGATGCGCAGGTCATGGAGACAGTGCGGGGGCTTGGGTTCCGAGTGATCTGGGTGTACCACGTTCCGGCTGACGGAGACTTGCGTGAATTACCTTCGCAGCTCGCGGCGCTTGGCCCGGTACCGCCGGACTACCTGCTGCTCGACGCGAGCGATCCGACGCGATTGGGTGGTACCGGTCTCACGTTGGACGGGCTAGCGCTGGCGGCTTCTCTGAGGGATTGCCCGGTGGCTCTTCCGCCCATTCTGCTGGCCGGCGGGCTCACCCCGGACAACGTATCGCTTGCGATTGCGCAGGTATCGCCACAGGGTGTGGATGTCAGTTCCGGCGTGGAGGCGTCGGAGGGGAAAAAAGCTCCGGAAAAGATTCGCGCCTTCATCGGAGTTGCAAGAGAGCTCCGGTGAAACACTTACGGATCATTGCGGCTGCTACTATTGCTTATTGGGAGTGAAGGGGGATAACTGGGGACAGTCACCGATTTCTTAGCATTTTAGCCGGCGAGGCGTAGCCAGCCGGCCTTTCGACATGCGGGTACGGTTCCTGAACACCCCTCGGGCTACTGCTGGCGTTACGGCTCAAGAGCCGCCCGATTCGATAGAATGGCACGCAGCCGCGAATTGGGTGCGACGCTCAAAACCGGGAAACCTCGCAGGGGTACCTTGCGGTTTGGGATGGTTTCAACCGGCGTGGTGCGGCCTATCGCGTATTGCGGAACCAGACCAGGGCATCGTTGCTGAGTCCGCTCAGTCCGCTGCGGTCGAGTGTGACGAGCAGGTCATCCTTGCCGTCGCCGTCGATGTCGGCCACGTGAATCGTGTTGATAAAGGTGGACCCGGCGATTTCGCCGGGCGATACGCTCGGGTCGGTCGTGGACAGCGCGTTGGTGCTTGTGGACGAAGGATCGTCATCGATGATGAGGTTGGATTCCCACTGGTTGAACACGCTCGACCCCGAAGCGCCGTCAAACCAGGCGAGCGCGCCGCCGGCGGAGGCCACCACTTCCACCTGTCCGTCACCGGTCAGGTCCGCCACCGCGATCGCGTTCGGCGCACGATCAATAAACTCGGCCAGCGTGAACACCTGCCACTGAATGTTGGGGATCGGCAGCGTGGCCGCCTCGTTCCCCGGACCTTTGAACCATTGGATTACCCGTCCGGCCGAAGACCGTACCACCACGTCGAGCGACCCATCTCCATCAAGATCACTGGTGGCGAGCGCATCGGCTTGCGTGGCAACCTGTCCCACCGTGCCCGTTTGCCATAGTCCGTCGGACACATGGAACGTGTCCTCCACATCCAGGGCTGGGTTGCGAAACCACCGCACGTTCATACTCCCGGCCGTGGGGAACGTCGCGATGATATCCAGGTCGCCGTCGCCGTCCACATCGCCAAGTGTGACGTCTTTGATAGTCTCACCGCGTGAGACGGCGTTCGGGATGCGCGCTCCGGTCCAGAGGCTGTCGCGTACATTCGCGCCGCCCAAGTTGGTAAACAGAACGGCGTCGGCCGTACCTCCGGTGCCGCACGTGGAGTTCCACGCCACGACCAAATCCATATCCCCATCGAGGTCGATGTCGCCCATACGCATGCTCGTGAAGCCGCCGTCTTCGGGGATGCCGCCGTCTTGGCCGCTGCCCGATAGACGAGAGGTTTCGATCGGTGCCTCGGTCCACGCTAGCGCCTGGTTGACCTGCGCCGGGTCCGTCGGTCCGAGGTAGATCATAATCAATCCGCTCAGTCCGCCGTCACCCGGGTTTTCGCTGTCGAGACAACCGGCGCCCGTGGATAGAGTGGATTTGAGCATCACCGCGATGTCCGAATGTCCGTCCTGGTCAAAGTCAGCCACGGCCAGACCGGATACGGTGACCGCCGGGACGGTAGCCGCAAGGGTCACCGTTTCGAACACGCGCTGCCCGGCGCTGTTGCGACGCTGCAGATGAATCTGCACCGGTTGCGATTGGTTCCACGCTGAAACGACGTCCATCATTCCGTCGCCGTCGAGATCATTGGCCACCGCGAACTGCGGACCGGCCGAGTCTTCCGCCTGCGGGTCTACCTGCGAAGCCATGAAGAAGCTGCTGGTGCGTCCGGTGTCGAGGAAGTCGTTATCAAAGTCCGCGAAATTACCTCGGCAACCCGAAAAAGCGGCCATACCGATGGCGGAGAATCCGGCGAGCCAGCAAGCCGTTTTCTTGACCGTTCTCTTTAGCGATGCGTTCATGTACCCAAACCTCGGTTAAAGCAGTTCCAGCGATATCGAAGCGGTCCGATTGAGCTCCTGATGTTCGAAACGCCCCTGAGCCGCAGGCTTCAGCCTGCGCGGTGCCACGGAGATCGATTGACGCCCGCCACGCGAAGGATGGAATACACCTGGAGTATTCCTCAGTGCGCGCAGCAAGACGCCGTGCCTGTTATCGGCTCATTCCAATGCCGCCTTTGGCTCACCGTCGTGGCGAGAGTGTGGCATCCAAAGATGCTCACCGCTGAGCCCCACGATATTCCTATCGATATGCTTATGTGCTGACTGGGGGTAGCTAACAGTACATCGCAAAGTCGCCATAAACTCGTAGCGTAGGCATCTGGCCTGCATTGTCATCGCCACTCGTGCAGGCTGGAAGCCTGCACGCTACGAATGACCTTGCGATGTATTGCTAACAGGACGGGTTTCTGGAGATTTCGTCCGCGCTGCCGGATTTTTTTCTTATTATCCGAAAATCTTTTCAAATAATTGTTGACAGAGGGGGGGGGGGGGCGAGATATTATCGGGTAGTAGTACTTTTGGCAGGAAATGTTTCCCGTTGTTTGGATCTTCTCTGCTGGCCGATATCTGCGTTTGGATCGTTTTATCGGGGCAGGGAAGGACTTGGTCGCAAGGGTTTTTCAAAAAGGAAGAAGCACACGAACACCAGACGATCTCGTGCCCGTTCTTGGGCCTTCACGGTGGTACTCGGTTCCGGCCTCGTGGTCGGCGTACTTCAACTCATGCCCGGCGATGTAGAATCGGTCGCCCAAGCAGATCAGGGCA
>JAJRSP010000240.1 GCA_024278775.1 Planctomycetota bacterium
CATGCCACGGGACTCTGTGGCGGCATGGTGGTGCCGAGTGGCTTGAAGCCGCCGGCGTCGCGCATCTTGGCCAGGTTCGGGAGATCACCCGCATCCATAAGCCGCTCACACAACCGCGGGTCCATGCCGTCAAGACCCAGTACGATGACCTTCGGTGCAGACACCGAACCCTTGGAACACGATGTGGTTGCCCCAGCGCATGCTGCCAGCACCAACGCCGCCAGAACTACGGTTTTTCTCGCCATGCGCAGCCGAGAGCGTGTGGCACCGTGGGATAGGCGAGCTGCTTGTTTGCCGGAATGGTTCAACATCAGATTCACGAGCTGGCTACACCGGCGCACTCGGTCTTGACCGTACCGTTTCTTGCGGGGAAGGAGCCATTCGCCTCGGCCACGATGAGGGGCCGGCCGTCCATGTGCCTCGGAGTGTCCACGCCGAACATATCGAGCACGGTCGGCCCCAGGTCCATCAGATGCGGGCGATCATCCTTGATCTTCCGATTGCAAAACATCACGCCGGGAACGTGGGACGGGTCGATCGAGTGATCGCCGCTCCATGCTTTGTCGTTGTCGTGGAAGACCTTGTCGGTGATATCCCCAATAGCCGCCTCCCACGAAACCCGGTACCCCTTGGCGTACCCCATGATGATATCCGGAGCGTCCGCCTTGTAGGGACCCGAATAGATTTTGTGTGCGTTCAGCGCTCGGGTCACGGCGACCTCGCCCGTTTCCGAATCTTTCAATCCGGTCAGTTTCTCACAAAGTTCTTCCCGAAGCCTTCCGGCGTCCTTCGGGTCCACAGTGCCTTGTGCCTCTCGCCCCTTAATGTTGAGCCAGATGCCGGCCAGACCGAGGCAGTAGGCCGTCGACTGCGACCAATCCACGCCGCCCAAGTATTTTTTGCCCGCGCCGTCTTCCTTGAGCTTGAGGTAGCCGTTTTCGATCAGCCATACGTTGAGATCAATGCCCCGACGAAACGAGTTGAACCCGTGATCAGAGATGACCATCAACACCGTGTGGTCATCGTCGCACGCTTTCATCGTACGCCCGACCAGCGCATCATTTCGCCTGTATAGATCCTCGATCGCGTCGCGCCGCTGCCGATCGCTGGGACATTGGCCGCTATGCGCCGGGTGGGTCTCGTCGATGTAACGCCAGAACATGTGCTGGATTCGGTCCGTCCCATCAAACACGCACACACAAAGCCCGCGCCGAACTTTCTCCAGCGCGTCGAAAAACATCTTCTCACGTTCTTCATCCGCCTCGATGCACTGGTGCAAAAAGGCGTCGTCGTCGAGTATTTTCGCGTTCATGCCCCAGGTGTCTTCGGCAAGTCCGAGCGTGGCAAACTTATCCTGACGCTTCGAGAGATAGGTCGAGTACACCGACGGATGCGAGATCGGCATGGCCGGTGATTCCGGGTCAATCTGAACCGGAGTGACGTATAACGCGAACTCCGGCTCCGTCGCCACGAGCAGAAACTCGCAAATACCTTTCACCTTGATCCCGAGACCAGCGCTAAACGTAACCGTCACCCACGGCGTGTAGACGTCAGCCTCAAGCGAATACTTCTCACCCGCCACAGAGAGCGTTGCACGATCCTTACCGGTAATCTCGATCGTAAACGGACACCGCATCGGACCGGTTCCCGGCCTTATCGTATTTTCAGGCCCCACGAGGTAAGACCGAATAAGATCCCCCTCACGCTTCACACGGAGCTGCTCACCACCGATGTGTTCTTCACCACGATCACCGGTCGTGTAAAACGAGAACGTACCCTGAGAGCCACGCAGATCGGGCACACACATCGCCGACAGCAAGACCCCGCGAAACGGCTCTGCGGGAAACGTGATCGGTACACGGATGATATTGCTAAAAATACCGTGATCACCGAGCACGTTCCAAAACGGCGTCCCCTTCCGCAGCAGTCGTATGTTCGCCTTGCCAATCGGCAGGGAGTACTTCCCGATCTTAAGGCTGCGCGACGGACCGCGAATATCAACAGATGACATCAGCGGCTTGTAGTTACGCCGGTCACGCATCAGAAAATCAAAGATATTGTGTTTTCCGGGATTGCACCCGGTCAAAAAGGTAGACCACGCCACCGGAGACAACGGCGGTGCGGTCGTCCCGATCTTAGTGTACCCACCCTTCTCACGAAGCCGGGCAAGGTTGGGCATCTTGCCCTCGGCCATAAACTTTTCCGCAAGAGAGGGCTCCATCCCATCTAAACCGAGCACGACAAACCGCTTGATCCGTGCCTTGGCATGGGCGCGTCGCCCGCGAATCGAACGAACCAACCAACGAATGGGCCAAAGAAAGAACGCTGTCAGACCTGAAATCAGGGCCACGAAGAACGCCACCACCGTCGTACCCACCGCGAAACCCGCACCAGGTCCGATATATGCCTGCGAAGCCGACGGGAACGCCAGGACGCAGAGCGTCGCGAACGAAACGACCATTATGACGCGTTTACCCGAACTCATCACTACACTCTCACCACAGGTGGACGCACGATAGACCTATCGGCATGAGACGCCCCTCGTTGGACGACCGCATCATAAAGCATCTCCCACGATCGGTCAGGGTACCGCACGCCTATAAACCACTCTACAGGAAGATGTTACGGAAGCGTGACTAAGCAGGAATAGGTGTCGGGATGAATTATGCGAGAAAAAGTGTGTGGCATGCGTGTGGGAGGCGTGCCCAAGCCGATGGGTGCCATGCCCAAGCCGGAGGCGCGGACATGAGCACCGAGCGCCCCATGGCTGCGCTTTGCTGAGCC
>JAJRSP010000241.1 GCA_024278775.1 Planctomycetota bacterium
GTTCACCAGTCGGTGATCCCCCGTGAGGTGATCGGTGATGGCCATGATGCTGTCCGTGTTGTCCATCGCGTGATCCGCCGCGGTATGTGCCTCCGGGTGGGGAAGCAGCAAAACCGGAGTACGCGTGTGTTGGGTTAAGATATCCACATGCGTCCCCAAACCGTACGGCCACTTCCATGCATCGGAGTGGAGATTCCGGTATGTGCAGATGAGATCGGGTGCGGCCGATGCCACCAGCGTCAGGAGCGAGCCGGCGGATGAGAACTCTGAACCCACCACGGTGTGCCAAGAGACGCCGGCGTGGTCGTCGATGACACGCAGGAAGCGGCGTACGTCCTCGCTGAAAGCGGTGGCCTGAGACGGATCAAGATCGGTCACGACGAGAACCGACTCCATCTCGATCCGTTCGTAGTGGAAGGCCTCGCGCGAGGCCGACCGAAACATGCTCTCAAATTGATCCACTTTCGACACGGGGTGCTTGACTCCTTACCGCTTGCCTTGCCGGACGCCGGAATCCGTCATTGGCGGCACCGGCGTACTGTCTCGATACCGGCGAGATTCTACGCGGATTCCGTGTCATGCCAATGTAACGGTCTCGGGCAAGCATGGGTGGGTTTATCCCCCTGAAAACGCCTACCTCCACCCACGAAAATATTTTTTTCTTACCTCCGGAAGAAATCCGGTCCCCGATGCATCCAACTGAATGAGCCCAGCACGTACTTCGTGAGTATGGCGACGCCGCCGGTTTTCCGGACGTTCGGCTGCCTTTTCTGAGTGGGGTGCTTGTGCTTTATACAAGAGATGTGCCTATCCACGGCCACCGGGTACCAAGGCGGAGTGACGCACCGCATCCGGTGGCTTCTTTTTTTATACTATACCCTTGACCGTCGTTTTGCCTTCTCCGTCCTGCTTCAACTCCCCATCCGGCCCCCCCCCACCGCTGACAGAAGAAGACAAATGTGAGTGGTTCGATCGGAAGTAATCCTAAGCGCCCTGCATCTAACTGAGTGGTATTGACCGGACGACAGACACTCTTTTTGGAGGACGGGATCATGGCACGTCAAGCACTTCTTCCTGATTTTCAGCTTGTTAACGGGGACGGCCGTGGCCGACCATTTCGTGATTTCCTCGCCGACTTCAGCGTTGTGCTGGTTCGGCGCGTGCCGGTGGCTTCGCATGGCCCGGCTACGGAACTCCTTCGACGTCTTATTGAAGAAAACCGCGGTGTGGATGGAGAAACCGTTCGCGGGTTCGACATCCGTTCCCCGGATCAACCCTGCGAGACGTGCGGAGAACCTCACATTGTATTTACAGGACCGGATCTCGCGACGGTCTGTGACAGCGACGGCAGCATTCTGAGAAAGTTTGGTGTCGAAGGGGCTGGCAGATTCTTTGTCGTGAGGTCTGGCCCACAGGTGCAGGCATTCGATATCGGCACACTTGAGGAGATGACCCAGTTTGGCGAACCTCCTGACCGGAGTATGGTTCCATCGTCGCAGTGCACAACCCGCGCACCGCCCCTCCAGCCGGACAAGGCCTGCAAAAACACGGCCGCGTGATGCTATCATTGCCTCTCCGACAGAGCTTTTCCGACACCAGGCGAATGCCGGTTAGGGAAATACCGTGGGGCAGACCGGTCGAGCACGGAGCCGACTCGCTGTGAGTCGGCCGGCTCGGCCGCGATGTTTGTGGGAACGCAGATATAACGGCTTGCCGTGGCGCTGTGGCACCGAGCGGCAGTCCGAACGATCACCTGCGTTCCGTCGCTGATTCCAGTATTCCTCGAGACCCGCTTGTTGTATGGCATCGGGTGTGTCAGAATCCAACGGATACTCCGGGTTCAGTTCTTGACCTTTGGGGTCCAGAACTCGTGAGTTGGTTGGGGAGCTACAAAGGGAGAACCAGGGCATGTTTGGTCATCATTCGGGTTCGGGCGGATTCAGCCCGCTTTGGCTTCTTGTTTCCGTCATCATCGGTGCGTCGGTTAGTGCGACTCAGTGCTCCCCCACACAGGCACAGCCTAACACGTTGAGTTTTCGTCACACAACCGTCCCCCCTGAGTTGCCGGGCTGCGGTATGTTGGGCCAGCAGCGTGCCACGAATGGGACATCAACCTACCCCCGCTCCGGCGGAGCCGTCTTGGCCATTACGAGCACCATACCATCGGTGGATATGTCCATCATTCCGACTGCGTCGTTTCTGGTGGATGAATGTCCCACAGAAATGCCCGATCCGATGGGGATTCCAGGCGGAATCTGACCAGCAGCGCAAAACACTTGGGGCGCATCAGAACCGGGGACATGGTTCGCCCCGCTTATGGGCCGGGGGTTCGCCTGTCTTGCCGAATGGAAGGTCGACCTTTCGCCCTGGAGTGAAAGAACGACCTTCCTTAGCACATTCCACGACTGCCGGTACGGTCATGCGTGCCAACAAGCCTCTGATTGCCGGGGCGTTTTCGTGGAATGTCCAGGGCGGTACCGTCGCAATCAAAAAAGATTTTGCCGTATCGGAAGAAACCAGGGTCCCGCTGCATCTAAAGAGTAAGCCCGGTCGTAGATGAAAACTCGGCTCATCGTGAGTCAGTGGGTGCGACCGGAGGTTCGGGCTAACACGGTGGGCGTCAAATCGGCACTGGTGGCTGAAAGCAGCTCTGGTAGCTGCCGCCTCTTGCGGTCCATCATTCATTCAGGAGATGAGTTGAGATGAGCAGTATGTTGAAGGCAATGATACTATCGGGCGCAGTGATCTTGGGGCTTGGTGTGAATCCGGTGTCTGCACAACACGGCCATGGGGCACATGACCACGGAGCGCATGGTCATGGTTCCAAGATGCACGGTGAGGCATCGGGTCATTCTCATGAGCAAGCCGAAGTACATGGCGGCTTGGTAACCATGTCGAAAGAGTTTCACGTTGAGACGGTGTTTATGCCGAACGAGGTTCGTCTCTACTTGTACGACGGATCGCAGAATCCCATGCATGTCAAGCATTGGAAGAGTGGACTCGTGGAAGCGACCGGAACGGTGGATTACCGTGACCGCGGGCGCAGCTCCACGTCTCTCGAATTTGTACGTGCTGCGCCGGGCGGGTACGTTTGCCCCATGCATGCCGAGGTCGTGTCAAACAAGCCGGGTGAATGTCCGAAATGCGAAATGACTCTTGTCAAGAACGACATCAAAGATGGTACGCTGTGGTCGTGTCCCATGCATCCCGACGAAAACGGGAAGTCCGCCGGCACATGCGATGAGTGTGGGATGAAGTATATGCCACAGGACTACCTATCTGCCCCGGTGGATCTTTCGGGCCTGAAAACGGGCGATGCGAGAGTGACTTTCAACTTGAAGAACCTTCCCGGTACGAGCGAGAAGACGCTACGATTCACAGAGAAACTCATTCCCAGCAAAATGCCTATGAATAAAATGCCCATGGAACACATGGGAAAAATGCATGAGCATAAGGGACACGGCGATCACGGCCATTGAGTACCATCATTGTGTACGACCGCCTGAACGGACGTGTGGGTACTGTGTTTATGCCTGATGCACATGCGAGGCGTCAGCGCAAGACGAATCTCGGGGATGCGGTGTGATGATTGAGTCTGAGCCATCCAGGCGGGGGTTTCTTGCGCGCGTGGTGCTGGGATTGAACGCTGTTGTGGCGTTGCTCGTGGCCACCCCGGCGGCCGGGTACTTGCTGTCACCGCTGCTAAGGCGGCGGTCCAGCCAGTGGGTGGCTATTGGCAAACCATCGACGTTTGTGGCTGGTAACCCAAAACGGGTCACCTACGAGTATGAGGATACGTCGGGCTACAGCGTCGAGCGAACGCGACATGTGGCTTTCGTCGGGCGCAGCGAGAATCAGCTTATGGTTCTATCGCCAGTGTGTACCCACATGGGCTGCAACGTTGCCTTCAACGACACCTCGGGCCTTTTCGAGTGTCCATGCCACGGCGGGAAGTACGACAAGACCGGTCGCGTGGTGTCGGGCCCGCCGCCGAAGCCGCTACGGCAATACCAGACGCGTATTCGCGGCGGGAACCTGGAGATTCAGGTCACGTGAGCCACGAACGCGACTCGACCGCCGATACCGCCTCGGGCAAGGCGTCGGCCTCGTCACGGCTGCAGCTTCCGCGCGTTGTGCGTGATCTGTTCGAGGAGCGTTTGCCACGGGGTGTCGGCTGGGCGCACGTCTTTGGCTCTACCCTGCTCGCGCTGATCGCTTTACAGGTCGTCACGGGCGTGCTGCTATCCTTGAATTACTCCGGTTCCACATCGTCGGCATGGGAAAGTGTTCGCTACATTCAGGACCGCGTCGTGTTCGGTGGCATCATCCGGGGGGTACACCACTGGGCGGCTTCGGCCTCCATCGTGGTGGCCGCGTTGCATCTCGGCAGGGTGTTCCTGTTCGCGGCGTACCGATCTCCGAGGCGGTGGACCTGGGTAAGCGGCGTGTTGCTTCTGTTCGTGCTCCTCGGATTCGGTCTGACGGGGTATCTGTTGCCGTGGGATCTGAAAGCCTTTTTCGGCACGCAGGTGGCCACCGAGATCCCCGGGTCACTGCCGGTCATCGGTCCGTACCTGATACAAATCATCCGGGGCGGTGCCGAGGTCGGCCCCTTCACGCTCACACGCTTCTACTCCGCCCATGTGATTCTTCTGCCCGCGGCATTGGCGGTGTTGCTGTCGGTTCACCTGTATCTGGTCAGGCGTCACGGCATCACAGCACCGTGGACCCGGACCGGTGAGGCGGGCCAACGCGAACATTCGTTCTACCCGCTTCAGGCAATGAAAGATTCGGTAGCTATTTTCTTCGCGTTTGCGGCGGTTTTCACCCTGGCCGGCTGGATCGGTGCTCCGCTGGAGGCCAAGGCCGACCCGACCAATTCATCCTACGTGCCTCGACCGGACTGGTATTTTCTCGGTCTGCAACACCTGCTCCGTATCTTCCAAGGAAACTTGCAGATTCTGGGCACGGCGATCATACCGGGCCTATCCGCTGCGCTTCTCCTGGCGTGGCCCTGGTTGGATCGTAACAACGAGCGTCGGCTGCGATCTCGGCGCGTGGCCCTGGCGCTGGGGGCGGTTTGCGTGGTGACGGTCGTGGGGATGACATGTGCGGGCTACGCAGCCGTCAAGGAGGAAGAACGTCACATGGCTGCCCTGCAAGCGGGTTCGTCTCCAGTTGAACAAGAACCGGCGGCGGTTGTGCCGGTCAGTTCTGCTGATTTGGTACGTAGCGGCGAACGGCTGTACGCCGCGATGCGGTGCGATTCCTGTCACGGTCCGGATCGAAAAGAAATCATCGCCGGTTTGCCGCCGAGCCTGAGCTACGCGGGAAGCAAGCTCCGTGAGGATTGGATGCGGGATTATCTTACCACTCCCCGCCCGATTCGCTTTCAGTCCGACGGAGTTCGCCCGCTACTGAGAATGCCGGATTTTCAACTGTCTGACGATGAGGCTCGCGCGTTGGCCGCCTATCTGGCAACCCGGATGGATAACGAGCGTTTCGCTTCCGTCGCGACCACGCGAAAAGCCATACCGGAGCAGATAGCCGAAGGAGCGCAACTGTTCGCGAATTATCAATGCCTGGGATGTCACATACTCGGGGAGAAGGGAAATCGTATTGGCCCCGACCTTTCCCACGTGGGCACACGACTCAGGGCCGGGTATCTGGACGTGTTTCTACGGGAACCGGAGGCGGTGATCCCTGGTACTTCTATGAAAAACTTTGAGCTGTGGGATGAGGAGCGAGCCGCGCTGGTAGACTTCCTCCGATCTCAGAAATGATCGGCATCAACGATGCGGTTCTTGTGGCGTTTCTTACATGATCACACTGAATTATCAACCAACTTGTATTGCAACGGGAAGAAATCGGACGCCCCATGTATCTAAAGATGTGATCCGAAAGTATGTTGCGTCGATAGCGCTACCCGCAAGCGACGCCTGCCATTATGAGCACGGGCTTTCATGGCGCGGCTTAGCTTTTAAGAATTGACGATCACAAACAAAAAAGAATGACGGGGTCTGTGGCGTTGCCTCCGCTCGCCCAATACGGGAAGTATTCTATCACGATGAGACCACGAATAAGAATCACGGAGCGAGCTGGCCACCAACAGCCGGATGGGGGGCTAAATCCAATCCTTGGAGCAGGGTCACAGGGCAGAATCGGCCGCGAGGTGCTCCGTCCTTCATGCGACCACAGGACATGCCGTAGGCCATCAGCGGTGTGTCGCGATATGAGGGGTGAAAGGCGCAGTTTTGTATGGGCACACTGTGCCTCGCCCTTCGAGAGTGCCAGAACAATAGGGGATCCCCCCAAAGTATCACGCCTCCTTGGGGAGGACCAATGCGTCAACCGCTTTACAGGGGTTGACGCCCTCGCTATGTTCCCCGCGGAAGACTTCGGCGCATCAGGCATCCGGAGAGAGCCGGCGCCTCGGCCAGGACAAAAGTTGTTTGTTCAGCCCGAATTGGCCGATACGTCTCGAGCGGGCGCTGCCCGAAGCGAGCGTCATACTCGTCCAGTCCAAGACAAGTTTTCGCGGGAGGCAATAAGGAATGGCTAAATCGCGAGCACCAAACTACCTGTTCACGGCATCCTCTTTGACGATAGGAATATGCTCTGTACTCCTTCCCGGATGTGCTATGTATCGGGACGGGACGCATGAGGTGTCCACTTACATCATGCAGCGGGCGGAGGCAAGCGAATCGTCGGCGGAAGTCTATGCCCGATCCCCGGAGCCGCCGGGTGAGCCGAATGCTGAAGAGTCCTCCGTTGACGCGCCTGTCTCCCACCGTCTTCGTGACTACATCGTGCTTGCCCTGGAGAACAACCCAGACATCAAAACGGCCGAAGAAACCGCGCGATCCAAGGTCGAGCGAATCCGTCAAGTCACGGCTTTGCCGGACCCGTTTTTAAACACAAAAACTCTTCCGGAGCCTGTCCGCACGGCCGAGGGAGACAACTTTTTCATTCTTGGTGTTTCCCAGAAACTACCGATACCGCAGAAACTCGACCGTGCCGGTCGTGTGGCCTTTGAAGATACCCGCGTGGCTTTGAAGCAGCTTGAGGCCGTGCGGTTGCGTGTGATTGCGGATGTGAAACGAACCTATTATCAGCTCTATGTGGTCGACCGCAGTATCGACGTTACGCAAGCCAACCAAGATTTATTGCGTGGTCTCATCGCGGTGGCGCGTTCCCAGGTTGCGGCCGGGCGTCGGAGCCAAGACGATGTGCTTCGTGCGCAAGTAGAGTTATCCAACCTGGAAGCGGAATTGATTACGCTGAGGCAGTTGCGTGTGACTTTCGCGGCACGGCTAAACGAAATACTTGATCGCCAACCCCAGACGACCATTGATACGCCGGATGAATTTGGCATTCGCAACGTCGAACTCGCGGTTGATGAGCTGATGGAAAAGGCGGTGGAGGTCAATCCGGATTTACAACGTATCAAGCATCAGATCGACCGCGATCGTGAATCCCTCGAACTCGCCAAGCTCGCTTACTGGCCGGACTTTTCGTTGGGATTCGAGTGGATCAAGATGGAGTCTCGGAATGCGTTTCGTCCACCGCGCAATCCCAATACCGGAAAGCGGCCCACGGTATCACGCATGAGTGAAGATGCCAGTGACAACTGGGCGATCACGTTCGGCTTTAGTTTGCCGATTTGGTATGACAAAATCAAGGGCGGGATCGAAGAGGCGACCCGTCGGCTTTCTGCTTCTCGTGCGCAGTACCGGTCCACGGCCAATCGTGTGGAGTTTGCCGTGGAAGACGCCTTGGAGCGTGTTCGATCACAACAGGACCTGGCTCGGCTGTTCCGAGATACCATCATTCCGCAGGCGCAGCAGACATACCAAGTGTCCCAGGCATCCTACATGGCCGGCACGAATGATTTTCTGTACGTGATTGACAACTGGCGCAAATGGCTCGTTTTTACTATCCAATACTACCGCTCGATGGGCGAGCTTGAACGTAGCGTCGCCGATTTGGAGCAGGCTATCGGCATGAGTTTGCCTGAAGTGGGAGGACCGTAATGTCACGACGTTCCCGTAAGACTACCCAACCGCGATTCGAACATCTGACGGGCATCCGGGACGGTTTTCAGCCTTCCCGGCGCGTCGCTCACAAACGATCTGCCCGCGCGACACTCACGGCGGTACTCGTTGTTGTGGCCCTGGCCGGTGGTGCCGTCGGCGGCTACACGCTGTCGAACCGTCTCGGATCCGGTTCGTCAGCCAGCCCAGCGGGGGGCGAAGCAGCCTCACACGCGGCCGGCGGAGAACAATGGTACACCTGTGGTATGCACCCCAACGTTCTCCAAAAGGAACCGGGAGACTGCCCGATCTGCCAGATGAAGCTCACCCCGCTGAAAACAGATGATGACAGCGATGAGGGTGACGCCGGGGCCTCTATGGAACGCAAGGTGTTGTATTGGCGTGCGCCGATGGATCCCAATTACATTTCCCAGAAACCGGGCAAGAGCCCCATGGGCATGGACCTCGTCCCGGTGTATGCCGACAAAGAGGAATCGGTATCCTCGCATGCGATTAAAATCGACCCTGTGACTATCCAAAACATGGGGATCCGCACTTCGACGGTAAAACGCGGACCATTGGTCAAGATGATACGCACTGTGGGGCGTGTCGACTACGACGAACAACTCGTTTCGTTCGTCGATACGAAGTTCGACGGGTGGATCGAAAATCTCTACGTGAATGAGACCGGACAGCCCGTGGAGAAACATGAACGCCTCTTCGATGTCTACTCTCCTAACCTCTACGCTGCACAACAGGAGTATCTTTCCGCCGTACAGACGTTACCTCGTCTCGAAGCAAGCGCCTTCGCGCCTGCACGTGAGGAGGCCGTAAAACTCGTTGATGCCGCCGTTACCAAACTCAGATATTTTGACGTCTCTGAAGAGCAGATCGAAGCACTTCGAGATACCGGAGAGATTGAAAAGACGCTGACGATCCATTCACCGGCTCGTGGGATAGTCACGGAAAAAATGGCCCTGGAGGGCATGCATGTCAAACCGGGGATGCGTTTGTTCACGATTGCCGACCTGACGCGCATCTGGGTTTATGTTGACATTTACGAGTATCAGCTTCCCTGGATACGGACGGGGCAAGAGGCCACCATGACGCTGCCGTATGTTCCGGGCTCGTCCTTCAGCGGAAAGGTTGTTTACATCTATCCCTACCTTGAAAAGCACACTCGTGTTATCAGGGTGCGTCTCGAGTTTGAAAACCCAAAGCTCGAACTCAAGCCCGGAATGTATGCCAACATTCTCCTAAGGTCGGAACTGAAACGGGATGCGATTCTGGTCCCGCGTGAAGCCTACATTGATTCGGGAACTCGACAAGTGGCCTTCATTGATCTGGGCAACGGAAAGTTCTCTCCACGCGATCTCCTGGTCGGCGTCGAAGCCGAAGGTGGCATGGTGGAAGTACTGGACGGTCTCGACGAGGGAGAAGTGGTTGTCACAAGCGGCCAATTCATGCTCGATGCCGAGAGCAAGCTGAAAGAGGCCGTGGCCAAGATGATGGAAGCGGAACGAGCCAAGACGACAAAACGTCAACCGACATCGGATGGTCATGGCATACCAGAGCACGCGAAATACGCGTGTTCGATGGAAACGCACCCCAACCAAAGTGATCCCGCCGATCAGGGACCGTATTTCTCAGAGCAACCGGGTAAGTGTCCTCGTTGCGGGATGTCACTCAAGCCGCTTGATGATCTCGCGTGGGTGAAAGCACGACGTGCGGCCGGTGGTGGTGATGTTGCGTACTCCTGCCCGGACCATTCTCACATCTTCTCCGACACGAGTGGCGAATGCCCGAAGTGCGGGAAGGCGCTCGCCCCATTCAAAGTGATGTACACTTGCCCCGACCCGGAACATGCTTCCACCGTCAGTGCGTCTCCCGGAAATTGTTCGAATTGCGGAAGAGGTCTGGCACCGTTTCGCGGCGTATGGTTGGACGAAGAGATGGCAAACGCCAACGTACCGCCTTCACCGGAACTGGCCGACGTAGCCCCCTACCGATGCCCGACCCATCCGCTCGTTCATAGCGATCAGCCCGGGCACTGTACCATTTGTGGTGCCGAGCTCGAATCCGCCGCACCAGCCAAAGACAAACGCACGGCCATTCCAACGGGTGCCAAATACGTATGCTCCATGAAGGAGTGTTGGCACTTTGCGGCCGAATCGGGTGAGTGTCCAAAGTGTGGTATGCGCCTCAAACGCATCGAAGATGTGAGCTGGGCACAAGCGCTGCTGACGGAACAATCCCAATTGGTCGGCATTGCTTATGTCTGTCCGATGCACCCCGATCAAACGCGTTCATCGGGGCCCGGTTTGTGCTCCATCTGCGGTATGCAGTTAGTGAAGGAATCCGCACTCGAAAGACCTACGGCGGCACCGGAGCATGTCGCTACACAGGTGAATTATATTATGGAGCATTACCTGGCGCTCCAGCGACTTTTGTCTTCAGACCGAACCAAGGATCTGACTCTGCACGCTCTGGGCCTTGTTTCGGCCTCAGAGGCGCTGATCGCACACCTCGGCGATCCTGGTATGACGCTCCCGCCGGAGGTGACCGACGCGGCCAGGCGATTGCGTGCCGCGGCACTCCGAATCACAGGTAAGCTCGAGGCGGATCGGGTGACGTTTGTCGATTTGAGCGCGGCGATGAGCACGCTTATTGAGCACACCCGCCCGGACCAAGTGCGGTGGCCCAAACTATATCTGTACCATTGCCCCATGAGCAAAGGTGATTGGCTACAACCCGTAGAGGAAAAAGCGAATCCTTATTACGGGTTCAAGATGCTGAACTGCGGAGAGTTGAAAGGTGTGAAGTAATGTCGGTCGCAAGTTAAGGGCCGAGGGTCCACTGTCGGAAGAGAGAGGTTGGGGAACAACACACATGGCGACGCTCGAACGATTCGAGGGATGGGAAGCGTGGCACGGCACCATAGCTTTTGTCCGCGAGGACCGTGCCATGGTTGACGACGGCCCCTTGGTCCGAGGTTTCGGATTGCGAGAACCGGTGCGAAGACCTGCAGTCTCTATTCGAACTACCCTCCCCGGCGATCTTGGCATTCCGGAACAACATTGGGCCGCCGAGTTGAACAGTGTCGCTCAGACTGACTTTTGATCTTCAACCTTAGACCTTTTTGGATATCTGAACATGATCGCCAAAATCATTGAATACTGCTGCCGCAACCGGATGCTGGTGACGCTATTGACGGGGTTCATCGTGCTGGGTGGCGTCTGGACGATTTTCAACATCCGTCTCGACGCCATACCCGACTTATCCGATGTCCAGGTGATTGTCTTCACGGAGTATCCCGGCCAGGCCCCGCAGGTCGTGGAGGATCAGGTCACGTATCCGCTCACGACGTCGATGCTGGCCGTGCCCTATGCCAAGGTCGTACGCGGGTATTCTTTCTTTGGTTTCTCGTTTGTCTACATTATCTTCGAAGACGGTACAGACATGTATTGGGCACGATCACGTGTCCTGGAGTACCTCAACTACGTTTCAAGCCGTTTGCCTCAGGGGATCACACCGCAGCTTGGTCCGGATGCGACCGGTGTCGGCTGGGCGTATGAGTATTCGCTGCGTAACGGCTACTACTGTCCGCATCATGTGAACGGCATGTACCACCATCCGGACGAACCGGACAAGTGGTATGGCACCATCCAAGAAGCACCGGAAGAGCTCCAAGAGAAACTCGAACGTGTTCGTATGTTTGAGCACGGCGGTACCTGTCCGTGGGATGGCGAGACGGAGTTGGTCCACGCTGAATACGATCTCTCGGAGTTGCGAAGTTTGCAGGATTGGTATCTGCGTTATGAACTCACGACGGTCAATGGCGTCTCCGAGGTCGCCGGTATCGGGGGGTACGTTCGTCAATACCAAGTCGTGGTGGATCCGGACCGTCTGCTTGCCTACAACATCCCTCTCAGCACTGTCAAGATGGCCATCAAGAAGTCCAACAACGAGGTGGGCGGGCGCGTGCTCGAGATGTCTGAGACGGAGTACATGGTACGAGGTCGCGGCTACCTGGCTGCGCTCACAGAAAAACAGATCCTGGAGGGAAAAGACAGCGGCGTACCACTTGGTCGACTTCGATCGCAACAGGGCATCGAAGACCTAAAAAAAGTGGTCATTCGTGCAACCGCTACGGGGACACCGGTCTATCTGCGTGACATTGCCGAGGTCCAACTCGGCCCCGAGCTACGTCGTGGTATTGCCGAATCAGAGGGGGAAGGCGAGGTCGTCGGCGGCATTGTGGTGATGCGATTCGGCGAGAACGCCTTGCAAGTTATTCGTGACACCAAACGGAAGCTGGACGAACTTAAGATTGGTCTTCCCGCAGGTGTGGATATCGTAACGGAGTACGATCGGTCTGCGCTGATCGAGCGTGCGGTCGAAAACCTCAAGGAGAAACTCATTGAGGAGTTGGCCGTCGTTGCGTTGGTCTGTGCGGTGTTCCTGCTCCATTTGCGAAGTGCGTTGGTTGCCATTTTTGTGATTCCCACGGCGGTTCTCGGTAGTCTGATCATCATGCAGATGATGGGGCTCAACGCGAATATCATGAGCTTGGGTGGTATCGCTATCGCCATCGGTGCGATGGTGGATAGCTCTATCGTTATGGTGGAAAATGCGCACAAACATTATGAACGCGACAAGGGGAAGAAACCCCACGTCGAGATCATCATCGATGCGGCCAAGGAAGTTGGCCCCACGCTGTTCTTCTCCATTTTGATTATCACGGTTAGTTTCATCCCGATATTCGTGCTCGGCGAGCAAAGCGGGCGTTTGTTCAAACCGTTGGCCTTCACGAAAACTTTTGCGATGGGTGCGTCCGCGTTCCTGGCCATCACCATCGTACCCATCCTGATGATCTATTTTATTCGTGGACGCATTCCCAACGAGCAAACGAATCCCATCAGCCGGATTTTGCAACGCGCCTACGAACCGTTCTTCTGGGCGGCGATGAAAGGTAAGTATCTAACACTGGTTATTGCCATGGTGCTCGTGGCTAGCGCCATTCTACCTTTACAGGAGTACATCTTCGGCCGGCAAGTCATCGGGGAGAAAATTCCATTCCTCAAATTGTCCAGCCAGCTTGGTAGCGAGTTCATGCCGCCGCTCGATGAGGGCGATCTGCTCTACATGCCCACGACCGACCCGGGCATCAGCATTACCAAGGCTCGTGAGTTGATCCAACAAACCGACGCACTGATCGCAAGTTTTCCGGAGGTGCATCATGTGTTTGGTAAGATCGGCCGAGCTGAGACCGCTACTGACCCGGCTCCGCTGAGTATGATCGAAACAACGATCATGCTGGAACAGGACCGGAGCAAATGGCGTACCCGGCACTTTGATCGTTGGTTTGCCCCGCTTCCTTCATGGATCAAGCATTACAGCGGACTTCACTACTTCTGGCCGGAAGAACGTCCGATCACCATTTCGGAATTATCCTATGGTTATGAGGATCTCGGAGAGCAAATCCCCGGCATGAACGAGATCGTCGCCTTTCCCGGTCTGACCAATGCCTGGACCATGCCGATCAAGACCCGCATCGACATGCTCTCCACGGGAATTAAGACACCGGTGGGGATCAAGATTATGGGAGATGACCTGACGATTCTCGGCGATGTGGCCGAACGAATTGCTTCAGCCGTGCGTGTCATGGACGGCACACTAAGCGCCTATCCCGAAAAAACGGTCGGCGGAAATTATGTGGACTTCGATATCAACCGAGATGAGGTGGCACGGTACGGTCTACTTGTAGATGATGTGCAGGATGTGATTTTGTCAGCCATGGGTGGTATGAACATCACCTGGACCGTGGAGGGACTGGAACGCTATCCGGTCAACCTGCGATACGAACGTGAATTGCGAGATAACCTGCCGGCACTTCGGCGAACGCTCGTGAGTACCCCGTCGGGCGCTCAGGTGCCGCTGGCTCAGTTGGCGGACATTCGCGTTCATAAAGGTCCCCCCAGTATCAAAAGCGAAAACGCCCGTAAGACGGCGTGGATCTATGTGGATCTGACTACGACCGACGTGGGTGGTTGGGTCGACCGCGCCAAGCAGGTGGTTGCGAAGCAGGTGCCGCTTCCGGCCGGTTACAACATTATCTGGTCCGGGCAGTACGAATACATCGAGGCGGCTAACAAGCGTCTGTCGGTTGCGGTGCCGGCCGTGTTTGTCCTGATCGTCATGCTGCTCTACATCTCTCACAAGAGTTGGTTCGATACGTGTGTCGTCCTACTTGCGGTTCCTTTCAGCCTGATCGGCGCGGTTTGGTTCATGCACTTTGCCGGTTACAACATGTCGCTGGCGGTTTGGGTCGGTCTGATTGCGCTGGCGGGTCTTGATGCGGAAACCGGCATGGTCATGCTGCTCTATTTACACAACAGCTACGACAGAAGGAAAGCCGAAGGCCGTATGAACAACCTTGCGGATCTCAAAGCCGCTATCCATGAAGGGGCCGTCTTACGTATTCGCCCCAAAACGATGACGGTGATGACCACCATGATGGGACTCGTACCGATCATGATCGGCACCCAAACCGGTTCAGACGTGATGAAACGCATGGCCGCTCCGATGTTCGGCGGGCTGCTGACCAGCTTCACGATGGAGTTGCTCATTTACCCGGTGATTTTCCTGGTAGCCAAGCAGTTCGAGGTCTGGCGAGGCCGGCGGAGTCAAGCCTGACACTGTGGCTCATAGCCTCGGGGCACATAGCCTCCGGCCGGCGCGGGTTTCCTGCCTGCACCGGCCGAGATGACGACGCTCGACTTATGGTGCGCACCGGGCGCACGCGTCCGTACAGAATCCTTCGATGCAGAAACCGCCGCTGCATTGACCGTCCATAACGCATGCTGTCGCGCCGCAGATCACGGATGATGGGCAGGTACACGGCCCCACAACAAACGGCATATCGGCATAGCTGGTCGATAGAAACGCCTGCACATCGGCATTGATATCCTTGAAGCTAATGGCGTTTTCCGGGATCACCACATTGGGCTGAAGTTGGGCTTTCGCCTTTCGTAGCGAGCCGGCATCATCCAGGAACGAACTGACTACCGCGGTGATGTCCCGGAAACTCGGCTCGACATCCCCCGGGTTGGCGAAGAACGGTTCGATTACGTCTCCAAACTTTCCGGTGCTAATACTCAACGAATTGGAGTAGCAACTAGGATCGTTGAAATCACTACAGCAATCATCGAAGATCCTTACTGCATACACCGACTGCGGCATCACTTCGGCACCGAACACCTGCAGCAGACCGGCGGTCGACCAGTCTGCAAAGTACGGCGTGCAGGACAGTCCGGCGGCCACAAAGGTACGACCCGGGTTCGCCGAGTCACCATCCGGGTAGCTCTGCGGGGGGCCAACCCAGCGTGTCAGCGAGTTAAACGCAGGGAACGGCGTGAGGTTAACAAGCTCAATCTGGATAGCCTGTTTCGTGCCCACGCCGGCCGGTGGGAGCACGCTGAATGGCAAGTACCGATTCTGCAAAATGCCGGCTGGATCAGCCACGGCCCCGTTGACGATAGTACACTCGCACGAATCGGGGTATCCGTTACCGTTGGCGTCCGGATCGCCATCTAGGATTTCATCAGTGATCAACTCGAACGCCATGTCGGGTGTCGCACAAGTTGCGGATGTTGGACCGAACGGTTCGTAGCCCAAATCCACACCGCCCATAATCACAAGCAACGTCACCGCCGAAGTGAGCCCGAACGGAGTGCCGGCCGGGGGAGCCGTGTGCCAGCCCCAGAAATCGCCGCTAGCGGTACGGCCGGTAGCCACCTCGGCGCATACGCCTCCCACGTTGTCGAACCGATGCCCGATTACGGCCTGAACACCCAAGGCATAATCTACGCAGCGTTCCTCGAAGAAGCCATCAGCCGCCGCCGGCATGGTGCCGCTTCGCGTATCCGGGTTGGCATGGACGAGGCAACAATCGGCAAGGCTGGCCCGGTACTCCTGGACAGGCATGCCGTCGCACGAAACGATCACTGTGGGGGTTGTGGAGACAATGCTCGGATCACAAAAATACACACCCAGTGCCGGACCGAACCCGATGATCGGCTCGTGGAAGCTGAGGAGCCATCCGTCCGGGGAGCCCGTCTGAGGCGTACCGCCATCCGCGCGAACGAGCCAATTACCGGCAAGCGTGGCACCGAGGCTGTCTGTGAGTGCTATCGGTAGCCCGTTGTTGGCTAAGTTGTTGATGTCCCCGGTACCTGCGTCCCCTCCGGCGATCCAACTACGCGCCGCCGAGACGGTCTGATCGATCGAAGCGGGAAACTCGCCAGCCGGGTGGGTGATGAATGCACCCACAAAAAAGCTGTCGCCGGCCGCTCCCACAAGGGTGTTGGGAACATCGATCGTGTTGAACGTGTCGGTGTTCGCGTTGACCACTATCGTGGCTTGTGTCGTCAGCAAGACGGCATCCGTGGGATCACCGTCGTTGTTCGGATCGTCATAAATCAGGATAGTAGCGGCAGTGGCGTCGGCTACGGCACTCCAGGCGATGCTGATCGAGTTGATGGTTTCCAACCCGGGCAGCACGGTGAACTGGTTAATCCAGATGACGTCGCCCCCAGCGGTGAGTCCAATCCCGTTCTCACTGATTCCGTCGTCGATCGTATACTCGTCGAGGGGGGGACCAAGCTCGCTTCCCCACCATCGGACGGATCGCACCGCGCGACCGTCCGACGTGAAGTCGTCTGCCACTACGATATTCGGCGCAGAATCGGTCCAGTCGATGTCCGAAGCGATGGTCTCGCCGGTGCCGTTCGGCACTTGGCTGAACTTGACGTCCTCATCGCACGGACTCGGTAAGTCA
>JAJRSP010000011.1 GCA_024278775.1 Planctomycetota bacterium
ACACACATCAGCATCAATGTGCGTAGATGCTCGATGAGTTGATCGCAAAACCGCTCCACCGTACGTCCGCTCTGCAATGCCTGATCCAACGCGGCCAGCGCGGCCGCGGCGTCCTGCCGGGCGATGGCGGAAAACACGGCCGCCGCCATCTCATCGTGCGGGGGCGGGATGATCTCGTCCACGATGGCGGACGTGACCTGTTGGCTCTCGTGGGAAAGCACCTTATCGAGAAGCGAAAGGCCGTCCCGCATGGAACCATTTGCCAGTCGGGCGATGCGCCGCACCGCATCCTCATCGCACCGGATGCCCTCACTTTCGACCACGTGTTGCAGATGGGTGGCGATGGCCTTGGAGTCAATCGCTTGAAAATCAAACCGCTGACACCGGCTCTTGATTGTGTCGAGAACTTTTTCCGGCTCCGTCGTCGCAAAGATAAACTTGACGTGTGGCGGCGGTTCCTCAAGCGTTTTGAGAAGAGCGTTGAACGCCGGTTTCGATAGCATGTGGACTTCGTCGATAATGTAGACCTTGTACCGCGACCGTGCGGGGCGGAAGGCCACGTTGCCGCGAAGCTCACGGATATTATCGACACCGTTATTGCTGGCCCCGTCGATCTCGACCACGTCCACGTCTTCACCCTCGGCGATCAGCTTGCACGATTCGCACTCCAGGCATGGTGTGATCATCGGCTCGTCAACTGCAAGGCAGTTGAGGGCCTTCGCCAGGATCCGCGCCATCGACGTCTTCCCGACGCCACGGGTGCCCGTAAAAAGGTACGCGTGATGCACGCGCTGGGACGTGATGGCGTTTTTGAGGGTGGTCGCAATCGCTTCCTGCCCGACGACCTCATCGAACGTTCGGCTGCGATAGGCTCTGGCCAATACGCGGTACGCCATGGGCGAGTTCTTCCTTCAGTCCGGCGAGCGTCACCGGGCGACCCGGCGACCATTGACGACCAGGTGATCCACGGCACCTGGCTGAATCAGATGGGCTGCTCCGTTTCCGGCCTGACCCGGTGCCTGACCCATCCACTGCATGGGACCTGGTCGTCAATGATCGTCGGGGCGCGCGCCCGCTACTCGAGTCTCCACCAGTGCGACCACGAGAGCCGCCCGCGTACTATACCCGCCTTCGCCAAAAAATGAACCACGCCCCGCGACGCGTCTCCGGCAAGTGCATGGTCGGTGGTGCGGCCTTGAATGGGGTGGCATGGACAAGCGTCGCGGTGTAAGGCATCACCAATTCAGGAAAGGCATCTGAGGCGACGCTTGCCCGTGCTTTTGATCGGTTGTGCCGGCCCGGGCAAACGCCGCAGGCAGCGTCCCTTGGGTATTCGGTAGGCTGATTCCGCGGCGTTTGTCCATGCCACCCACTCGCCGATTCTGTCTTACACCCTCTCCGGCAGGTGTTCCACACGCCCCCGACCACGCAGGAGCCCCCTTTTTCCTCGCCCCAGCGTCTCTTTCGACCAAGACCCGGGTCCGGGAAGGCTGAGGACACCGGCGGCCAGCTCAAGCCGTCGCCGATTGGCGGTGCCGTAGGATCAGGGTGCCCAGCGTCAGTAATGCCAGCGTGAGTGCGAGCAGCCCCCATTCGGATGAAGCCGGCACGGTGGTACCCGTGCAGTTGACATTGGCGCAGAGTGCATTCGCCGTCCACACTTGGTTTGTGTTGGCGCAATCCACGGATTGTGTGTTGTCTGTACACAGGCCGGTGATGTTGTCACAACAGGCACCGAAGTCCGTCGCGCTCACATCCAGCACGAACAGACCGCGCTGAATGTCGGAGACGAGAACGATACCGCTTGGCAGTCCGCTATACACGCCCCACGCACCGTCGAATGAGGTGGCGTTGGTTTCGGGGTGCGTATCAAAGTGGCCGATCTCGGTGGCGGTGTTTACATCGGACACGTTGAAGATACGAAGACCGCTCGTGTAGTTGGCTTGAAAAAGCCGAGGCCCGCGTACCATCATGTTGTGGTCAATGGTGCAGAGACCGTTAGTGAAGCTGGTCAATAGGAACGGCGCGTCGAGGTCTTGCACATCAAACACGTAGGTTGTGGTGTTGGCCACCAGACCGTCGGTTTCGTCGCCCTCGTCGCCCAGGAACAAATAGCGGCGATCTTCACTCAGCCAAGCCTGGTGGGTGATGGAGGTGTTCGGATAAAGAACCGTGGATCGTGTGACCATGTTGGGCTTATCGGTGACGTCTACGATTATGAGACCGGACCCGACGGCCGAGGCAAAGGCAATCTCCCGCCCGGCAAACGGCCCGCTCGTGTAGGATACTACCAGAACATCGTGTACGTCGGCACCGGACCACTGCCCGGCGATCGGTGGGTTCGTTGGTACGGACAAGTCCAGGGCGACGATACCGGGGTTGATATCCGTGCTGACGGCGTACGCAAAACCGGAGGCCTCGTTGATGGCGATGTTGTGCGCAGTGAGGAGGTTGCCCGGTGTGGTCGTCGCCTCGAGCGTGACGAAGCCACCGTCTATGTTGGACAGATTCATGATCTGCAACCCGGCACCGGTGGAGTCGATGACACTGTAGGCGCGTTGCTGAAAGATCGCCATGTCACGCCAGATGGAGCACGGCCCGGGGATCTCCGCCACAATGACCGGGTTGATCGGGTCGGTGACCTCGACAAACCCCACCGCGCATTCCAATCCGATGAGGGCATACTCCCGGCCCGACGGAGAGACATAGCCCCACGCTTCGTTGGCCTCCGTCGGCGCGGTCGAGAAGTTGGCTAGCGGAATGTGACTGAGCAGCGACACGTTCAACGCATCAAACTCGGGACCGGCCGGTCGGCATTCCAACTCGCAGCAAGTACCCTGGTTGATGTAGGTTTGGTTGGGACCGGAACAAGCCGTGACATCGACCCCATCGGCGCAGGTGGCCGCCGTCTGGTCGCAACAGGCACCGACGCAGGAAGAGGATGCCTCGGCCGTGAGATGCATCGTGTAAGCGCCCACGGCGCTGGCTCCGGATGAAAAGACAGGGTAGTAATAGGTTCCGGGTGGCAAACCAACGAAACGAGCCGTGAAGTTCGTGTCGCCGCAGTCTGTTCTGTTGGCGCTGTCGGCAAATACGAACTCATCGCAGGCACACGACGTAGTCAGGATGTTAAAATCAGGCGATCGGGCCGGCACCATGCCGCAGAAATCGAGCGTCACCGTCGCACATTCCGTGATCTGAAATGCCTCCCACCAGGTGTTCGTGATTGACGAGCAGTCGTTGTCAGTCACCGTGGTGTTATCCCCGGTGATGGTCACCGTAGCGGGACTTCCCGCCGGACCGACCGGCAAGGGCGTGACGACCGCTGAACTGCACGTGTCCGAACCACCGGAGAACGTTCCCGCGATCGAACCAGGGAGTATGCGGGATGGCAACGGTGACGAGGACACAACATCGTCCGCCGATCTCGCGTCGATCAGCCTGACCGGTTGTGGCCGGCGCAGCCGATCCAGTTGACTCGCGCGCGCGGGGTGGGCCGATCCCACGAGACAACCCCAGATGACGCAAAGCATAAAAAAACGTCTGCCAGATACGCTCGTAACCATGGCCTCTCCTATTCTCACCAAAGAACCCGTGATTGGCCCTGTTGCTACACGCTCTGCGCAGACAACCGCCACGCCAGAACCATACGCAGTACCCCGGACCACAACTCCACAGCAGGAGACGCTATTCTACGTTTTCGGAAGTTCGAATGCAAGAAATATATTTACAGTGACCCAGTTTTTCAATCGGGTGGGTTTTAGGGCCGGTGCCACTCTTCGCAGGCCCCGCACAGCGGCGTCGTGTCGAACGCTTGCCGATCATGGTCCCGG
>JAJRSP010000242.1 GCA_024278775.1 Planctomycetota bacterium
ACGGGGGACCGCCGCGAGAACGCGCCGAGCGCTTTTCAAGGCCATTGGTGACGCGCTACGCTCGGTCACGCCTGACGACTGCCATGGTTTCTTCCAGGGATGCGGCTATGACGCTACACAATAACGTAGAATGCTCTAACGCAGGCGGCTCGGGGAGCGATATCATAGTCGCCATAGTGGTGAAACTTGGGTACTACGGCCTCATCGAGGTCTTTCCCCGCGGTGACACGTGGTCCTACGGGGTGATATCCGGGTCGGTGGCCGGTAATCCGGGGATGAGCTGAACGTCATCCGCACCGCTTCGTGATTCGGAGCCCGTGTAGCGGCGAATCGTTCCCGCGAGCCAGATGTTGTCACCTTGCGGACCCACGAGCGGAGACCGGAGCCATCGCGTAGAGCCGTCGAGCGTGAGCACGGTCTGCCCGCGGCGGCCATGCGCGGGGGAATTCGCGGTGTCGGCGTTGACAGCGGGGTTGAACCTGGCTCTCGTAAACAGGGGGTTCGGGTCGCCCATGTAGACCAGCGAACGCCGCGGATGGAGGTTCACGCTTTCGCCCAGGCGATCGCCGGTGCGGAGGTTCAGCGCGTCGTAGCTGATGTTGGCCGCCCGAGCAAAGTCTGTGCGGGTCGTGAAGTCGTCAACCTCCATGGGGACGGCCCCCTCGTCCGCGGGACAGATAAAATGTTTCGCGGTGGGTCCATAGCCGCCTTTGACAAGCAGATAACTGTGGCGGCTGTTGGAGGCGAAGGGGCGGCTACGGTCGGAGGACGGCAGCCAGACCGCGCGGCGGGTCTGCCCCGCATAGGGGAGGGAGCCGTGGAAGGTCTCCTGGTAGATCGACGTGCCGCGAAAGATGGAGCCGAGGTTGTTGGCGCAGGCCGCCCGCTGCGAACGCGCGCGTACCGTGGACAATCCGGGAACAAACACACCGACCAGCAGCAACAGGCATGCGGCCGCAGCCAACAGATCGCGAATCGGCAGGAACCTCGGGCGGTAGGATTCGCTCGATTCGGGTTGCATCTTAACGATGGTCTGTCCAGGCAGCTCGGTTCCGTCGTTTTTCCCGAGAACGCCTTGCCGGTTGCGAATGTGGCCGAGAATCCGATCCGCCAGACGGTCGGCGGCCGTGGGTGGTTGCCAGCTATCGAGGGGTTGGAGGATGCGGCCGAGGCGCTGGTTTTTTTCCCGAAGCGCGGCATCCTTCCGAAGCGCTTCCTCGATCCAGACGCGCTGTTCATCGTCAAGCTGATCGAGATGCAGATCAAGCAAGAGTTCTTCGGGCGTCGTTCGATCCTCGTTCATACGATCACGATTCCTCTTGTGTGTCTTTGCGACATCCCCCACGCCATACCCAAGGGGGCACCGTTGTTACGATGCCGACCCATCCTGTTCCAACTCAGCTGCGGCGAGTCGGTAATGCGTTCCAAAGTGGGCGACGGCCGAATGCAGCCGACTCTTTACGGTGCCGAGCGGCACATCCACGATCTCCCCAATATCTCGGTACGGCAGCCGATGGTAATAAGCGAGAATCAGCACCTCGCTGAGTTTGGTCGGCATTTCCGTGATGACTCGCCTTACGAGTCGGCGTTTCTCCTCGACCAGCAGGTCTTCGTCCGGGGCGACGGAGTCCGTTTCAAACAGCTCGACAAACCGCTGTCCGTCTGACGTATCGGAGCCGGTCGGGGCGTCGATGGGTACTTCTCGTCGCCGTGTTCTCCGCCGGAGGTAATCCCGGGCCTTGTTCGCGGTAATCGTAAACAGCCAGGGTTTGAAACGCCGTTTCGGATCAAACTTTTCGGCCGAAGTGTGCAACTGCACGAGCGTATCCTGAACGATGTCGTCCGCCGCGGGCGCGTCGTTGGTGAACCGCATCGCGAACAGGTGCAACTCTCGCACATAGCGACGCACGAGCAACTCAAAAGCCGCCTCGTCGCCGCGTACGTAGTCTGCCAGCAATTGCTCATCCGTTGGCGCATTCACACCCTCATTGTATCCTTACGCCGCCGTGGCGCAATGGTTCGCGGGTCCGAAGTCCATTTTTTTACACCTTTTGGGTGTGATTATCGGTTTTTTCTGATCCTTCGGCTGTTGCCACCGCCGCTTTCGGCGTTTGTGGCGATGATGGCACGGCGTGGGAGGAACCTGTGCGACAGGCTTGGGCCGATCCGCATTTCGATGTTCGACGGTGTCTTGCCGCCTTCGTGGCGGGTTTAGGGGTGTTTGGCGTTGCCGCCTCGTTTGGGCTAGCCGTTGGTGGATCCAAGCTTGAATCACAGTCAGCGGTATGGTGCGTCGATTCACCGCGGGTAGTGGTGCTTAAATCCGCCCGGTCGCTGCTGCTGTTCGACGGTGATTCGCTTGTGAGAACTTACCCGGTTGATCTTGGGACCGCTCCGATCGGTCAGAAACGAGTGGCCGGAGACGGACGGACGCCGGAAGGCCATTTTCGGATTGTCACGAAGAACGCCGACAGCCCCTATCATAGATTTCTCGGTATCAGCTTTCCTGATCCGGAGGCCGTGGTGGTTGGTCTTCGTGATGGGCTGCTTTCTTCCGGAGACGCGCTGAGCCTGCTCGACGCAGCCAACGAGGGACGTCGTCCCGACTGGCGTAGTGCGATGGGTGGGGGGATCGGCTTGCACGGGCATCGTCGTGGGACCGACTGGACCGGCGGTTGCGTCGCGCTGGCGGACGAGCACATCGAGGAACTTTTTTCCGTGTTGCGGATCGGCGACAGCGTAGAGATTTTACCGTAGATGGCTGCGGATCGTTCGCGGCATAGGCGTTTTGCCTCATGATGGATCTGGCATCACATAGTTTTCCGCCGGAGTCGCTCCAGGCGCTGGCCGAGGCTTCGGCGGCGATCAACTCCACGCTTGATCTGAACGAGGTGCTGGAGACCATCGCCCAGCGTGCGGCGGCGGTGTTGAAAGCGGAGGCCGCCTGCGTGCTGACGTACGATCGACTGCGGCACCGGCTGGTGTTTGCGGCTGCTCACGGCGAGCGGAGTGCGGACCTCATGGGGAAGTCGTTTGATGCGAACCTCGGCATCGCGGGGCACGTGCTCGAAACCGGTGAGCCGGAAAACATCGTGGACGTGTCGCAGGATCCGGATTTTTTCAAAGGGATTGACGAGCAAAGCCAGTTTGAGACGCGCGGGTTGATGGCCGCCCCGATGGTTCATCGCGATCGGACCGTGGGCGTGGTGGAAGTCTTGAATCGAACGGACGGCACTTTCGAGGCAGCGGATCTGCAGCTTCTCAAAGTCTTTGCCAATCTGGCGGCCGTGGGGGCGCGCAACGCCCAGACGCATCTTAGCCTGCGCCGTCAGACCGAGGCGCTTCGCGGCTCGGTTTTGGGCACGTCGACGATCATCGGCAGTGCGAAGCCGTTTCGCGAGACGCTGGAGCTGGCCGACAAGGTGGCCCCGACGCAGGCGACGGTCCTGCTCGAAGGGGAGACCGGTACGGGGAAAGAGGTGCTCGCCAAATACATTCATAATGCGTCGTCGCGAGCGAGCGGGGCGTTCGTCGCGGTGAATTGTGCCGCGCTGCCTGAGTCGCTTTTGGAAAGCGAGCTGTTCGGGCATGAAAAGGGGGCCTTTACGGGGGCCGTGGCTCGTCGAATCGGTCGGTTTGAGTTGGCCGATGAGGGCACGCTGTTTCTCGATGAGATCGGCGACATCTCTGCGTCCACTCAGGTGAAGCTGCTGCGACTGCTGCAAGAGCGGGCGTTTACGCGCGTCGGCGGGACGGACACTATATCTTGCGACGTGCGGGTGATGGCCGCGACGAATCGAGATCTCAAACAACTCATCAAAGACGGGAAGTTCCGCGACGATCTTTACTACCGGCTCAACGTGTTTCCGATCCGTCTGCCGCCGCTTCGTGATCGTCGAGATGACATCCCGGCGCTGGCCCAGCATTTCGCCAGGGAGTCGGGCTTCGAGGTGGGGGTGGAGGTGGCCGGCGTGGCCGATGATGCGATCGCGCTGTTGGCCGCGTACGATTGGCCGGGGAACATCCGGGAGCTAGCCAATGTGATCGAAAGGGCGGTATTGCTAGCGGATGGTCCCGTTGTGGTGCCGGCTCATCTACCGTCGGAGATCGTCACGCTGGGGGAACGCCGTCCGGGCGCGGCCCAGCGCGGGCTTCATGCGAATGAGCGGGCGGTGATCGTCGAGGCGATGCGCGAGAATCACTGGAATCAATCAGCCGCAGCCCGAGCTCTCAATATCAGCCGCGACAACCTTCGATACCGGATCAAAAAATACCACATCACGCGTGACGAGGCGTGAGCCAGTCCGTCTCACCCGCCGAGGTGGCTCGCGCTCGCGCCGGGGTGTTGTATGGTGTGGCCGCGTACACCTGGTGGGGTGTGGTCGCGCTCTACTTTAAGGCCTTGGCCCATGTCGATGCGTTTGAAGTCCTGGCCCACCGGGTGGCCGGAGCGGCGGTGTTGCTCGGGTTGCTCATGCGTTTTCATGGGAAGTGGGGCACCGCGCTGAAGGCGCTGCGCCATCGTCCCACGCTGATCACGCTCATCGCGACGACGGGACTGATCGCGGTGAACTGGTTCGTGTTCATCTGGTCCGTGGGTCATGGGCATCTGATGGAGGCGAGCCTCGGCTACTTTATCAACCCGCTCGTCAACGTGCTGCTGGGGTATGTCGTGTTGCACGAGCGGCTTCGACCCTGGCAGTGGGTGAGCGTGGCGCTGGCCGCTTCCGGCGTGACCTACCTGACGCTGAGCATGGGAGAGCTTCCCGTGATTGCGCTGGTGCTGGCGTTTTCGTTCGGGATGTACGGTTTGCTCCGCAAGACGGTCGGCGTGGATGCCCTGACGGGGTTGACGTTTGAGACGACGCTGCTCTGGCCGCTGGCGGTGGGGTACCTGATCTTTCTCGGTATCCGGGGTGAGCTTGCGTTTGAGCATATCTCATGGCAAACGGACGCGTTGCTTTCGGTGGGCGGGGTCGTTACGGCCGCGCCGCTGCTCTGGTTCGCCAACGCGGCGCGGCGGCTCAAGCTTTCCACACTGGGCTTTCTGCAATACATCGCCCCGTCCATGCAGTTCTTGCTGGCCGTGCTGGTATTTGGAGAGCCGTTCAAGCGTGCCCATGCGATGAGCTTCAGTTTGATTTGGCTGGGGCTCTTGGCATTTTCTGCGGAATCGCTCCTGGTGACAAGGCAAAGAAGCAACTGACTCACCCCCGCGCGGTAGTCCCGATCGATACCAGAGACATCCTGTGCAGCGGGTGTAGAAATACAGAAACATGGTCACGCGCGCGAGAACCGTGCCATGCAGATGGTGCGCCGGGGAGCGGGCAATGTCTCTACGCTACGCCGCTGTGCATGGCCGGGCCGACCGGTTGCGAGGTGATGACGCGGACCTCTTCATCGAGGATCGTATCCCAGCGCTCGTCGACGCCGGTGACCCCAGGAAGTGAATAGGCGAGGTCGATAAACTGCCTGTAATGCACCACTACGGACGGTCTGCCCGAGTGCCGTTTCGCCGGGAGCGACGGATAAAGTCAGGAAGCAAAATACCCCCCCTTTACAAGTCTCGTTCGCACGCGTGTCATGATGTACCTCCGTAGATAAGGTGCCTCCTCCCCGCCTTCGCACCAGCACCGTGCCGGTGGCGGCGAGCGAAAGTGAAAACACAATGAGACCCCACGCGGAAACTGCGGGGATCGGTACGACCACTTCGAGCGGACCCATGTCCACTGTGGCGACGCCGTCCCCGTCACCGTCGTGGACGCGGGCGTTACCGACGAGGTCCGTAGTGACACCCACCGGCACCAGCGCGTTGTCGCCCGCGTCGATGGCGGGAGAGGATGCGCCCAGGCGGTAGTCGTCGTCGAGCGTACCGGGCACGTCGTCTCGGCCGTCCGGGTCCATGAAGTTCGGATCCGCGTCGATATTTCCAACGCCCCAGACGACCGTGCCGTCTCCCTCAACACTGGCCATCCCGCCTTCCAGAATGGTCGTCACGACTTCAACTGATGAGGGGAAGTTCGTGCTCGGTCGCAGGAAAATCTGTTGGCCCTCTGTATCTGCCGAATTCCCCCATACCAATGAATTCACAATCTTCGATGTGGCGCTGCTCGTGACATACACTCCGCCTCCCTTTCCGAACGCAAAGTTTTGAACGATCGCGGTGTTGATAATCTGTAGAGCGCAGGATGAACCGCAACTAACGCCTCCCCCCGTACCACCCGAAATGTTGTTTGCGACGATACAGTTGGTCATCACCGGCTCACTCACCGCCCCACATTTCAAGCCGGTGCCGAGGTTGCCGATAATGCGACAATTGGTGATGGTCGGGCTGGAGAAACTGTTCAGAACAAAACCCGCACCGTTGCCGAGCAGGTCACAGTCACGAATCGCCGGGCTGCTTTGATGCAACGAGATTGCATCGAACCAGTTACCTGTAAACAACGACGACTCGATCGATCCGCCACCGCTTACAATACGAATCGCGCCGCCATCGCCGGAAAGGTTATCGGTGAAACGGCACGCGGATACACCAACATCCCCGTTTTCCATGTAAAAACCGCCTCCCAGACCACCGCCCTCGGCGTTGAAAGCGGTAGCTAGGTTATTGTCAAAAGTGCAATCAGTCAGCGACAGCGAGCCGCCGTCCATGCGTATCCCGCCACCGAGCACGTTGGCGTGGTTGTCTCGAATCAGGCAGTTCGCCAGCGTCAAACTTCCACCCGACGCGAACACGCCGCCGCCGAGCGTCGTATCGTCCAGCAACAACGCACCGGAGTTGGCCTCCCCACGCTCGATCGTGACGCCATCCAATGTGACCGATACGTCGATCGCGCTGACAACGCTATAGCTGTTGTCGTCCTTGGTTGCGCAGAGCGAACCACAGAGCGACTCCGCGAGTGTGACGCACACGCTCTGCCAACTAAGAGTGCAGCATTGTGGTTGCACCGCGCAGACCACACCGGCGCAGCTCTGATCCGGGCAACCAGGCGCAAAGGTGTGGTTGCAACACCCTTGGTAGAACCACTCGTCCGCCGGATCGTTGCCGGACACATCGCCGGTGAGGATCGTGGCAAAGGCGACAACGTCGCGATTGTCGGGATCGGCCGCGCCGCAGCCGGCGTAGCCGCCTTCTATGGTGACACCCGTTACCAGTGTAAACGTAGCATCACGCGGGTTGGCCAGCCCGGTCGGGTTCGGCGCGTAGCCCCCATCGGCCACACGGATAACATCTCCGGGTCCGGCCACGCCGAGCGCCTCATCCAGGGTTTGGAAAGCCCCGCACCAGCTCGCGCCGTCGTGTCCCGGACCGGTGGCCGCGCCGTCGACACGCCACACCGTCTGTCCAGAGACCGGTACCGCAAGCAAAAACACCAACACCGCGCAAGCAGAAACCGGATAGGTGCGAGTGGACATGTTTCTTCCTCCTCGTTGGCGGTCATCATCGCCGCAACGAGGCGAGTATAAAAGAATCCGAGGCAAGAATCACGAGAAAATTTGGACATTATCGAAAAAAAAACGGCGAACGAGAGAAAACGCCTCTTACGGGCTTGAAACAGCTACGCCACGCCGCTGTGCATGGCCGGGCCGATCGGTTGCGAGGTGATGACGCGGACCTCTTCATCGAGGATCGTATCCCATCGCTCGTCGACGCCGGTGACGCCGGGAAGTGAATAGGCGAGGTCGATAAACTGCTTGTAATGCCCCGCTTCGGAGGCGTACAGTCCGCCGTAGAGTTTGGCCAGCACCGGGTCTTCGCAGCGGCCGGCCAGTATGGAAAACCGCTCGCACGATCGCGCCTCAATCAACGCACTAATCATCAACCGATCCATCAGCTCCTCCGGCCCGCGACCCAGCCGAACCAACGCACGCAGGTCAGCCGCATAGGGGCAGCGATGCTGCTTCTTGAGGTGTCCCCCTCGGCAAGCGAGCAGCCGAGTCACCACGGCCAGATGCTCGACCTCATCACGGGCGATGGTGGTCATGGCCGTGACCCAGTTCACCGGCGGATTCGGCTCCGGCCAGCGGTTCAGCAGCTCCAGGGCGTTGGCGGCCGCCTTTTTCTCCAGCCAGGCATGATCGTTGAGCAGCACCAGCGGGCTTGTCAGCACCTGATCCGCCCAGCGAACCGGTGTCCACCAGCGTAGCGGCAACATCTTCTTCACGCCGGCTTTGTGGGGTCTTGTCTTGGTCATCGCGCAGGATTGTGGCGCGACGGCACCGACCGTGCAAGTGCGGCGAACGGGAGGCAGAGCCATTCCCGATGTCATCGGGATCATGGCACCCTGCGACGCCGACTACGCCACGGAAAACAGTATCGCGAGCATGATCGCCAGAATGGCGATGATCGAATCCCATACGAACATGAAAAACCTCCTTCGCACCGTCACCGCACAGACGCAAAGTCCACGGCTTCGGACATATCGAGCGTCTCATTGCAGACCCACCGCTTTGGGGTCGATAATATGGGAGACCATCGGTCAGATGGCGTGTGTGCGCTCACTAGGAGCGATAATAGGGGGCGACAAGTACCGAAAATGGCTCGACCACTCACAATCTGCTGTGTTTGCGGTGCCCGGCCGAACTTTATCAAGATCGCTCCGCTTGTCGAGGCCTTCGCCCAGTGTGGGGACGTACACACACTGCTCGTTCATACCGGCCAGCATTACGACAAAGGCATGAGCGAGCTTTTCTTCGGTGATCTTCACATCCCCAAGCCCGACGTCAATCTTGAGGTCGGTTCCGCCTCGCACGCGGTTCAGACGGGTGACATCATGAGGGCGTTCGAGCCGGTTTGTCTGCGGGAGAAACCCGACTGGGTGGTGGTGGTTGGGGACGTCAACAGCACCATCGCCTGTGCCTTGGTCGCGGTGAAGCTTGGGATCAAGGTCGCCCATGTGGAGGCCGGTCTGCGCAGCGGTGATCGCGCCATGCCCGAGGAGATCAACCGTATCCTGACCGACGCCATCAGCGATCTGCTGTTTGTGAGCGAGCCGAGCGGCCTGACCAACCTCCGCCGCGAAGGTATCCCCGACGATCGCGTGTACCACGTCGGCAATGTGATGATCGACACGTTGATGAAAGCCCGCAGCCGTGCGGAGGAATCAACTATTCTCACGCAACTCGGGCTGACCCCGCGCCGCTACGCGGTAATGACGCTCCACCGTCCGAGCAACGTCGACGACGTACGGGTGTTCTCCGGCATCCTCGACGCGATGAAAACGATCACGGCCCACATGCCCGTCGTCTTTCCGATCCACCCAAGAACGCGACATAGCCTCGCTAAGCTCGGGTTGCAGGACCGCGTCGATCAGCTACCGGGTTTGCGTCTCGTGGAGCCGCTGGGGTACTTGGATTTTATGAAACTCACCGTACACTCTGCGGTCGTGTTATCTGATTCGGGCGGCATCCAGGAGGAAACGACGATCTTGGGCGTGCCGTGTCTCACGCTGAGAGACAATACCGAGCGCCCGATTACAATCAGCGAGGGTACCAACCGCCTGACCGGTTCCGACCCGGAGGCGATACTCGCGGCGTTTGCCGACGTCGTTCGGGAACGTAACTTTGCGCCAAAGATTCCCGCGCTATGGGATGGCACCGCCGCCGAGCGTATTGTGGATATCATCATGACGGAATCGGTCAGGGAATCCGCTTCGTCGCAGGAACTCGCGATGACCACGGTGTAACGCGGGCTGCCGTCTTCAGGAGTAATCTCGTATGGATATGTCTGTGGTGGGAACCGGTTACGTCGGACTGGTCGCCGGCGTGTGCTTTGCCGATAGCGGTCACCGGATTATTTGTGTTGATTGCGACGAACGGAAAATCGCCCAGCTCAAACACGGTGAGATACCGATTTTCGAACCAGGGCTTAAGGAACTCGTCGAGCGTAACGTCAAGGCCTCTCGCTTGGAGTTTACCACGGACCTCGCCGACGCGGTCAAACGCTCACGAGCGGTTTTCACCGCGGTCGGCACCCCGCCACGCGAAGACGGATCGGCCGACATCTCCGCGCTGCTCGACGTGGCCGGTGCCATCGCCGAGGCCATGGATGGGTATCGTGTCATAGTCAACAAGAGCACCGTTCCGGTTGGCACGCACGCCAAGGTGATGGAGGTGATTGCCCGCAAAACGGACCACCCGTTTGACTATGTGAGCAACCCGGAGTTCATGAAAGAGGGGGCCGCGGTGGAGGACTTCATGCGTCCTGATCGTGTGGTCATCGGCTCGGACTCGCCCGCTGTAGTAGAGATCATGCGAGAGATTTACGGAAGTTTTATGCGGCGTAACGAACGGATTTTCGTGATGGATCCGGCCAGCGCCGAGATGACCAAATACGCCGCCAACGCGATGCTCGCTACGAAAATATCGTTTATGAATGAGGTGGCGTGTCTTTGTGAACGGTACGGTGCCGACGTGGAATCCGTGCGCCGCGGTATCGGATCGGACGTGCGTATCGGCAGTGCGTTTTTGTATCCCGGTGTGGGATACGGCGGATCATGCTTTCCGAAGGACGTTACCGCGCTCGCGCACATGGGTCGACAGGTCGATCAAACGATGTCCATTACCGAGGCCGTGGACGTGACCAACCAGCGGCAGCGGCGTCTGTTTGCCCAGCGGGTGATCGATTATTTTGGAAAGGACTGCTCGACGACCACGGTGGCGGTATGGGGCTTGGCGTTCAAGGCACAGACCGACGACGTGCGGGAGGCACCGGCGATCGATGCCATCCAGATGTTTCTCGACGCGGGGATTACGGTTCGCGCCCACGATCCGGAAGCGATGGAGAACGCATCGCGGGCATTGGGTGATCGCGTGACCATGTGCGAGGACGGCTACGAAGTGTTACGGGGGACGGATGCCCTCGTGATTTTTACGGAGTGGTCGACGTTTCGAACCGCCGATTTCGATCGTATGGGTGAGATGATGAAGCAACGGATCATCTTCGACGGAAGAAATCTGTTTGAACCGAAGCAGGTGGCCAACCACGGGTTCCATTATTCCTGCGTCGGTCGCCCGAGCATCTCGCCGAAGTAGTGAATATGACAAATGGTGGCACCGGTCATATGAGCGGGCCGGGCACTGCCCGACGACATATCGACTGGTGTGTGAATGTCGGGCCACGGAGACGTAGGATAGGCATCGCCCGACGCCTCCGTGTGGGAATGTCAGGCAATAGCCCGACCTGCGGTTGAATCGTGTCCCCCGCTTCAAAAGAAATGGACCCTCCGGCATCTTTGAAGGCGATGTAATCATGAAAATCGTAGTGACAGGTGCCGCCGGCTTTATTGGATCACACCTGTGCGAAGCGCTGTTACGCGCCGGGCACTATGTCACCGCACTCGACAGTTTTGATGATTTTTACGATCCGTGCGTGAAGCGCCGCAACCTGATCGCCGCCCTCAATCACACCTCTTTTGAACTCGTCGAGGGTGACATACGAGACACCGATTGCGTTAACCGTGTCGTCGCCGCGGGTGATGTAGACGTCGTGGTTCATCTGGCCGCCCGCGCCGGTGTCCGACCCTCCATCGAACAACCCCTGCTCTATGAGGATGTCAACGTCCACGGCACGCTCGTCATTCTGGAGGCGTGTCGGCTGGCCGGCTCCTGTAAGCTCATTTTCGCGAGTAGCTCCAGCGTCTACGGCAATAACAAGAAGGTGCCCTTCGCGGAAACCGATCCCGTGGACCACCCGATCTCCCCCTACGCGGCCACCAAAAAAACCGGGGAGCTACTCTGTCATACATACCACCATTTGTACCACATTCCGACGACCTGCCTTCGTTTTTTCACGGTGTACGGGCCGCGGCAACGGCCGGACCTGGCCATCCACAAGTTCACGCGGCTGATCGAATCGCAGCAGCCGATCCCCGTCTTCGGTGATGGTACGATGGAACGCGATTTCACCTATATCGACGACATCATTGACGGCACCATGCGAGCGATCGACCGCTGCGAAGGCTATCACCTCTACAACCTGGGCGAATCGCAGCCGATCGCGTTGAGTGATCTGATCGCGGCATTGGAAACCGCACTGGATAAGAAGGCGCGGGTGGATCGAAAACCGCTGCAACCGGGTGACGTGCGCCGCACCTTTGCCGATGTCTCGGCCGCCGCGCTCGACCTGGGCTTTCAGCCAAAGACGGACATGACTACGGGGCTCGCGCGGTTCGTCGAATGGTTTCGCGCTGAAGCGTCGCGTCACGCGGTCATCCGATGAACTCCGTGATGCCGGACATACTCCTGATCCACAGGTTTCAGCCTGCGCGGCACCAGAGTGACCGGCCAATCCCCGCGAGGCGAAAGACCGCATGGCTCTAATCAAGA
>JAJRSP010000243.1 GCA_024278775.1 Planctomycetota bacterium
CCCATGGAAGGAACCGCATGTCATCGTGACGCTACGGAGCAGTGGACGCTTAGCGATGTCGGCGGTCGATTGGCGTGATGCGACCCTCAAAGCTCGCTTGCACGCGGGTCCGGCGGTACAGATTGAAACGCAGCGCGTCGTGGCGCTGGATTTTGTAGGGGGCTTGTGGGAGTGGCTGCCATCGCACCGGCCGATCAGTTTTGAACACACATCCATGTGGGGGCTCGATTGGGCTATTGCCGTGGACCGAAACGTGCTGGGCGAGCCGATGGTGGTGGCCGGAGAGACGTTCGAACATGGTATCGGCGTACACGGTCGAACGAGGATTACGTATGACCTGCGCGGGCGTTATCGTGAGCTTGTGACGCAATTCGGAATGGATGACCACAGTGGACCGTTTGCGAATATCGACGTGCGGATTCTAGTGGATGGTCAGCGTCGGTTTGCTCAGCCAGGTGTTCGTCGCGGGACATTGTTCGGTCCTGTTCGGGTGGATGTGACGCGGGCCAACCGGGTCGAGTTGGTGACCGATTTTGGTGAAAACGGTGACATTCAGGACCGTTTCAACTGGGTGGAGACGGCGCTGATCCGGTAGCGTGAGCATCACGCGGGCGGTGGTTGTGGTGGTTACTCCTTGGTCTTGTCGATCAATTCCACTCCCTCCGGTACTTCAAAAGTGAAATGATCATCCTCGAACTCGACGTTGGTTTTGAGATCGGTGAGTGTGAGAAGGTACGTCTGCTTCCCGTTTTTGTCGAGTTCAATGTGTTTCACTCTGATCCCGGTTTCCTTGTCGAAATAGTGTGTTTCAGTCCAAGTGCCGTTGGTTGGTAACGCCTGGATCACGGTGACTTTTTTCCCGTCGATGACTTCGTCCGGAAGCAGTGTCAGCGTATTGCCCGAGGCTAGCTTTCGCAGGACGATGGGCGCTATCATTTGAAGAATCGCATCCGGATTCGATCGCGTCTTAATCACCTTGTGGTATTTTTTGGCCTGCTGAGTCGACTGATACATTACGGCACCGTCGGTGACCCACGAAAGGATTTCGGCCGTGGCAAGCTGAGCTCTGTTCTCCCAACCTGTTTCGATGTAAAGGGTATTGCTAAGCTCGAAGCGGATTTTTACCCCGCCATCCGTCTGAAGTAGGTCGTACGTGCCCTCGCCAATGGTTCGGCCTTCGCGCTCGATGGCTTGTCCGAGTTCGGTGTGAATCGTGCCGGAAAACGATGTGACTTTGTCCCAGGCCTGAGATAGCTCCGTGATGGCGCGTGTGACATCAGGCACAGACGCGGGCACAGGCGCGGGCGCAGGCGCGCCAACCGCACTCTGTTTGACCTCATCTTTTTTGCAGCCAACGAAGGCGACTGTGAGACAAGTTAGGCTGCAGATCCACATCCACTTTTGGAGTTCGCGTGTCATGTTTGTCGTCCGTATCGTCAGTACGCTGGTTAGATGGCGTCGTGCCGTCGACGTCGATATTCGCATCTCCCCCAGCTCGCGTTAGTATATCAAGACGGCGGGGGGATGTCCCGGACCGTCAAGTCGTGATTGGGCTCGGGCGGTCACCGGGTGGGACGGGTGGGATCAAACGGCCGTCCGATACTCTTATCGAGGGCGCGGTTGGTAGGGGAGGTATGCGATGAAACGCGACACCTTGGCGGTTTTTGAGACGAGGCGGGTCAGCGCCATCATACGGACCCGGGATCAGCGACTGGCGGGTGATGCGATGCAGGCGGCCGTTGACGGCGGGCTGCGGATTGTTGAATTCACCCTCACCACCCCAGGTGCTTGTGATCTCATCAGTCAATTCGCGGACCAGGCCCATCTACTGGTCGGGGCTGGCACAGTGATGTCACCGGAGTTGGCACGCCAGGCCGTTGGCGCAGGGGCGCGTTTTCTGGTCTCGCCGATTGTGGATGCCGCGGTCATCGCCGAAGCGGACGCGCTGGATGTTCCGGTGATTCCCGGTGCGGCCACCCCCACTGAGATGGAGACCGCCCATCGGCTCGGGGCTGACATGGTCAAGGTGTTTCCTGCGCCGGCCGGTGGCGTCGGGTACATTGAGTCCGTACTGGGCCCGCTTCCTCACCTCAAACTGTTTCCCACGGCCGGGGTGACGCCCGATAACGTGGAGGACTATCTGCGGGCGGGTTGCTTCGGTGTCGGTCTCGTACGGTCGCTCTTTGTGCCCTCCGATCTGGCGGAGCGGAATTTCATTGCGATCCGAAAACGGGCGGAAATAGCCGTAGCGGCTGCAGCGGCGTGTTTGTAGTCTTTCGGGCTTGGCGTCCGATAGTGAGCCGTGGAATCCGGGTCCATACCCAAACTCCCACGTCCGTAGCTCCGATAGAGACGTAGTTAATACGCGGTTCGGGGGGCCGAGCGCCAGAGGTATGCGGGGGCCCCCATAGATGTAAGCGATGGCAAAGAGCCTATGAGTAACTTGTTGCATATCTGCCTTTATAACCTCGACCCGGAATCCTCGCAGGAACTCCTGGGTCATATTGGTGGTCTCAATTTTGTTCGCCTTGCCGCTGAAGTGTCGTCTCCGGAGGAGTTGGCGGCGGTCTTGGAGAATGATGACGCCAACGTGGTGTTTTTCCACCTCGATCCGAACCCCGCGGCAGTAGTGGAGGTGATCGAACAGGTCTCCACGAGCTACCCCAGCACGGCCTTATTGGCTGTAAGCCACCAGACCGATCCGAAGTCTATACTGGAGCCGATGCGTGCCGGTTGTGATCAGTTTGTGTGTGAACCGATAGACCCCCTTGATCTCGCCCAGGCCATCGGGAAATTGGCCACCAAGCGTCTATCGAGTTCCGTCAAAAGCCGTTGTATCTGCGTGGTCAGTCCGAGCGGCGGATCCGGTGCCACGTCCATCGCGTGCAATCTTGCGATGGAGATTGGTAAGGCCTCAGACCGTCCGTGCGCGTTGGTCGATTGCGACCTACAGTTTGGCGCCTGTGCGATGAACTTTGATTGCGACCCCAAATACACGTTGTTCGATCTGGCTGACAGTGTGTCTCGTCTTGATCGATCGCTGATCGAGTCGACGGCCACGGAATTGCCCAACAATGTGGCACTGTTGTCTCGCCCGAAGGCATTGGACCAGGAAGAGATGTTCACGCCGGACGTGATGCACCGAATCATCGAGCGACTGGCCACGACATACGAAAACATCATCATCGACCTTCCCAACGAGCTGAACCATCGGACATCGTCCATTCTTCGCCAAGCCGATATGGTGCTCGTGGTGTGTCAACTACTGGTCCCGAACATCCGAAACACGGGTCGCTATGTGGAAGCCCTGGTTCGGCTGGGTCTGCCGGAGGATCGGGTCGAGGTGTTGCTCAACCGATGTGATGGCCGATCGGGACGTGTAGCCACCAAAGATGTCGAGGCCGCCATCAACAAATCCGTCTACGCCACGATTCCCAACGACTATCAGTTTGTGGCTCGCTCCATCGACTTTGGTCGTCCGATCGCCACACTCGACGAGCGGAATCCGGTACGCACGGCGATCCGAAAAATCGCGACGCAGATCCTCTCCAAATCCGGCGCGCAAGTGCCTGTCGAACCGGCCAAGGAAGAACGCGGGTTCTTCGGACGACTGCTGACACGCTAACCCCTTCGACCGTGAGCCAACGGGATAGCAGCACGCTCGCCAAGGTGTCACAGTCAAGCCCTGTCAATGTGTCCCATCTTGTCCTGCGTTTTCGATATTCTGCAAAACCTACGATAACGCTCGGGTTGGGGCACGATATCTTTTGACACCTGAAATCGTCGCGCTGCGGACCTCACAGGATCGCCCCCTTTCGGCAGCGGCAGACCTTCGTTCCGTGGTCAAGAGTTAGGGTCCATTCCGGCTACGAGCCCCTTTGTCAAAAAGAATGGCCACATCCGCTGGGGGTGCCCCATTCTTCGTGTCACTACAAAACATGCCGCGTACAAGCACAGATGTTCGGTGACACGAAGGGTGGGGAACGGAGTCTTGCATGCGCAGTCCGTTCCCCACCCTTCGGGAGTACCCGAAGAATGGGGCACCCGCATAGGTGTCAAAAAGAATCTGCACCTCTCGGGATGCAGGCAATCTTCGTTGACTTGACGAACCCGGTCCGATGTCGTACCTATTGCAAGATGCACACGGGAAAGGTTACCGCGCTCATGGACGAAGCCGAAGCCTCGAAGGCACCGGATCGCTCGTCGCCAATACCCCTGGCGCTGACGTTCGATGATGTCTTGCTGTTGCCACGTCGTTCTTCGGTTCTCCCCGATACCATTGATGTGAGTGCGCGGTTTTCGCGGCATATTACGCTGAACATTCCGCTGGTATCTGCGGCCATGGATACGGTCACCGAGTCACGGCTGGCGATTGCCCTGGCTCAGGAAGGTGGCATCGGCATCATCCACAAAAACCTACCGATCGAGACGCAGTGCCGGGAGGTTCACAAGGTCAAGCGTTCCGAGAGCGGTGTGATTCTAGATCCGGTAACGCTCGGTCCGGATGCTCCGATCAGCGAAGTCAACCAACTGATGTCGCTTCAGAACATCTCCGGGATTCCGATTGTGGATACGGATCACCGTCTGGTCGGCATTCTCACGCGGCGCGATATGAAATTCCTCGAGCGAGAGGACCTCAAAGTTCGCGATGTGATGAAGTCCCGCGATTTGGTCACCGGTCCGCCGGACACCACGCTCGAACAGGCCAGCCAGATTCTAAAGCGGGCCAAGGTCGAGAAGCTGTTGCTGGTCGAGGGTGACGATCACCTGGTCGGGTTGATCACCATGCGCGACATTGAGCGGAGCATGCATTTTCCCATAAGCTGTAAAGATGAGCGTGGTCGGCTCCGCGTTGGGGCGGCCGTCGGGGTTCACGATTATGAACGTGTGGGCTCGCTGATCGACAGCGGCGTCGATGTGATCGTGGTCGATACGGCCCACGGACACTCAGACAATGTGATCGAGACGGTGCAACGCCTCCGTCGTGATTTCGAGATCGAGATTGTGGCCGGAAATGTCGCTACGGCCCAAGCCGCCAAGGATCTGGTGGATGCAGGCGTGGACGCTATCAAAGTCGGTATTGGTCCGGGCAGCATCTGCACGACGCGCATCGTGTCCGGCGTGGGCGTGCCGCAGTTGACGGCCGTTATGAGTGTGGCCTCCGTGGCCGTTTCTGCCGGAGTGCCCGTGATTGCCGATGGCGGCATCCGGCAATCCGGTGATGTCACCAAGGCGATAGCGGCCGGTGCCAGTTGTGTCATGCTGGGATCGCTCTTCGCGGGGCTGGAGGAAGCACCCGGCGAGGAGGTCACTTGGCAGGGGCGTCGGTTTAAGACGTACCGGGGTATGGGCTCTCTCGGCGCTATGGTTAAGGGTTCGGCCGACCGATACGGCCAGAAGTCCGATTCCGCCAGGGGGAAGCTCGTGCCGGAGGGGGTGGAGGGGCGTGTCCCCTATCGAGGCCCTCTTTCAGAATTCGTGTACCAACTGGTCGGCGGGCTTCGGTCGGGAATGGGTTATTGTGGAGCGGCCACGATCGCCGATCTCCAGCGCGGGGCGCAGTTTTGTCGGATCACCGGTGCCGGGGCGGCGGAATCCCACGCTCATGACGTCACCATTACTAAAGAGGCTCCCAATTATGCGATCGATCGCCAATAGTAGTAATGTCAGAATCTGTCACCACACCGACCCGGTGTCTTCGGCGTATGGTGTCGTGATGCGTGGTCTCGTGGCGGGTGTTGTGGTCTTGGTAGGAGGCGGGTGCCAACTGATGACGAATCCGTTCCGGGATGAATTCGCCGGTAGTCCTCCGGTGACGACGCCGTCAGTGGAAGGTATTCTCTTGTCAGACACAACGCCGGAGCCGTACGATCGTGGTTTCACGACGGTGGAAGCAGAGGTTGCCGATGGATCGGTGACACACGGCCCGCTTCTGTTTGAGGACGATCTCGACGACATTTGGGATGGGGATGATCGTTTCGCGGTCTCACACAGGGATGTCGGTCAATGGTTTGTCTGGCAAGGGCGGTTTGCTATCAATCTCGTGGCCGTGGGCGGAAGTATGATGATGACGCCGCCATGGACGGTGATGGTCAGTGATGGCAGTCCCGGCCGCTCCGTAGTGGGCGAAACCTACGACGTTCAGCTACCGTAGGGCCCACCGGCGTATTCGCGCGGCTTGTTTTCTTTCTTTGTACGGGTGATCTACAGATAGCGTGACTTCTCAAGCCATGACAACAACCCGGGCCGCCCGATCCGAGGTGAAGCGCTGTCCGGCTTGCGGTCAGCGTCGTGGTGACGAGGGATCATTCGAGTGCGTTTTGTGCGGGTTTCGCTTCTACGATCACCGCTCCACGAGTGACGATACCACACTCTACGCGGAGGCGTACAGCCGAGAAAAACGTGGCTGGTGGGCCATGTGTCGCTGGGTATATTTCGCCAGTGCGAGCCGCACCAAGCATCTGGGGTTGATGCGAACGTCAATGGCGTCGCGCCATTTCGAGCGGGTCAATCTGGTGCTGCTGAGTTTTGGGTTGGCGGTATTCGCTTTCACCGAATATGGCTGGGTACGTGCGTCCGTGTCGTTGTCCAGTCCGGACAGTGCCTCTCCCACCGGGGCCGGTTGGTTTTCGTTGGTGAACGCTTCGCGTCATCCGGCTGCGGGTCATCCGACCGACGTCGTGGTGGATCTCTGGTGGAATCCCGCGCAGGCAATCCTTGCCGTGGGCTTCGGCGTGGCGCTTGGCTGGCTGTGCCTGCGAGCGATGCTCTTTTTGATACAGTGGGGCGTCACCTTGTCCCATCGCCGCGAGTACCGCCACGATTTGAGGATGACGGCGGCTATTAAATATGGCACGGCGTGGTTCGTGCCGTTGTTGGCGGCGGCGGGCGTTCTTCTGCTCCGTCCGATTTGTTTCGTGGGTGAGGTGGCGGGCTGGCGTTGGCCTCCCAGCGAAGCCTCGCTCACTCTGGTGGCCGGCGTGCTTGCCGGATTCGGAGCTGCGATGTGGTGGTTCTGGTCGGTGCGCCTTGGCGTGGCGGCTCCGACGGATACGCGGGCCAGCGTCGCCACGTTCTATGCGATTGGCGTGCCCCTATTGGCCGGTGGTGCGGCGCTGGCGTGGCGGCGTTCGCTTGAGTATATCACAACGGTTGTGTTCCACGGTTTGAATCTGATGTTTTGATGAAATGAGCTATGCCACCTTCTACGATTGCCATTCTTGACTTTGGTGCCCAGTACGTTCAGTTGATCGCGCGACGCGTTCGTGAAAATCACGTTCACAGTGTGATCGTCCGTCCGGATGTGTCCGTGGACGAGCTGAGGAACAAGAATGTGGCTGGGATTATTCTCTCCGGTGGTCCGGCCAGTGTGTACGACAGCGACGCGCCGCGGTGTGCGCCCGCACTGATGGATATGGGCGTGCCGGTGCTGGGGATTTGTTACGGCATGCAGCTTGCGTGCGAATTACTCGGCGGCGACGTTCATGCGTCACAATCACGCGAGTATGGCCGGGTCAAACTCGATGTGATCGATCGGTCGGACCTGCTTGAAAGTCTCCCTGAGCAAACGACGGCGTGGATGAGTCACGGAGATGTCGTGACCGAGGTCTCTGATGATTTTGTCCCGCTCGCCAAGACGCCTTCCTGCCCGATCGCGGCCATCCGGCATACCTCGCGTCCGATCTTCGGCGTGCAGTTTCATCCGGAGGTGACGCACACGCCCGAGGGCGGACAGATCATACGCAATTTTCTCTATGAGATTTGTGGCTGCGCCGGACAGTGGCGCGTGGGTCAGGTGGCCGGCGATATTGTCGCGGCGATAAAAACACAAGTCGCTGACGGTGCGCGTGTCATCTGTGGACTTTCGGGGGGTGTGGATAGTAGTGTGACGGCCGCGCTGGTTCGTGAGGCTATCGGCGACCGCCTTACCTGTATCTTTGTTGACAACGGTCTGATGCGTAGCCGTGAGATGGATTTTGTCGAAACCTCGTTCCGCAGACATTTTAAGGTGGATCTGCGTGTGGCCCGTGCGGCCGAACGGTTTTTGGGAAAGCTCAAAGGCGTGACTGATCCACAGCAAAAGCGGATCATCATTGGTCACGAGTTTATCGAGGTGTTCAAGGTCGAGGCCGCCTCCATTGAAAATGCCAAATACCTGGCCCAGGGGACGCTCTATCCGGATGTGATCGAGTCGGGGCATAGCGTGGGCGGCAAGGCGGCTAACATCAAGCTGCATCACAACGTCGGCGGCTTACCCAAAGAGCTTGGTTTTGAGCTGGTCGAGCCGCTACGGGGTTTGTTCAAGGACGAGGTCCGCCGCGTGGGTGAGCATCTTGGGTTGCCGGAGGAACTCGTCTGGCGTCATCCTTTTCCGGGACCGGGGCTCGCCGTGCGTATCCTGGGAGAGATCACGCCCGAACGGCTGTCGATCCTGCGTGAGGCCGACGAGATCATCATCGAAGAGATTCGCACGGCCGGGTGGTATCCCAAGATTGCTCAGGCGTTTGGGGTGTTGTTACCCATTTCCACCGTGGGCGTGATGGGTGACGGGAGGAGCTACGCAGGACAACAGGTGATTGCGGTTCGTTTTGTGGAGAGCGCCGACTTCATGACGGCCGACTGGGTTCACATTGATTATGAAGTGCTATCGACAATCTCGACGCGCATCATGAACGAGGTGTCCGGTATCAACCGCGTGGTCTATGACATATCTTCCAAACCGCCGGCCACTATTGAGTGGGAATAAGCGTCGCGGAGGGTAGTGCGGCTCCGGTCTGAGTACGGCGTACGTGAATTGTACTGTGGTCTCATTGGCTGCAGAAACCAACGTCACGGTTGGCGTTGGAGTTTTCCGTCTTGATGGTTACGATGTACCTGCCTGAGATGGGGCTTGAGGTATGCTCGGGCGAAAAGGGGGCGGTTTTACGGGGAAAGAGGCTTCCCATGCAAGTAGCTTAACCGGGGCTCGGTACGGTCCGATAGTATGCGCATGGGTGCGGCTCCGTAGCCGTTTGTGAGATAAGTGTGCGGGTAGAGAAAAGGAACGAATGATGAGTGAACACGGCCGACTACGGATCGCGACGATGACGCTGGCTCTTCTCTGTGGCGTGTCTGTGACCGCAGGGAAGGAGAAGGACCCAGCGGATAAGCCCATGTCAGCCGGTACGTTTGCCGGGTTGAAACTTCGTTCACTCGGACCGGCTCTGATGTCCGGACGCATCTGCGACTTTGCCGTGAACCCGAACCACACCAGCCAGCGTTACGCGGCTATGTGCTCCGGCGGAGTTTGGAAAACGGAGAATGGCGGGACGACTTGGAAGCCCATTTTCGATAAGCAGGGGTCCTATTCTGTCGGGTGTGTGACCCTCGATCCGAACAACGCCAACGTGGTGTGGGTCGGCACGGGCGAGAACAACAGCCAGCGAAGTGTGTCGTTTGGCAACGGGGTTTATCGTTCACGCGATGGGGGCAAGAATTGGGAGAACATGGGGCTGCGGCAGTCCGAACACATCGGCATGATCGTGGTGGACCCGCGCGATTCAAACACCGTCTACGTGGCCGCGCAGGGTCCGCTCTGGCGTGCGGGTGGTGACCGGGGTCTGTACAAAACGACCGACGGCGGGAAGACGTGGAAGCGGGTGCTGGATATCAGCAACGATACCGGTGTCAATGAAGTTCACTTTGACCCACGGAACCCGGACGTGCTCTATGCGTCTTCCTATCAGCGTCGCCGTCGCGTCTGGACGCTGATCAACGGTGGGCCGGAATCAGCGATTTATAAGTCTGAAGACGCCGGTGCGACCTGGCGTGAGTTGAAAAAGGGGATTCCGGCGGTTGACAAGGGTCGGATTGGCCTGTGTGTGTCGCCGGGCAATCCGGATGTTGTTTATGCGATAGTGGAAGCTCAGGGGGATAAGGGCGGGTTCTTCCGTTCCACCGATCGAGGTGAGACATGGACCAGGCGCAACAAGTACATGGCATCCAGCCCGCAGTATTACAATGAGATCGTGTGCGACCCCATCAAGGTGGATCGCGTCTACACGCTCGATACCTTTATGCGTGTGACGGAGGATGGCGGCAAGACGTTCCATCGAACGCCGCGCCAGTTTCGTCATGTGGATGACCACGCGCTGTGGATCGATCCGTCGGACACCCGGCATCTGCTCGTTGGCTGCGACGGCGGCGTGTATGAGAGCTACGACCGCGGCGAGGCGTGGCAGTACAAGCCGAACCTTCCGATCACGCAGTTCTATCGTGTGGCCGTGGATAATGCGGAGCCGTTTTACAACATCTACGGCGGTACTCAGGACAACAACACGCTCGGCGGTCCATCTCGCACGACGAACCCGGCCGGTATTTTCAACGAAGACTGGTTTGTCACGGTAGGCGGTGACGGCTTTGAGACGCAGGTTGACCCGACCGACCCGATGATCGTCTACAGCCAGTGGCAGTACGGCGGGTTGATCCGGCACGACCGACGCAGCGGACAGATCGTCGATATCAAGCCACGCGAGGCTCCGGGCGAGGAGCCGTATCGATGGAACTGGGACTCCCCGTTGATCATCAGTTCTCACGACCACAAGCGGCTCTATTTCGGTGCGAACGTGTTGTTTCGCTCCGACGATCGGGGCAACTCTTGGCGGAAGGTGAGTGGCGATCTATCGCGCGGTCTCGATCGGGATGCGCTCAAGGTGATGGGCAAGGTGCAGCGTGTCGATGCCGTCGCCAAAAACCGGTCGACCTCGATTTATGGTAACACGGTCGCGTTGGCCGAATCACCACGGAAGGAAGACGTGCTCTATGTCGGCACGGACGACGGACTGATCCACGTGACCGAAGATGGTGGCCAGAATTGGCGTGTCGAGTCACTCTTTCCCGGCGTACCGGATCGGGCGTACGTGAGCTTTCTCGTTGCGTCGCAGCATGACGCCGGCACCGTGTACGCCACTTTTGACAACCACAAAGATGGTGACTTCAAGCCGTATATCTTGAGGAGTACGGATCACGGCCACACCTGGAAATCCATCACCGGTGATCTACCCGATCGCGAGATTGTCTACACGCTTGGCGAGGATCACGTGAAGCCGGATTTGCTCTTCGCGGGGACGGAGTTCGGCGTGTATTTCACCATCGACGGTGGCGAGAAATGGATCAAGCTCAAGGGTGGTATGCCGACGATCGCCGTCAAGGATTTGACGATTCAGAAGCGGGAGAGCGATCTCGTGCTGGCCACGTTCGGACGCGGCTTTTACGTGTTGGATGACTACACGCCACTGCGCGTCGCCGACGAGACGTTCTTCAAACAGGATGCGGCCATCTTCCCGGTCAAGCCGGCGCTACGCTACATCGAGACCAGTCGCCTCGGCGGTTGGTCCGGTCGCGGCTCGCAGGGGGCTATGTTCTTTGTAACCCCCAACCCCGCCTTCGGCGCGACGTTCACGTATTACCTCAAGGACAAGCTGCTCACGAAGAAGGAAAAGCGGAAGAAGGCGGAGAAAGACGGTTCCAAAGACTACCCGTCGATCGACGAGCTTCGCGAAGAGGACCAACAGCTGCCGTCTTCCGTTATGCTGACCGTACGCGACGATACCGGCGCGGTGGTGCAGCGGGTCAAGGGCTCACGTGAGAAGGGCATCCATCGGGTGGCTTGGAACCTGCGCTACCCCTCGTCACGCCCCACCCAGTTGAAACGTCCCAAGAATCTGCCACCGTGGGCCTGGCTGCCTCGTGGCCCGTTGGCGCTGCCCGGCACCTATACCGTGACCATGGAAAAGCAGGTGGACGGTGTGGTGACGGCGATGACGGAGCCGGTGTCGTTTGAGGTGGTACCGTTGGAACTGGCCACCTTCCCGGCGAAAGATCGCGAAGTGGTCATGGCGTTTCAGAAGAAAGCAGCCCGTCTGAGCCGTGCGGTGCAGGGGGCCGGTCGTGCGATCGGAGAGGTCGATACACGGCTCAGCTACTTGCGGAAAGCGCTGGTCGATACACCGGCCGCTGATCCTGCCATACTTGGCGAACTGTACGCCATTCGCACGAAGCTCAACGCCATCAAGACAACGCTGCAGGGTGATCGTACGTTGGCCAAGCACATGCGACCGGCTCCGACGTCTATTAGTGAACGAGTGGGAGCGATCGTGTCGGATCAGTGGGACGTGACTTCCGCGCCGACACAGACGCAACTTGACGGCTATCAATACGCGGCCGATGAGTTCGTCAAGGTGCTCGCCGAATTGCATGAGCTCATCGAGAAGGACCTGGCGGCGGTGGAGGCCAAGATGGAAGCGGCTGGTGCGCCCTGGACGCCGGGGCGGCTTCCGGTGTGGGAACGCGAGTAGCGAGCCTGAGCACGCGGGACGCATGTGCGAGGCTATTTGACGGTCGGTTGTTGGGCCAATGCCGATTGCACGACGGATTGGTGGAATCGTTCAAGCGTGCGGATCTCGATACCGCTCTTTTGACGAAGCTCGGCCATGTGTTCGGCCACGAGTTTGTTGTAGGCATTTCGGCTGTAGGCCTCTTGTAACTGCGGCTGGACCGCTTCGAAGTCGGGTTCAAAGCCGGGGTCGTTCTCGTCGCAGCGTACGATAAAAAAGCTGTCGGGCGTTTCGATGGGTCCGGCGATCTCTCCGCTGTCGAGTCGGTACAACGCCTCAACGGCCGGCTCGAATCGTTCCCGCACGGTTCCGGGTAATACCCAGCCCCACGCGCCGCCGTCGTCTGCGTGTAATCCGTGGGACCGCGCACGGGCGAGGTCGGCAAACGTTTCTCCCTTGTCGAGCGAAGCGATGATTTCCAATGCTGCCGACCGCGCCTGCGACCTGGCGGTTTCCAGTTGGTCTCGTGTTGGTTCCGTCACACCTTGGGGAAGTAAGTCTGTCACCCGTAACACGATCAAAGACATCTTTCGCCGCGGCGGTCTGCGCCATGAGTCGCGGTTTTGTTCGAAGGTTTCCACGAGTTCTTGTCGCGTGGGTTCACCGACTTTCGGTTTGATTTCCTGCTCAAGATACGTGGATATCACGAGTTCCCGGCGAATCGCCTCGCGCGCTTGAGTGAGCGTGCGCCCCTCGGCCGCAAGTGCTTTTTCGTATCGGCGCTGAACACCACCGTATTCCGTCGTGACGGTCTTGCGAATCTCAGCGTCTACGAAAGCATCAATGCGCGGGGAGGCCTCCTTGGGCATCCGCTGCGAGGCTTCCTGGTACAACAGCGTCTCCGCGAGCCGGTCATTCAGAAGCAGGGCCGACTCACGTTCGACGTAGTATCGAAAATCTTCGGGGGAAAGCTCCGTACGTTTTTCGTCGAGTTCGCGCTGTCTGCCCGCCCAGATGTCCTCGGCGGGTACGGAGATTCCCTTCACGACGAGTTCCGTGAGCGGCCCCGTGCCCGCCATCTGATAGGTGGGCGCGGTGCTGGAACCGGTAGTGGGTTCGCCCTGCTTCGTTTCACGATCAGCGGCAGCTTTTCGTTGAACAGCGCTGCGAGAAGGAGGCGTACGCACGGCACCAAAGCAGCCGGGCAGCAGGAGCAACCCGATCATCGCGAGGCAAGGTAGGGCTTGTTTCATATCGACAGTTTCGCCTTCTTGGGGTCTCGATGCAACATCTTCCGCAGCACCGCGAGGAGCGTGTCGGCCTCGAGATACGCCGGTGGCAGACGCAAATAGATCGTTTTGTCATCCGGCATACGCACGGATCCCGGTGCATCCGTAAACGCCGGCTCCGCCTCCGACACGCTGTCGATAGCGAATACGAGGTCCGGTCCACGTCGGCTGATCGACCCGATCTTGAACCGCCCCGCGAGTATCCGGATCTCCGCCAGTTCCAACAGCCTCTCGACGCGCTGGGGGAACGCACCGAACGCATCCTCAAGGTCTTGCCGCAAGAGCGACAGGTCATCGAGCGTGCGGCACGCCACCACGCGACGATAAATCTCTATCCGCGAACGCTCCTCGCTGATGTAGTGTGACGGGAGGTGGCCCACCACGTCAAGGTCCAATTGGACGCGGGGGGGAGACAGGTCCGGCTCATTACGCAGTCGACGGACGGTCTGCTCCAACAACTGACAGTACAACTCGTAGCCGACGGCAGCGATGTGTCCGCTCTGCTCCTTGCCCAGCAGGTTGCCGGCTCCGCGGATTTCGAGGTCGCGCATGGCGATCCGAAACCCGGCACCCAACTCACTGAACTCTTCTATCGTTTTGATTCGTTTCTGCGCTTTGGGTGTGAGACGGCGATCCTCGGATAGCAGCAGGTAGCAGTAGGCCCGGTGTTGAGATCGGCCGACGCGACCGCGTAGCTGGTGCATGTCCGCGAGTCCGAAACGGTCGGCCCGGTCGATGAAAATAGTGTTGGCGGAAGGAATGTCGATGCCACTCTCGATAATTGTGGTAGCGACAAGTACGTCAGCCTCACGTCTCACAAAACGCCGCATGACCTCCTCAAGTTCGCCGTCCTTCATCTGTCCGTGTCCGAACAGCACGCGTGCCTCCGGCACGATCTGTTGGATGGTGTCGGCCATGGCAGCGATGGACTGCACGAAGTTGTGGACGAAGTAGACCTGCCCACCGCGATTCATCTCTCGAAGAATCGCCTGCCGGATGAGTTTCTCGTCAAACGGACGTACCTGCGTGGCGATGGACCGACGGTCAACCGGCGGGGTTTGCAGAGAGCTGATGTCACGTACGCCGACCAGCGACATGTGGAGCGTGCGCGGAATGGGTGTCGCGCTGAGCGTGAGGACATCCACGGAATCGCGCATGGCCTTGAGGCGTTCTTTGTGTTCGACACCGAAACGCTGCTCCTCGTCAATCACGAGCAGGCCGAGGTTGGCGAACGAAACGTCCTTACTCAGGATTCGGTGCGTGCCGATGACAATGTCGATCTGCCCCTTTTTGGCCTGGTCGATGATGGCCTTTTGCTCCTTGCCGGAACGGAACCGCGACAGGCAGCCAATGGCAAACGGATAGTCGGCCATACGTTCTCGAAAAGTCGCGTAGTGTTGCTCGGCGAGTACGGTGGTCGGGACGAGTACCGTCACCTGACGCCCGTACTCCACCACCTTAAAGGCCGCACGCATGGCGAGTTCCGTTTTTCCGTAGCCGACATCGCCGCAGACCAGTCGGTCCATCGGTTTGGGGCGGGTCAAGTCGTTGCGTATCTCCGACGCCACCTGTAGCTGATCTTCGGTCTCTTCGTATAGGAAAGAAGCCTCGAACTCGCGCTGCCAAAGCGTGTCGTCCGGGTAGCTTGGCCGCGTGGCGCTGGCGCGGCGCGCCTGGATGCGCAGCATGCTTTCCGCCATTTCGGAAACGGCATCGGTGACCTGCTCCTTCATCTTCGCCCAGCGTTTGCCGCCGATCGTGGAGAGACGCGGCTTGTGACCGCTGGCACCGATGTACTTCTGAACGAGATCGACCTGCGAGCTGGGGACATGGACTCTCGCACCTTCGGCGAATTCGAGCGTCAGGAACTCTACTTTGCTTCCGGAGACGCCCTTGCGGATCTTTTCCAGACCACGGAACACCGCGATGCCGTGGATGACATGGACCACCATGTCGCCGGGTTTCAGGTCGGTCCAGCTCTCCAGGGGTCGGGCCGCATGAACGCGGCGAAGACGGCGCCGCTGTCGCGTCCGATGAAAGATTTCGTGGTGCCCGACGACAATGGTGTGCGTGGATGTCCACTCAAACCCGCGATGCATGACGCCGATCGGAGTATGTATTTGGTCGAGCCGATCGGGGGCGTGCCCCCGAATCATCTCCCGGAGACGCTGGCGCTCGCCGTCGTTATCGCAGATAACATACACCGTGTGGTCTTCTGCGGCGCGGCACAGCTCAGCCACCGCTTCAGATGCGTCACCCTCGAAACGCGTTACGGATGTGACATCAAAATGGTAGACGCTGTCGCTTGGTGCTTGCGGGGTGGACAGCGGTGAAAGGAATAGCTGAGAAAAACGCGCGCATCTCGTGAGGATGTCGTGGACGCGGATAAGGCGGCCCGTATCGTTAAGCCGCTTTCGGATTGTCGTGCCCATCTCCTGGATTTCCGTTGGACCATCGAGTACGACGATCGTTTCCGAGGGGAGGTAGGCGAACAGGTCCGACGTTTCGTTCGCGCGCAGCGAAGTGCGTTCCTTCAACATCGTCACATCCAGCGTGCCCGCGTCCTCGAGTGATCGCTGGGTACTGACGTCGAAACGTCGAATAGACTCGATGGCGTCATCGAAGAACAGGATGCGGTGCGGTTGCGGCTCGCCGGGAACGAACAAGTCAACAATGTCGCCACGCAGGGCGATATCGCCCGGAGATTCGACCAGGGGTAACCGTTCAAAACCGCGCTCGATGGCCCAACTTACGAGCGACTGCGGCGAGACGTCTGCGGAGGTGCCGACAGCGAGGTGCAGGGTGTTCGCGGCTACTACCTCATTGGTGGGGACTGGCTGCATCAACGCTTGGATCGGGGTGACGATTACCAAGGATCCCGTGTCACCGTTTCGCGGCCGGTGACGCAGACGCGCACAAAGGCGAAGCCGCTCTGCATCGATTTCGCCGCTGGCGGCTCCCTCGCCGGGGAGTGCCTCCCAGGCGGGAAAGATTTCACAGTCACGCCCAAGGAAGAACTCAATATCGTCGCGGGCGTCATCGGCATCCTCGAGATGGGCGGTCACGAAGAGCATGGGACGCTTCAGTTTGTCGGTGACTCGGGCTGCCGTGAGCGCGGCGGAGGACCCCCACAGTCCGGTAGCGTGGGTGACGCCACGGGATTCGCCTACGGTCTGCACCAGCGCAGCGAGACGGGCGTCCTGGAGGATCGTTGGTGGTTCAAGCATCGTAGCTGCACTATATATCGGGCGTTGACGCAAGCCAAAGTATGGCGAATTGAATGGTGTGGTCTCGCCGAAGACAAACCGTGGTGAGGCCAAATCGGATATCGAGCGGTTCTTCCTCGGATCTGACACCTTCGCACAAGTTGCGACAGCCCGGTACTGGCAACTGGTCGACAGTCCAACTATCCTGAATCAGGAGGACTTCGTGGGTGGTGCCGACCTATCAAAGGTTTGTGGGCCGGCTCGTTACCGAAGACCCCGCTCGATGGCTCAGACCGTGAAGCGTTGCACGGTGTTCCGGCCTCGAAACATACGGAGTGGCATAGCGTGCTTCATTTTCGATGTAAGGTAGGTTGGTTGGCCGCATTCTCGTGCCTCGCCGTTTCCGCACCGGCACGGGAACTTCCGGATTCTTTCTCGCTGGCAAGATACATTCCCGGTGACGTCTGGATGGTGGTCCACTTTGTGGAGAATCCTGATCGGGCGTTCATTCAGGCGCAGTGGGCCGAGGTGTGGCAGGCTGCGAAGGCGGCGCGACTTGATCAGGATGTCGTGCGAATGCTCCAAGATGTGTACAGCAGGGCTCATACGCCTACCAAACCCTCTTTGGACCGGACGAAGAACCTTTTGGATGGTATTGCCTGGGCCGACCTGGTCGCGAAGGAAACGGTCTTTGCCGAGCGTCGGACTCGTTCGGGTATCGGGTACGATTACATCTTTCTGGCCCGCGGTACGGAGGGTTCCGGCGCATCGAATTTTGATGGTCTCACCAAGCTGATTCAAAATGTCTCGCTGATGGTGGGAAGTGCGATCGGAGCTGATTTCTCGCAAACACGCAAGACGACCCCTCGGTTTGATGTGGTCGACGTGCGTCTGCGGAGTGTTGAAAAACTGGGTCCCTCTCTTGGTTTTCATCTCTTTCGCAGCGGGGATGTGATTGGTGTCGTGGTCGGTGACGTGTCGTTCGCCAAGGTACGGGCGCTGTTCTTGAACAAGCAGGCCAAGACGTCTCTCGAATACAACCCACGTTTCCGGAAGGCCATGGCCGAAGTCCCGACCCCGACCGATGGCCTCACCTATTTCGACATGAAGAGTTTCATGTGCGACATGTGCTTCATGTGTGATACGCTTGCGGAGTCTCACCAGAAGTCCGCCCACCAGAAAACCGGCAAATGTACCACACCCTGCAAACGGGACGTGCTGCGCCGTCTGATGGGGGTGACGGACGTCGTAGACTACATCGTCTCTTCACAACGCACCGAAGGGAATCGAGAGACGACGAGGACGATGGTTCGGCTGCAGCCCGGTAAGGAAGACGCCGCACTGGCCAAGGCGTTTCTTGATCGAAAGCCTTTCGATCATTTTGATCGGTTTGTGCCGGCGGATGCCGTATCTTTTCGCGTAAGCACATCGATCGATCTGGAGCGGCTCTACCATTTTGCGATGGAGTTTGTCGCCAAGGAACTCCCTGATGGGGCCGCACGCAAAGAGTGGATCGAGGGCTCGCCTGCGAAAATCGGTCTGGACTTGCAGAAAGATGTGTTTGATTGGCTCGGTGGCGAGCTTATCAGCGTCGAACTTCCGGCTGCGGTGGTCACGCCGATGGGCGGTAGCGATCACGTGGTCATGATCCGTGCGAAGGATGCCGTACTCGCCCGCCAAAAAGTCAACGCTTTTATTGATTATGCGACGGGGCTGTTGCAATCGCGTGGGCAAATGTTGGCGGTGACGTCGGCCCCCCACTGTCCCGGGGGATTCCGGCAAATCATCCACCCGATGCTGGCCATGTTTATGAAACCTGTCGTGGGCGTGTATGGCGAATGGGTCGTCATCGGCACGTCCCAACAAGCCGTGGCACGTTGTGTGGCCGTGGCCGAGGGTAAGGTGCCCTCGATCCGAGAAAATACCCGCTTTCGTGCCGAGGGGGTGAATCCTCGCGGTTCGGTGCAGATGGTTTCGTTTGAGGACGCAACGGATTGGGGGGAGAACCTGAGTCAAAGTTTTGCGATGGCCGGGATGGTGGGTGGTATGGTTTCCGCACAGATCGGAGGCGGGGCACGACCAGGTTCCCAGGAGGTCATCGCGAAAATGGTGTCATTGGCCACAAAGCTGGCTCCGGTACTCCGAGAGTTGGATTTCTACAGTTCTCGCTCCTCGATGACGACCTACGACGGTGCCTCGAAGGTCGAATCAACCGACATTGTGACATACAAAACTGCTGAGACGCTTCGTCATTCTGCCCATCCCTCGCACACGCCTACTAAGGTGTCGCCACGATCCAAGTAATGCCCGGGGGATGCTCGGCCACGCGCGTGATCGGGCATGTCATCGGGGATTGAGTGCGCCGGAAGCCGCACCCAGGCCCGTCACTGTTGCGCTGGGGATACCCCTTCGGGTGAAATGTTCACGGCGTCGCGCGGGTGGAACGAAGCTGGAGTTGTCCGTTGCGTTTCATGACGCGCAGCGTACGTTCTCCGCTGAGCACTTCGCGCAGCAAAACGCCGACAGCCTCGCCGCGCCAGCCGCGCGTGAGTTCTCCTCCTTCAGAGCGGTTTTCATTGTGAAACCGAATGAGGTCGCGGATTGACTTTTTCGTTCCGACCAGTCCATAAGCGAGGTCGTTTTCGAGGCAGTACGCGCGGATCAACGCCGTTACGAGGGTGATGAGTATCGTATCCTGGTCGGAGTCTACCTCTCGACGAACAGTTTTGGGCCACCGATCCTCGGGGAGTTTCAAGGCCGCGGTGACGACTTCGCTGACCTTGCGTCTGTTTTTGGAGCTAAGGTTGAGCCCGCGCAGGTCGGACAGATCAGATGCCGACGACATGCCCGTGCGAGCAATTTCCACGAGCAGGTGATCTCGGAGTACGGTTCGAGCGGGGCGGTTCAATTCTTCGGCGGCCGTCTCTCGCCACGCGAGCAGGTCGCGTAGGACGGCCAGCTCACGTCCCTTGAGCGAACCGGACCCCTTCACGCGATGCAACTTGTCTTCATCGACGCGACGGTAAAGGGTGATCTCTTCAAACTTGGCGAACTCGGTATGAGCCCACTCCAGCCGCCCGCGTTGTTTCAGTTTGCTTACAATGATGCGGTGGATGGGTAGCAAATGGGCGACGTCCTCGGCCGCATACCGGATTTGCTCGGGGGTGAGTGGTCGCCGACGCCAGTCTGTGAGCGTTTTTGATTTATGAAGCCGAATGTGAGAAAAACTCTGCACCAGTTTTTGCAAACTGACCGGGTAGTGGTTGCTGATGAGACCGGCCGCAATTTGCAGATCGAACACGCGGCGGGGCACCTGGCCGGAATGCTGCACACACAACGCCAAGTCCTCTTGCCCGGCATGCACCAGCGTTTCGACGTGGTCGTCATAGACCAGCGACCATACGGAGGTCAAGTCGAAGCCGAGCAGAGGGTCGATCAACACGAGCGAGGCTTCAGTGGCGATCTGGATCAGGCAGATGTCTGATTCATAGCGATCCTCCATCACAGACTCAGTATCGAACGCAAACTTTCCTTCGCTCCGGCATTCGGCACAGAGCGCTTCAATCTGCTCCTGCCGCTCTACCACCGTAATGTCGAGGGACTTGTGGGTTTTTGGCATGTGGTTTCCCGTTTGCTATTCCGCTCCGCCGTGGAAGGCGGCCACGGTGACGCGTGCGATCGTCGTCTCAGTGAGCCACCGGAACGCCAGCGGCGATTCGGCCATCATATCCATCCCGTGCGTGTTTGGCATCCGGGGCACGTCACTAAACCTCAGGGTTTTCCGAGCCGTGTTTCCCTGTGAGTTGTGTGGTGTTTTCGCGGTTATATGGGCCGGGTAGATTGTTGTTCCCACGCTATCGGATACAATGGGGGGGGGGGGCGGTAGCCCACGGGCGTCGGACTGTTTTCGGCCGCCGCACAGAACATCCATGCCGACACGGACGCGGTTGGGATGGCTCAGGCTGTGTGTATTACTGCGTTCGTTTGCAGGGTTGGCTTCATGGCGGGTGATGTCAAGGCCCGCGTGAGGATTGAGTTGAGGAAAGTATATGACGGACATTGTGCCACCTTCGGGTGAAAAAATAATCGATCATTCTCTGATCGACGAGATGCAGGATTCGTATCTGACCTATTCCATGAGCGTGATCATGTCTCGCGCGCTCCCGGATGTACGCGATGGGCTTAAACCGTCTCAGCGTCGGATTCTGGTTGCGATGAATGATCTCAACCTGGGACCGAGAGCCCAGACGAAGAAGTGTTCCAAGATCAGCGGCGATACCAGCGGTAACTACCACCCGCATGGTGACGCTGTGATCTATCCGACGCTTGTTCGTTTGGCGCAGCCGTGGAATATGAGCCAGCGTCTGATTGACGGGCAGGGTAACTTCGGTTCTCTCGACGGCGACCCACCGGCCGCGATGCGGTACACGGAGGCACGTATGACCGGGGCGGCGACTGCGCTGCTCGATGATCTCGAATACGACACGGTTGACTTCATTCCTAACTACGACAACACGCGTGAGGAGCCGACCGTTCTTCCCGGAAAGTTCCCGAACCTGTTGGTCAATGGTGGTACGGGAATCGCGGTGGGTATGGCGACCAATCTCGCGCCGCACAACGTGAGTGAGGTGTGTGACGCGTTGCTGCTTTGCCTGGACAAGCCGGACGTGACCCTCCAGGAAATCCTGCAGGTGATGCCCGGGCCGGATTTCCCCACCGGTGCTCAGATTTGTGGACGTCGTGGTATTGTGGACGCCTACTCCACGGGGCGAGGCAGTGTGACACTTCGCGGGCGTTGCCATGTGGAGGACATGCGTGGAAAACGGCGGATGATTGTCATCACGGAGCTTCCATATGGGGTCATGCGCTGTGCGGTGGTCGAAAAAATCGCCGACTGTGTGAAATCCGGTAGCATCAAAGATGTCACGGCAGTGAATGACGCCTCAGACCGGAAGCAGGCCGTTCGGATTGAGGTGGAACTCCGTTCCGGCGCCAATGAAGACGTCATCATCAACCAAATTTACAAGTACACTTCGCTGCATACCGGTTTTCACGTCATCAACATTGCGTTGGTCGGTCGCCAGCCACGCACGCTGACAATGATAGATATGCTGAGGCTTTACATCGACCATCGAAAGGATGTCGTGCGGCGGCGCACGCAGTTCTTGTTGCGTCGGGCCAAGCAGAAGGCACATCTTCTGGAAGGACTGATTCTTGCGATCGGTGACATTGATGAGGTCATTGAGCTAATCAAGAAATCACCCGATCCGGCTACGGCCCGGGCCAATCTTATGGCCCGTGAACTGCGGCTCGTGACGACGGAAACATTGGTGCGTGTGCTTCCCGAGGCGTTTGTTGATCGTTTTGGCGCTGCAGGCTATCACCTCACCACGGTGCAGGCCGGTGCGATTTTGGCGATGCAACTGCAGCGGCTGACCGGCTTGGAGGTTGAAAAATTAGCCTCAGACTACCGGAAACTCGTTGACGAAATCGAAGGATTCGAAGCCCTGTTGCGAGATGAAAATCTGGTGCTTGATGTGCTCCGTGAGGACCTTCATGAAATCAAGCAAAAATTCCCTCAGAAGCGGCGAACTGAGATCGTCGATGCCGTGGGTGACTTCAGTCTGGAGGAGTTGACTCCGGACGAGCAGGTGGTCGTGACCATCTCGCGAGCGGGATACGTTAAACGCACCGATATGGATTCCTACCGCAAGCAGGGACGCGGCGGCAAGGGGATTCGCGGAGGCTCCACGAAAGATGGTGATTTCCTCGAACACCTTTTCGTCGTGTCCACGCATGACTACTTGCTCTTCTTCACGGACCGTGGGCGTGTCTATTGGGCACGTGTGTTTGACCTTCCCGTCATGGCCCGAACGGCACGCGGCCGTTCGATCGCCAACCTATTGCAGATGCAGGAAAACGAATCACATCGGGCGGTACTGCCGGTGAAGGAGTTTGAGGAGTCCTTCGTCTTTTTCGGTACGGCCAAGGGCACCGTCAAGAAAACGCCGATGGTCGCCTACAGCCGGCCGCGCCCGAGCGGCATCATTGCGATTTTGCTCGATGATGACGACGAACTCATCAACGTGGTTCGTACGACGGGCGATCAGGAAATCGTGCTGGGGTCACGCAACGGTATGGCGATTCGTTTTCATGAAGGTGATGTTCGTGCGATGGGGCGGACGGCTCGCGGCGTTCGTGGGATGTCGCTCGCCAGAGGTGATTCCGTCGTGTCTTTAGTCGCTATCAATCCAGAGGAATCTCTGCTTACCGTGTGCGAAAACGGATACGGTAAACGCACCACCATTGAGGAATACCGCAAAACAAAGCGTGGGGCCAAGGGCGTCATCAATATCAAAA
>JAJRSP010000244.1 GCA_024278775.1 Planctomycetota bacterium
CGAACTCAATCGTCTCGGTCAGCGCCCGGTAAGCGTTGGCCGCATGATGAGCGTGATCGATCCGACCGCCCTCGACCATCAGAAAGAAACCCCGCTTGTGCCGCGAGAGAATGTCAACGGCCATGGCGGTCATCTCGCTCAGCGACGGCTCGCCGGATCGATCGAAGGCCCGGTCGTTCTCAAAACGCATGTGCGCCGGTTCAAACAACCCCAGCAGATGCCCGACTTTGTCCGGCTTCACCTGTTCGAACTGCTTCCGGTTCCACACAAACGTTGCGTTCGGCTTGGCGAGCCACTCGTGGATCAGATCACGGTTGTCGAGCCGGGCACCGGTCAGCACCGCATACTCCGGATCGAGTTGCGTCACCGGCATGAAATGCTGGCGACCACCGCCCAGGACCACGTCGATCCCATCGCCGATGTCGAACTCGATCAACTGGAGGGCGATATCATGAAACTCCGCAACGCGAGCCGGCAGGGAAAGCCAACTGTCATCCTCCCACATACGCTCGGCCACATGGGCATAACACGCAGCCGGTGTGGCGTGCGTCACAGAGGTGGTCGTCACGATCCCCGTGGCCAAACCGGCTCGCTCCGCCAGCTCCAGGATAGTCGTGAGTTCGTGTCCCGTTACATCCACCGCCCCTCGCTCCACCGTCTGATCCACGGAGAGGTACCCGGCTCGCGTTTTGACGCCGGTCACCATCGCGGTCATGGTGCCGGCCGAGTCCGGGGTTTGGAGATCGGTGTTGTAGGTCTTGACCAACGCCGTGTGCGGAAACGTTTCAAAAAAGAGCCGGTTTTCCTCTCCCGACTCACCGCGAAGCTGCCCCTCAAGAATTCTGGTGGCCGTCACCGTGGTCAGGCTCATTCCGTCGCCCACGAACAAGATGACGTTCTTCACGCGACCGGCCACCGGTGTGAGCTTCTTGGCTCGTGCGACATACTCGCGACCATCGGCAAACCACTTCGCGGGCGACTCTTTTTGCCGCGGCATCTGGGGTAGGGCGGCCGCAGCGCTCGAACCCGCCACCACGACGGCTCCTACCATCCAGCACGCTATCTTCCGCACCAGTGTAGGTGCTGCGCGACTCGTCCCTTGGCGGGTGGTCAGGTGCCCCATTCTTCGCCATAAGCGAAGGGTGGGGGACGGAGCCGATGCGTTGGGATCAAGAACCGTTTTCGGTAAAGCGACGAAAATGGGAGCAAGCTTCGTTGGCATGATGCGCACGTCCGCGTTCGCGCGTTGACAATCGCCGGATGTCCCCCACCCTGCACCTTCGGTGAAGGATGGGGCACCCGCTTGGAAAGGGGAGCGATTGAGCATCATCGGTACGCCTCGATGGCCGCGACGGCCAACCGGTCGCACGCCTCGTTCTCCGGGTGCCCGCTGTGCCCGCGAACGTATTCGTAGGTCATATCAAATTGGGACGCCAGCTCGTGAAGGGTTTTCCAGAGATCGACATTCTTGACCGGTGGCGAGCCGGGTTTCTTGCCGCGTCGCCAGTCGTTGGCGATCCATCCGCGAATCCACTCCGTCAGCCCGTAGATGACGTATTGGCTGTCACTCACCAGACGCACGGACACCCGTCGATCGGCCTTGAGGGAGCGTAGCCCTTCGATCGCGGCCATCATCTCCATGCGGTTGTTCGTCGTGTCGGATGCGCCGCCGGATAATTCCTTGACGGTGCCGGTGCTTGGGTGTTTGAGGATGGCCGCCCAGCCTCCGGGACCGGGGTTGCCGCTGCACGCTCCATCGGTATAGAGAATCACATCAGGTTGTTCAGACATCAATCCCTGGCTCCTTGGGGGTGCAATCTCGACTCAGGCCGATAGTATATCCCCAGCGGCCCAACCGACCACACCGACACGGCGAAGTGGATATGGATCATTTTCAATATATTGACGGCGTGCTGCACTGTGAAGAGGTGGCGGTGCCGAGCCTGGCCGAGGAGTTCGGCACACCGCTTTACGTCTATTCCAGCCGCACGCTCACCGACCACTACAGAAGAATCCACGAGGCCTTTTCGCCGCTCAGGGCCGAGATTTGTTTTTCGATCAAGAGCTGTCAGAACCTGTCCATCTTGCGGCTGCTAAAAGATGGCGGTGCGGCCTTCGACGTGGTCAGTGGCGGGGAGATTGCACGGGCGCTCGAGGCCGGCGCGGATGCCGAGCGCATCGTGTTCGCGGGCGTGGGCAAGTCGGAGGCAGAAATCCGCTATGCTTTGGACAGTGGCGTCGGCTGGTTCAACGTGGAGTCGGAATCGGAACTCGACACCATCGCGACCATCGCCGAGAGCAGGAACCAAACCGCACGGTGCGCGTTGCGTGTCAATCCGGACGTCGATCCGCACACGCATATCTACACGACCACCGGGAAACGGGAGACGAAGTTCGGGGTGGATTTGGAGCGGGCCCGGCGCGTGTTTCGCGATTTTTCCGGCAGGAGGGGGCTGGATCTGTGCGGGATTCACCTGCACATCGGATCCCCCGTGAACACGATCGAACCCTACGTGAAGTCGATCACCAAAGGCCTTGCACTGATCGACGAATTGTGCCGCGAGGGGTTCCCTATCACGGCCATCAACCTTGGCGGCGGGTATGGTGCCCATTACGACGGGGCGGAAGCACCATCCGCCTCCGCCTACGCCGAGCGTATCGTGCCGCTGCTCTCCGATCGCGGGCTCGGCGTGCTGATCGAACCGGGCCGGAGCATCGCGGCCAACGCCGGCATCCTTCTCACGAAAACCCACTACACAAAATCTTCCGGCGATAAACAGTTCATCATCGTGGACGCCGCTATCAACGACCTGCTGCGGCCGGCGCTGTATGGATCATTTCATTTCGCCTGGCCAGCGGTTCCGCACGGGGGCATCGTGGCCACTGCGCGTACGGCCGGGGCTAAGCCGGAAGGCACCACGCTCGTGGATATTGTCGGCCCGGTTTGTGAGAGCAGTGATTATCTGGCGAAAGACCGGTATCTGCCACCGGTGCAGCGCGGCGATCTGATAGCTGTTTTTTCGGCCGGTGCCTACGGTTTTTCCATGAGCAGCCAATACAACTCCAGACCCCGAGCGGCCGAGGTGTTGGTCAGCGGACGTGATGCGACCTTGATCCGCCGGAGAGAAACCTACGACGATCTGGTCGCGGCCGAGCGACTCTAGCGCCAGTTCTGAGAAGCACGTTAGCGGGTGCTAGACAATTTTGGCGACTTGGCGTTGGTGTGGGTGCCCCATTCTTCGGGTACTCCCGAAGGGTGGGGAACGGACTTCGCATGCAAAACTCCGTTCGCCACCCGAATCATTATCGCCTCCGTTTTCGTCCCCCACCCTTTGCCTTGGGGCAAAGAATGGGGCACCCGCCGATTCCGTCTTGCACCCCGCGTTAGCTTTTTACTCCTCTCTATGCGGACCTGTTGCGCGTTTTCGACTATATTGTTGTTACGCAGTTGATATTGACGATCCAATCGATGCGCGATACCAGCGAAGCGTATTCGTATAGTTAGGCAACAGGAGAAACCAGAGATGACCAACGCAACCAGAAGCAGCGGATCAGTCATGGGCGAAGGCATCTTCCCGCCGTCGAGCGAGGCCGCCGCACGTGCCCACATCGGTTCGATGGGTCAATACCAGGAGATGTACCAGCGATCCATCGACGACCCCGAGGGATTCTGGGGCGACATCGCCGGCGAGTTTCACTGGCACCGGCGGTGGGACAAAGTGCGTGAGTTTGACTTTACCGATGACATCTCGATCCAGTTCTTTCTCGGTGGGCAGACCAATATCACCTACAACGCGCTCGATCGGCACCTCGACACGCGCGGCGATCAGCCGGCCATCATCTGGGAAGGCAACGAATTGGGTGAGGATTCCACGCTGACCTATCGCGAGCTTCATGCCGAGGTGTGCCGGTTCGCCAACGTGCTCAAAGCCCACGACGTGACCAAGGGCGATCGCGTGTCGATTTACATGCCGATGGTGCCGGAGCTGGCCATCGCCATGCTCGCCTGCGCACGGATCGGTGCGATTCACTCGATCATCTTCGGCGGCTTCAGCCCGGACTCGCTGGCCGACCGCATCGTCGACTGCACCTCCACCGTGCTCATCACCACCGACGGCGTCTTTCGTGGTAAGAAACCGGTAGACCTCAAGGCCAACGCCGACGCCGCGATGGATATCGCCGCCAGCCAAGGGGTCACCGTAACAACCTGCATCGTCTCGCAGCGACACGGGCCGGATAAGATACCGGTCAAGATGCAACCAGGGCGTGACACCTTGTGGCACGATGAAATGAAGAATGCCGCCGCAGAGTGCGAACCGGAGTGGATGGACGCCGAAGACCCGCTGTTCATCCTCTACACCTCCGGCTCCACCGGGAAACCCAAGGGCGTGCTACACACCACCGGCGGCTATATGGTCTACGCGGCCACCACCTTCAAGTACGTGTTCGACTACCACGACGGCGACATCTACTGGTGTACGGCCGACATCGGCTGGGTGACCGGCCATTCCTACATCGTCTACGGCCCGCTCTGCACCGGCGCGACGACCGTCATGTTCGAGGGCATCCCCACCTATCCCGACGCGGGACGTTTCTGGGACGTCGTCGAAAAATACAAGGTCAACCAGTTCTACACCGCGCCAACGGCCATCCGCGCCATCATGCGAGAGGGCGATGACCCGGTACTCGCTCGTGACTTGTCCAGCCTGCGCCTGCTCGGCACGGTGGGCGAGCCGATCAACCCCGAAGCGTGGCGGTGGTATCACAGCGTCGTGGGAAAAGAACGCTGCCCGATTGTGGATACCTGGTGGCAGACCGAAACGGGCGGCATCCTCATCACGCCGTTACCTGGAGCCACTCCGACCAAGCCGGGCTCGGCCACACTTCCGTTCTTCGGCGTCAAGCCGGTACTGTTGGACGACAAGAACCACCGGTTGGAAGGTGCCGCATCCGGTGCCTTGTTTCTCGAACAGCCCTGGCCGGCCATGATGCGCACGCTCTACAACGCCCACGACCGCTTCAAGGAGGTCTATTTCTCGCGTTGCCCGGGGATGTACTTTACGGGCGACGGCTGCCGCCGCGACGAAGACGGCTACCACTGGATCACCGGCCGCATCGACGACGTGATCAATGTCTCCGGGCATCGGATGGGTACGGCCGAGGTGGAGAGCGCGCTCGTCTCTCACGAAGCCGTCACCGAGGCGGCCGTCGTCGGATTCCCGCACGAGATCAAGGGCCAAGGCATCTACGCCTACGTCACGCTGAAGACCGGCCGGGAATACACGGAGGAGCTGAAGAAGGAACTAGTCAAACACGTTCGCGCGGAGATCGGCCCCATCGCCGCACCGGATGTGATCCACTGGGCTCCCGCGCTGCCCAAAACGCGCAGCGGCAAGATCATGCGGCGCATCCTACGGAAAATCGCCGAGGGACAACCGGACCAGATCGGCGACACCAGCACGCTGGCGGACCCCAGCGTCGTGACGAGCCTGATTGGTAAATAATAGGCGTGTCATCCAACGCCATACCGTGAATCAGCCGATAGCCCTCGGACGAACGGATTCCGGGGATACCAGCGGGAACCCACGGGTCGCACAAGACGAGGCACACACGAGAACGTCGGATTCTCCCCATGGAGCCTTCTGTGATGTCGGACCATATCAACCTGATGCAACAGGCCATCGAAACGTGTCGCGCGGGTATCACCGCCGGTCAGAGTCCTTTCGGTGCGGTGATCGCTACACAAGACGGTGAAGTGGTGTGTGCGGTACACAACACCGTCCGCGCCGATCACGACCCCACCGCCCACGCCGAGATCAACGCGATTCGAGAGGCGTCGCGCCGTTTGGGTACGATGAACCTGATCGGGTATTACCTGGTGTCAACGTGTGAGCCTTGTCCGATGTGCGCCTCGGCCATCCACTGGGCCCGGCTCGACGCCGTGGTGTTCGGGGCCACGATCGACGATGCCCGTGAGGCGATGTTCAACGAGCTGACCCTGCCCGCGCAGCAGCTTTACGACACCGGGGGTAGCCATGTGAAGGTGTTTCCGCGAGTGCTTCGAAACCAGTGCCGAGGGTTATTTAACGAATGGCGTAACGGACCTAACGCCCAGCCCTACTGACCGGAAACGCAGATGTCACTCCGTGCGGCGTGCTAATCCGAATGGCTCTCGTCCGCCGTGCCGGCATCGTGAGTGGGGGGAGGCTTCTTTGACGATCCGTGCTGAAACGCCGCCGACTCACCCATCCAGAGCGATTCTCCTCCAGCGGCCACCAGCATCAGCGGCGCGACGACGACAAGAAACGTGCCCCATGTCTGCGCGGCGGAAAACGATTCCGGCTCACGGGATAGCGCCAAGCCCAGCGCGATCGCGATCGCCGGCGGCTCCAAAAGGTTCAAGCCCATGCCCCACTGCAGACGCCACGAACCGAGCCCGCCTCCCGTGATCTCCACCGAAGACAACTCCGACATACCCGACAAGGTGCGTACGGCCACACCCATCACCACACCCACCAGCGCCGTGCCACCGATGACCGCCCACGACCAACGACCCAACGCCAGCAGCCCGCACAGAATGAGCATGTTGTTGACATAGATGGTCGTCGCCCGAGCCAGCCACGATCGCGAACACAACAGCGGCCACAGCACGCGACCGATCCACCACCGCACGAGCCGAACCAACGCCAGAGAGTTACTCTGACTGATCCCCCATCCGGCGCAACAGGCGAATACCAGCAGGCCCGAGGCGAGCAGCGCACGATACCAGGATGCACCAAGGGCATCCCACACCGCATCGAGCCCGACGACGTGGGCGCTAGCCGCCGAGACAAGTTGAGAAGTCCACCCATTCACGGTTCGCCATCCTACGTCCGGCGCGGTGGATCGTCGAACCGATCGACGCGCCGTCACCGCCACGCTTATCGGAACCTGTTTATCGAAAAACCGCCGGTCCACGCGAACCGTACCGAAACCTTCTGTTTTGGTCGTGCGTTGAACCAACCCGGGACGTACCCGATGCCGATAGTCCGCTAGGGTGTGGCGGCATCTGATTTGATGGGCGGTGTGGGCGCGCGTCGTCTTGGCCTTGATCGACTCCGGAGAAAGCGACATGAATGCGCTGGCACCGGTCAAAACCGGCAACATCCAACTCAGTTTCTCCAAAGACCGCGTTGCGGCTACCGTTCGGCTCATCGACCCCAATAGCAAGAAAGCCCCCAAGCCGGAAGCCATCATCAATGCGCTGGAACGTGCCGGCGTCACCATCGACGATGAGATCAGGGCCCGTGTGGATCAGACGATCGAGGATACGAAAAACGGCAAAGGACCCGTAGAACCCATGATCGTCGCCGAAGCTACGCGACCCATTCACGGAAAGAACGAGCAAATCGTTTGGGACGAAAGCCTGGAGGCTCAGCTTGGCGATTGGCAGGAGGAAATGCCCGCCGATGCTTACCCGGTGCAGGCCATTACAAGAGTGGAAGCGGGTCAGCGATTCGCCAGGATACAACCCGCCGTCTCACCCAAACCCGGTCGCGACCTGTTTGGCGAGGAAGTCCCGGCCAATGGCTCCGGCGAGCCACTCCAACTGGATCCGACGATTCAACACGCAGAAGATGACCCGAGTGTGCTTGTCGCGGGCGTCTCCGGACAAGTCATTCAGGACGAACTCAATGTGCGTATCGAGCCGGTATACCTTATCGACGGTGACATCGGATTGGAGACGGGGCATGTTCGAACGGCGGCTCCGATCTGGGTCGAGGGGCGGATATGCGATCGTTTTGCCGCGCAGTCCGACCACCACATCACGACGACATCGGCCATCGAGTCCGCCCACGTCATGAGCCGGAGAAGCATCTACGTTCGTCGAGGCATCATCGGGCGGCAAAACGGTCTGGTGGACGCCGCAGAAGACATCGTCGCTAAGTTTGCCACCGACGCGTTTCTAAAAGCCGGTCGCGACATGGTGATCGGCAAGCAGGCCATGAACTCGCACCTTTGCGCCGGACGCCACCTGAGAGCGCCCGCCGCCGGCCTCATTGGCGGTTCGGCTTATATCAGGGAAACCATGCACGTCGCCAGTGTCGGTAGCGACGCCGACATACCGACGCGGATCGTCTTGGGAGTTCGCACGGAAGTGGTCTTCCGGCTCACGACCGTGGCCAAACGAATTCGAGCGGCACGCGCGACGCTGCAGCGCATCCAAGACCTCATCGATCTTTTAGAAGCCGGAAAGAGCAACCTGAACGTCGAGCAACGCCGTGTTCTCCGCGGCCTCGTAAGCCAAACGGAGGACGCCGAGCAGGCAATCACAGGCGATGAAAAGGAATACACCACTCTGCTCGATAATCTCTTTGCCGACGGACCTACGTCACTCCACGTTGAGAAGGTGATCAATCCCAAGACGACACTCTGCATCCGAGATCGCATGACCCGTTTCGATCGGGAGGTCCGTGGCCCGGTGAGCGTCGAACGACAGAAGATCAAAAACGCTACGGAACTCGTTCTTCTCGACCCGAAGGGCATTGTGATAAGGCCTCTTCCGAGCGAACGTATCGACGCGGAGCAAGTGATCGAAGGCTTTGAGACGCCGGACTTCGAACGTGCGAAAGTGGAATCCTAACCGTCAGACGTGTAGGGCAGGTGGTTCTCCGGTCGAAGTCGGGCGGTTCACCTGCCTCTCCCATGACGCTACCGGTCGATTGAAACCTACAGAGAAGGCCGGAACGTGATTGGAAAGGAAGGGAAAGCCTTTGCCTTGGGACGAAAGAACGACCGGCCCTACGAACCCGACCGCGCAGGGTGAACCCCACGCTTCCCGAATCCTCCCGATTGGAGCCGGTGCAAAAGCTCGCTATCATGCAACCCGCGCCGCGCGGTTGCGGCTTCTCCCTGCGGGATGAAACTTTGTGACGGCTCCCCACACCGAATCTAACTCCGGATTTGAGATCCAACGCCTGTATCCGTCGGACGATGCCTACACCCCGGCCCTTCGGATGGTGCTACACGCCGCAGGCCCCACCGACGACCCGGTGACGCCGTTTCTCGAATCGATCGGTGGTGGCCCGGCCGCGCTCGACTTGGTGTTCGCCGCCCAGGACGGCAGGGGTGTGGTGGGTGCCTGTGCCGCGGTCACATCCCCAGGACACTCCGCCTTGGTCCTGGTACCGGACCACGCCCCCGCAGAGGCCACTGCGGCCGTTCTGACGCATCAGGCGCGAACCGCGTGGGCGGAGGGGGTCCGACTCCTTGAAGTCCTTGTGACGCCCGGTGACAAGCGACACGCGCTTGTATTCGAGGCCGCAGGCTACCGCCGGCTCACATCGCTCATCTACATGCGAAGCCGGATCGACTCGACAGTTTTTCCCGAGGCTTCGAGCGGTGTTACTTGGAAGCATTTTTCACCGGCCAACCAGCCGTGGTTTGAACAGGCGATCGCGGAGTCCTACGAGCAAAGTCTTGACTGTCCGGAACTTAGCGACTTGAGAAGCACACAAGATGCGATCGCCGGCCACCGCGCCACCGGGGACTTCGATCCTCAATTGTGGTGGGTCGCCATCCGAGACGGAAGTCCCGTGGGGCTTATCCTCTTGTCAAAAATTCGGTATCGACCTGCGCTGGAGTTGGTGTATATGGGTGTCAGCCCATCCTCACGCGGTTCGGGAATAGGTAACGCTTTAATCGCCCGGGGTTTTCGGTGTGCGAGAACCGTGGGTGCCAACACATTGGCACTAGCAGTCGATCACCGAAACCGCCCGGCCTTACGGCTCTATCGGAGGTGGGGGTTTATCGAAGTGGGTTTGCGTGATGCCTGGATCGCAAGTCCAAGCGAAACCGAATCTTAGCCTCGAAAAGCGATCCTATCTACACGATCTTGGGGGTTTCCCGGGTGAAGCGTATCAACCTGTGGAAAGTTGGTCGGCCAATTTTTTTTCTTGCCCTAACTACTTGTACTAGAAAACGCGGCGCGCGTTGCGCCACATTTCATAAAGAAATAGTGTTGACGCGTTCGAAGTCACATGCTATTTTCACGGGCATGAAAGGTCGCGTCGCGCGGCTCGACTTTTGCCCGGCAATCGCCGAACGCGCGGCGATAAGAATTGTTGTTCTTTCCGTTTTTTTTGTTGATAGCACAACGCAGTAGTTGGCACGCTTTGGTTCCGGATGGAAGAAGGAGCTCACGGTGACGGTATGCGCTCAAGATCAGGTATCAAATCAGAATCAGGTATCGCAGGATTGGGTATCCCAATTGGAAACGCGTATCGCGGAGCGGCTCGGTCCGCAACGCTACAACGTATGGTTTAAAAACGCGACTCATTTCACTTTTACGGAGGATTACCTTCGTATCGCCTCGCCGAATCATTTTGTCGGCGAGTGGATCGAACGGCACTTCGCCGATGTCGTATCCGAGGTTGCGCGTGAGCTGACCGGCCGTGATTACACGCTGAGCTTTGCCATCGATCCGGATTTAGCACGCGGGCTTGGCAAAAAGCAGCCCGACCGACAGCTTGAGTTCGCCAGGAACAATCCGGAGCGCATGGCCCGGGAGCACCGTCGCGGCAGCTCGGCGCTCGTCATGCCGCCGCTCAAAGGTCGTATGGAAGATTTCGTGGTCGGCGCTTCAAACCGCCTGGCCCACGCCGCGGCCCAAAGCGTGATCGACAACCCCGGCACGCAATACAACCCGCTGTTTATTCACGGCGGATGCGGGCTTGGCAAGACGCACCTCATGCACGCGATCTGCAACGGGCTTAGGGAGCGCGACGAACATCTGCGCTGGCGCTATGTCTCCGGTGAAGAGTTCATGAACGACTACGTCTACGCTATCAAGTCGCGTGAGATGCCGGCGTTTCATCAGCGCTACCGAAACCTCGACGCGCTGATTATCGACGACGTTCATTTTCTCGCGAACAAGCGCTCCACCCAGGAGGAGTTCCTCCACACGGTCAAGGCGATCGACGCGGCCGGAAAACAGCTCGTGCTCGCTTCCGACGCGCCGCCCAAACTTATCGGCCATTTTTCCGAGTCGCTCGTCAGCCGGTTTCTCTCCGGCATGGTCGTGCGGATTGATTCTCCGGACCTGGAGGTTCGTGCCGGTGTCCTGCGTCGCCGCGCCGCCAAGCTCAAGGTGGAAATCAGCGAGCCGGTCATCATGCACATCGCGGAGCACTTCTGTGCCAACATCCGCGAGTTGGAAGGCGCGCTGTTGAAGGTGGTCGCGCTGGCCCAGGTGTCGGGAAGTCCGATCACGCTGTCGCTCGCCGAGCGGGCCATCAAAGACCTCATCCGCCAGACGGCTCCGGTCATCATGCTGTCGGATATCGAAAGCGTCGTGTCGATCTACTTCGGGCTGACCCCGGCCGACCTGCACACGTCGCGTAAGTCACGCACCATTGCCTTAGCCCGCGGCATCGCCATGTACCTCGCACGCAAGCACACGGACATGAGCTTCCCGGAGATTGGCCGCTTCATGGGCAACAAAAACCACTCGACCGTCATCCTGGCCAACCGCCGCATCTCCAAGGCGATGCAGGCCAACGAGACGGCCTCGTGGGTCACCCCCGAGGGTATGAAAAAGCGAAACCTGCCGACTCTGGTCGCGGAGCTGGAAGAGCAGTTCCTCGTGCAGACGGCCAACGCCAGACCCCAGCCGCAGGACGCGCGGGCACCACAAAACTCGCAACCGCAAAACGACCGGCCGCAAAACGGTCAGCCGCAAAACGGTCAGCCGCAAAACGGTCAGCCACAGGGCGTACCGCCGCAACCCGCGCCGCCCCAGACCGTACCGTTTCAGCCCGTACCGCCTCCGGGTGTCACCGCGTAGCGTGCGGGCGAACAGAGGGATTGGCCGGTCCAACGGATGAAGCCGGCTTTTTCAAAGAAACACGATGGATCGTGAGAAGGCTCCGGCGGCTTCGGCCTCCGGGGCCTTTGCCTTAGTGCGTCATGCCTGCCGCTGGATACCTGGTTAGCAATAGAGACCGAGCGCCCCGGTTACGGCGGGCCACCTGCTAATCGCCCATGAAAAAGTGGGGAATGTCGCGGAAACCGCTCAAAACGCGGACGATTTCGATCCCGTTTTGCATCGGACGATAGAAGATGGCGTAATTCCCGACGGGGAAGCTCCGAAGCGATTCGCCGAGTTCATCTCGGGTGCGGCCAATGCCGGGTTGTGTGGTCAGCGCCTGAAACTTGCCCACAAGATCGTCAATGAAACGATCGGCAGCGGTGACGTTATCCGAAGCGATGTAGAGCCAGATGTCATCCAGGTCTGAACGAGACTGAACGGAAAGGCGATATCGGCTCATGCCCGTGGTTTCTTCTTGGCGGCGAGGCGTTTGCGCCCTTTGGCTTTAACGTCGGCCGCAAGGGTCTTGAGCGACCGGTCGTCATACTCGCTCACTTCACCCCGCTGAAGCTGGTCGAGTCCGATGCTGACTTCTTTGCGAAGCGTGCCTAGTGCATCGCCACGCGAAAATGTGCGGGTTTTGGGTTCTTTGTTCCGATGTTTCCATGATGTGGAAGTCGAGTCATCAGATCATGGAGGATCGTTATGGCAATTCGGTATAAGAAGTACATCATCCGC
>JAJRSP010000245.1 GCA_024278775.1 Planctomycetota bacterium
CTCCGTGGCACCATCGGTTCGATCAACGCCCATTGCTCGTCCGTGAGCTCGTGGCGTTTCATGAGTACCGACCTCCCTGTCTTTATGCAGGGTTATCGGCAACTGACAGGGTTTTCAGACAGGGCCTAGTTCTGATCGCGTTCATGGCGTTGCGGAGATTTACCGCAGGAGGGCCGACGGGAGCGGCGGTGCCGAGCGACTGACCACCGCTGAAAACCCGCAGACGCCGAGATCGATCTCTCCGGATGGTCACACGCTCGTCTTCATAGAATCTCTTGATACGGGCGGCGAGATCATGTTGCTGCACATGGATAATGAGCGTAGCGTGGAGCCGTTTCTGAAGACCCCGTTCGGAGAGTGGGGTCCTGCCGTGTCGCCCGACGGAACGCTGATTGCGTATTCGTCCGACGAGACGGGCGTCTACGAGTTGTATGTCCGGCGCTTCCCCTCCGGCACTGGACGAGTCAAAATCTCTCCCGGACTTGGAACCAGCCCCAAATGGTCATCCGATGGCACTGAACTCTTTTATACCGACGACGGCAGTCAGTTTTACTCGGTCGCCATCGAAGTCAAAGACGACGTGGTGATCCCATCCGCGCCCATGCTCATGTTCGAGCTACCAAAAGGCGTGTACGCGAAGCGAGTAAACGCCGTGTCGGCCGAGATCTTCAACGTGGCCCCCGATGGTCAGCGCTTCCTTTTTGGCAAAAGTCAAGAGAGCGCGCGAGTCGGGCGCAACTACCCAACCGTTGTGGTCAACTGGTTCAAGGAACTAAGAGAAAAAATGGCAGCCGTGAAGGACCGTTGATGTTGACCCCCGGCACAAGACTCGGTCCATACGAATTCCTTTCGCCCATCGGGGTGGGCGGCATGGGCGAGGTTTATCGAGACAAGGCACGAAACTCCACCGCGAAAACGCCATAAGGCTCTACCTGCCGACGCAGCATCAAGCCTGGAACGTCTTTAACGTTTCGAGCGAGAAGCCACCACGGGTGCCGCACTCAACCATCCCAACATCGTCGCGATCTTCGGCATCGAAGAATCAGGCGGGCACCGCGTTATCGCGATGGAACTGGTCGAAGGGTTCGACCTGCTCGCGTCACAGGGCTTCGGTGAGATCATCGGCGGCTCCGCGAGGGAGGAGGACTACGACAGGCTGGTCGCGCGCATCCAAGAAGAGAAGCTCCCGCTCGAAGACTACGAATGGTATGTGGACCTTCGCCGCTATGGTTCCGTCCCCCACGGCGGCTTCGGCCTCGGCGTGGAACGCACCGTATCCAGGCTCTGCGGCTTGAAACACATCCGAGAGACCATCCCCTACCCCAGGATGATGGGCCAGTGTTATCCGTAGCCCGCGCTGGTCACACTTGGTCCCAGCCCCAGATTGCCATTTGGGTTTTCTTGTCGAGTGTGTTTCCGCTGACTTTGAGCGTTAGCAGAATACGCCCGCGGTGGTGTGCTTCGTGGGCGATGAAGTATGACAGCGTCGTAAAAATGCCCTTCTTGAAGCCGCGATGTTTGGGGCGTTTTTCCAACACTCCGACAAGCAGGGCCTCTATGGCATCTGAAGAACGTTTCATAGCTTGTCGTAGCTGTGCCTTGCTCGGCACAACGCCCGTCGGAAACCTCGTCAGTCCCGTGGCCAACGCCTTCGCCCGTTTCTCAATGTGCATGCAGCGGACATTGTGCATGTGGGCGAGTTCGCCGGCCACGCCACGCCCACCGCGCACGGACAATGTGGCCAACATCCCCGGGGCCGAAATCTTATCGATCAACATCATGTTGATTCGATGGTTGGTCCGCCATGCTTCAATGAGTTCGTTCTTCACGAGCAATCTCCAGTGTTGGTATCCCCATCCGGTGGCCTGAGTTTTGCGATCAGCACAAACGGTAGCCCCAACAGGAGGAGCGGGGCGAATAGGATGAACATACCGACAAAGATCGCCCTCCATCGAAGCGGCGTGTCCGGGTCCGACCAAGTCCGCTTCCACATGGTACTGAAGATACTAACGTTGAACGGGATGTTCACGAACGGGATGTAGGGCGTCATTTGGCCGACCGTTTCGCCGCACGTCTCGCAATAGTGTTGCAGCGGCTTATACGGAGTAAAACACCTCAGGCACACGGGCCGCGCCTCGTCGTCCGCGTGACTATCCGGGTCATGTTCGGTGGGCTCGTTCATGACGGTGTATTCTATGCCGTGGCGCGACGTCGGGCTAGCCTCCCGCGTGGAGCACGTCGATCATACGGTACAACCCTGCCGGTTGGTTTGCGATCCAAGCTGCGGCGCGGAGTGCGCCCAAGGCGAACAGGTCGCGCGAGTGGGCCGTGTGGCGGAGGGGGAGCGTCTCGCCCAGTCCGGAGAAGTGAATCTCGTGTTCGCCGATGATCTCACCCCGGCGCACGGCGTGTACGCCGATCGTGCCGGGCTTGCGTTCGCCCGTGTGGCCATGGCGACCGAAAACGGCGTCGTCGCGCGTGCGCTGGGTGGCCCGAAGCACCTCGTCCAAAAGCGCGAGCGCCGTGCCGCTCGGCGCGTCGACTTTGTGCCGGTGGTGTGACTCGACGATCTCGACATCGTAGCCGTCACCCAGGGTTTTCGTGAGCTGGCCGACCAGCTCGACCAGCGCGGTGACGCCTACGGAAAAGTTAGACGCCATCACGATCGGTATCTTCGTGGCGGCCGATCGTATTCGGGCGAGCTGCGCGTCGTCGTGACCGGTCGCGCCGATGACCATGGCCGTTCCCGTGGTGAGGCAGTGGTCCAGCCATTCCATCGTGCCGGCCGGCAGGGTGAAGTCGATCAGCACGTCGCACGCGCCGGAGATGCCCTCGCCCACCGTGATGTCTGTGTCTCCCGCGCGGATCACCTGGTCTGCATCGTCGGGGGTTGATAGTGCGGCCACGATCTCAAATCGCGGGTCTGCCAAGGCCCGCCGTACGGTTGCGGAACCGGTGCGTCCCAAGGCCCCGGCGATGGCGAGTTTGATTTTTGTGTCAGGCGTTGGCATCGTGGACACTCGCGTTATTCACCCAACAATTCGGCGATGGCGTCGATGTCGGCCTCGGCCGCCACGGGCGGATTGGCCAGCGAAGCCTCACCACTGGTGTGGTAGTGGATCGTCACGTCGGCGTCTTTGAGGGCGTGCCCGGTCAAGATGCACACGACGCGATCCGACGGGGCGATCGTGCCGTCTTGCAATA
>JAJRSP010000246.1 GCA_024278775.1 Planctomycetota bacterium
CGTACGTCATGACTGAGCGCGATACGATAGTGACAAGCGATACAACCCCTACAAACGGCAGCGTCGGACAGGATGTGTCTTCGGAGTCGGTGGGCACTCGTCCGGCGGCTCCGGCGGACGAGTCCGAGTCGTTTCCGGCGTCGCGCAAGGTGTATGTGCCCGGGTCGATCCACCCCGGGTTGCGTGTGCCGATGCGCGAGATCAGTCAATCACCGACCGAGTCGATGTTCGCCGGCGACGGCACGGTGGATGGGCTGGATGTGCCCAATCCGAGCATGACGGTCTATGACACGTCCGGCCCTTATACCGACCCGGATGTGACGATCGACCTGCGCCGGGGGCTTTCGCCGCTACGTCTGAGCTGGATCGAGGAGCGTGGGGACGTGGAGGCGTACGAGGGTCGCACCGTGCAGCCCGAGGACAACGGGATCGGCCGGGATCGCGAGTTGGAGGTGGAGCGGTTCCCGGTGGCCGCTCGTCGGTTGCCGTTGCGCGCTACCCCCGGACGGAACGTCAGCCAGATGCACTACGCCCGCAAGGGGATCATCACGCCGGAGATGGAGTTCGTGGCGATTCGCGAAAACCAGCGTCGAGAAGCCCTGGGTGATCTGGTAAAGTCGCAACATGGGGGGGAGCGTTTCGGCGCGGCGATCCCCACGGTGATCACGCCGGAGTTTGTGCGTGACGAGGTGGCCCGGGGTCGGGCGATTATTCCCGCAAACATCAACCACCCCGAGATCGAGCCGATGGCGATCGGTCGCAACTTTCTCGTGAAGATCAACGCCAACATCGGCAACTCGGCCGTGGCGTCTTCGATCGAGGAGGAGGTCGCCAAAATGCGCTGGGCGATCCTCTGGGGCGGCGATACGGTGATGGACCTTTCGACCGGAAAGAACATTCACGAGACCAGAGAGTGGGTGTTGCGCAACTCCCCGGTGCCGATCGGCACCGTGCCGATCTATCAGGCGCTCGAGAAGGTGGACGGCAAGGCCGAGGAACTCACCTGGGAGGTTTTCCGCGATACGCTGATCGAACAGGCCGAGCAGGGCGTGGATTACTTCACGATCCACGCGGGCGTGTTGCTGCGTTACGTGCCGATGACGGCGAAGCGCGTGACGGGTATCGTGTCGCGCGGCGGATCGATCCACGCGAAGTGGTGCCTCGCGCACCATCAGGAAAACTTTACCTACGAGCATTTCGAAGACATCTGCGAGATCATGAAGGCGTATGACATTTCGTTTTCCTTGGGTGACGGTCTGAGGCCCGGCTCCATCGCCGACGCCAACGATGAGGCGCAGTTCGCCGAGTTGGAAACGCTGGGTGAGCTCACGAAAATCGCCTGGAAGCACGACGTGCAAGTGATGATCGAAGGCCCCGGGCATGTGCCGATGCAGATGATTAAGGAAAACATGGATCGGCAGCTCGCGGCGTGTGATGAGGCGCCTTTTTACACGCTCGGTCCGCTCACGACGGACATCGCACCGGGTTATGACCACATCACGTCTGCGATTGGGGCCGCCATGATCGGGTGGTATGGCTGTGCCATGCTGTGCTACGTGACGCCGAAGGAGCATCTCGGCTTGCCGAATCGTGAAGACGTGAAAGAGGGCGTGATTACCTACAAGATCGCGGCGCACGCGGCCGACCTCGCCAAGGGACACCCCGGAGCGCAGGCTCGTGATGATGTGCTGTCGAAGGCGCGGTTCGAGTTTCGCTGGGCCGATCAGTTTAATCTATCGCTCGATCCGGTGACGGCCCGCGCGTATCACGACGAGACCCTGCCGCAGGATGGTGCCAAGGTGGCCCACTTCTGTTCGATGTGCGGGCCGAACTTTTGCTCGATGAAGATCACGCAGGACGTCCGGGAGTACGCGGCCAAGTTGGGCGTGGATGAGGAGGAAGCGCTACAGCAGGGGATGAAGGAAAAAGCTGCGGAGTTTAGAAAGCAGGGTGGGGAGATTTATCAGAAAGCGTAGCCGGTCTTTCGTACTCGGCTAACGCATGCATGAGAGGATGTCGTCGATAGAGACGCTGGCGAATGCGCTGGAGCTATCGGCCACGGCATAGGGGAACACCAAGCGGCCGTTGTGGATGATCCCGCCGCAGGAATAAACGACGTTGGGCACATAGCCGTCGCGTTCGGATTCCGTGGGCATCAGAATCGGCTTCGATAGGTGGTGAATCACTCGTGTGGGGTCTTGAAGGTCGAGCAGACAGGCTCCGAGCCAGTACTGCCGCATGGGTCCGACCCCGTGTGTGAGCAGCAACCAGCCTTCTTCCGTTTCGATGGGCGAGCCGCAATTTCCGATCTGCATGAACTCCCAAGGGTGGGCCGGTCCGCGCAGCAGTACGGATTCGTTCCAGAAATGATGGTGGTCACTACGAAGCAAGTAGATGTTTTCGCCGTCGAGGCGTGACACCATCCAGTAATCGCCCTTGATCTTTCGAGGAAACAAGGCCATGCCCTTGTTCTGGACGCAACGTCCAATGAGCGTGTTGATACGAAACTGAAGAAAGTTTGTGGTTTCGATGATCTGCGGCAACGTGCGAAAGCCGTTGTATGCGGTGTAGACGCCGTAATAAGTGACGCTGCCATCGTCATCGACAAACCGCACAAAGCGGGCGTCCTCGATCCCACGGCTTTCATTTTCCGTAACGGGAAAGATCACGCGTTCGCAAAGTGGGACGTCCGGGGAGAAGCTCAGGTGATAGTTTGAGTGGGCCACCCACATCATATGCTGCGTTAACTCGTGGAAGACCTCATGAAATTGAGGGTCCGGGTCTGCTAGCTCGATTGCTTCCACCAGATCATTCATGGTGAACTCATCGTGTAGTCGGTTGATGACGACGTCGCCAAGCGGGCTGTATACGCCCATCTCGATGAGTTTTCGGTGAAACCGCTTCTTGTCGTACCGTTTGTCGTCAACGGGACGTTCCGTGGTGGCGAATGGGGTGAGGGCGTCAAGGCGGATGTTGCCGTGGTGACCCAAGACCCCACTCCGAAACTCGACGGATGAGACGTGCCCCTCGCCACAGGCACGCAGACTCAAGAGAAAACGCAGCTCGCCGTCATTCAGACCCTCCTGGTCGGGGTGTGCAACAAGCGATGGATTGAACAGCGCGATCGACTCCAGGGAGTATTCGCTGGAAAAATAGGCACCGATGAGTTGCTTGCGAACTTCGGAGAGAACCTGACCATTGAGTCGTCGCCGTGCCAGGTTGAAGTTTTCCGAAAAGACGGCTTCGATGTTCCGATGCCGATCCGTGAAATCGCGACGGACATCCGCGAGCAGCGCTTCCGCTTCATCATCCGATAATGAGAGCACGCGATCGAGCACGGCGTCCGTCCGATCGTCGCCACCGGGGAAGAACGGTCGGGCGATGACACGTTTTGGGTCCGGGAGTATGCGGATGTGATTTCTCTGAATCTTTATTCGTGCGGCCGTCATGAAATTCCTATTCCGGCGATTGCAGGCTCGTCTTCACACTGCGGTCGTTCCTCTTCCTATCGGGTGATATCGGCCAAGGTAGTGACCCGCAGCGGTTTTGAGCCAAACACGGATGCCCCCAAACACGGATGCCCCCAAACACGGATGCCCGTTGCACGCGGATCGCGTAGTGCCTCCCTCCCGAGCCTGTTCCTGCGGGTCAAGCGTAGTCGCAGAGGGCCATATCGTCCACGCTGCGTCCGCAAGCTAATTCTCGGACGAGAGGGTATGATATCCACAGTGGAACTCCGTTGGGTGCTGTGTGCGCGGATGAATGCGGCCTCCGAATGTTCTTGGACCGCCGCCATCTTCCGATCAACGGGGTATGGGTAACGTGAGCTTGGAGTATACGATGGACCGAAAACCTCAGCCAATCGTTGACCGTTATCGGGGAAACCCGATCCTCACACCACGCGATATTCCCTATCCTGTGGCCACGGTTCATAATGCCGGTGTCACAAAACACCGTGGACGTTACGTGATGCTGTTTCGCTCACACCGCGAGAACGGACGGTCCATTCTTGGCCTGGCCGACAGCGACGACGGCTTTTCGTTTACGGCGCGCGACGAACCGTTTATCACACCGGCTACCAATAGCGCGTTTGCGGAGTATGAAGCCTACGGTGTTGAAGATCCGCGCATCTGCGCGATCGATGGCGACTACCTCATCACCTACAGTGCCTACTCGAAGCATGGCGTGCGGATCGCTCTGGCGAGGACGAAAGATTTTGAGTCGCTCGAACGGGTGGCCTTCATTTCGCAGGCCGACATGCGCAACATCGTGATCTTTCCCGAAAAGATCGACGGACGCTATGCCCGATTGGATAGACCGCACAGTGAGATTTCGCCCTGGTCAATTTGGATTAGCTACTCGAAAGATCTGATCCATTGGGGTGATTCGCGCGTTGTGATGAAGCCGGTGACCTACCACTGGGATGAGATGAAGATTGGACCGGGGGCTACGCCCATCAAAACCTCGCGGGGTTGGCTGCATATCTATCATGGTGTTTTTCCGACCATGGATGGCTCGGTCTACCGGCTTGGGGTCTGCCTGCACGATCTGAAAGACCCGTCGCATGTGCTCGGAGTGTGTGATCGCTGGATATTGCAGCCCGAGGATGAGTGGGAAATCACCGGCTACGTTCACAACGTCGTGTTCACCTGCGGTGCCGTCCCGGAAGATGACGGTACGGTCAAGATCTACTGGGGTGGTGCGGACAAGGTGATGTGTGTCGGCACGGCGAAGATCGAAGACCTGGTGAATCTGTGTCTCGACGATGCGCGTCCGCCGATCTAGTGCATCGCCACGCGAAAATGTGCGGGTTTTGGGTTCTTTGTTCCGATGTTTCCATGATGTGGAAGTCGAGTCATCAGATCATGGAGGATCGTTATGGCAATTCGGTATAAGAAGTACATCATCCGCCTAAGCGCGGA
>JAJRSP010000247.1 GCA_024278775.1 Planctomycetota bacterium
GCCATGATCAGCGGGCGCCCCATGACGTTGGCGGTCTTGCTGATTCCGGTTTCTCAAACCCCCGCGCGGACGCGACGCGGACTGGCCAATGCCCCAACCCTGATCCCGTTGGTTCAGCCCGTTTCTCGGACAGACTCCTAGATAGCTGATCTGCGACCACGCTGGTGGTACACACCAAACGATGGATAGAAGGGCGCACGTCCTCAGTACGGTGCCCGGATGCTCCAGGATTGGATTCTTCACACATCACCTTTGAAGCAGACCGAGGCCGCGATGTTCCTCAGGTATCAAGCGCCCGGCATCATACTACCCGAATGGACTGCTCGATTCAACACAAAACGGCTTTCGTCGCTACCCATCATGCCCATTCCCCCTTCCAACCCGCTCCTTCTGCGTCTACACCGCCAGGACGACGTGTTCGGCCTCCCCCCACGCAACATCGACGCCCACACCGCAAGAATACGACATCGCTCGATTTGGTGTGAATGAGAAAAGCCCGCCGACTCTTGGAGTCGACGGACTTCGTTTGTCGGATGCTTTTCAGCGCCGCGTGTGCCGGTTTAACGCTTCGAGAACTGGAAGCGTCTGCGAGCTCCACGCTGCCCGTACTTCTTACGCTCAACACGGCGTGCGTCCCGCGTGAGCAACTGCTTTTCGCGGAGGGCCGTTTCGTATTCCGAGTCGATCTTGGTGAGCGCCCGGGCCAGCCCGAGGACAATGGCACCGGCCTGTCCGGTGGTGCCGCCGCCGCCGACATTCACCCAGACGTCGTACTTCTTTGCCGTATCGGTAACTTCGAGCGGCTGGTGAACGGCTCGTCGGTCCGTATCGACGCAAAAGAACTCATTCACGTCGCGTTTGTTGACGAGAAACTTACCTTCTCCCGGCTTGATGCGGACGCGCGCGACCGAGGCCTTACGCCGTCCCGTTCCCCAGGTGTAGGGGTTGTTGACCTTGGACTTTTTCTTGGTGGTTTCCGGCGGTGTGGGGGCTTCGGCCATCAAACGCTATCTCCCTGAAACGCTGTGTCACTGAAGACGTTTTTCGTCTTCCACCTCATACTGGTGCTAAGGCGGCAGCCTCTTAAAAAGTAAACGGCTCCGGGTTTTGGGCTGCGTGCGGATGCGTGTCCGACGCGTACACCTTTAACTTCTTCAACATGGCCGTGCCGAGCTTGCTCTTGGGGAGCATCCGGCGAACCGACTCACGAATAATCCGATCCGGGAAATGCTCCATCACATGATCGAAGGAGTCTTCCTTGTACCCGCCGGGATAATACGAATACCGGGGGTAGGTCATTTCCTGGGTCTTGTTTCCCGTCAGTTTGATCCTCCGGGCATTGGTGACGATCACGAAGTCGCCCGTATCCACATGGGGCGTGTAGATGGGCTTATGCTTGCCCATCAGAACCGTGGCGATCTTGGTCGCCAGCCGACCGAGAATCTGATCCGTCGCGTCAACGTGGAACCAACTCTGCTCCACTTGGCCCGTCTTGGCGACGTAGCTTTTTATCTTACACTGTGCCATCACATTACCGCCGGCAAATAAGTCCCGTCCATTACCATCCGAGCCGGGCAGTGTACCGAAAACGCCTCGATCGTCAAGAGGCGGCCCCGGCCCACGAAAAGGGCAAACCGGCTCGATAAGCCCCCTTCAGCCGTTCATAGGGCAAGAACGGACAGGGACAGGGCCTCTCTGGCTACTGTTTGAACAGGGTCGAGAGGCTTCCAATGACCGACCCCTCGCCCGCATTGCCGCTGGGTTTGACGTTGGCCAGGATGCGTCCGGCGAGGCGAGTGAACGGCAGCGATTGTACCCAGACGGTCCCCGGTCCGGTGAGGGTGACCATAAACATCCCCTCGCCGCCGAAGATCGAGTTCTTGATCCCACCTGTCATCTTGACGTCGTAATCCACGCTCGGCTGAAGGGCCACGAGGCAACCCGTGTCGAGCCGCAGCGTCTGACCCGCATCAAGCTCGACGCGGTGGATCGTGCCCCCGGCGTGAACAAAGGCCAGCCCGTCGCCGGTGAGCCTTTGCAGAATGAACCCCTCTCGGCCGAACAGACCGGCCAGTATTTTTTTCTGGAACGCGATGCCGATCTGGACACCCCGAGCGGCGCAGAGGAAGGCATCTTTCTGGCAGATGATCTCGCCGCCAAGCTCGTCGAGGTGCATCGGGATGATCTTCCCCGGGTAGGGGGCTGCGAAGGCAACGCGCTCGCGATGGCGACCGGTGGCACCGAACGTGGTCAAAAAGAGCGACTCTCCGGTGATCATGCGTTTGCCGGCGTCGAACAGCTTTCCGAAGAAGCCCTGGTTTTTGCTCGGGTCGCCGAACACGGTCTGCATCTCGATGCCATCGGTCATGTACATCATGGCACCAGCCTCCGCGACGACGACTTCGTCCGGGTCGAGTGTGACCTCTACGAACTGCATGTCGTCGCCGTACAGCTCGAAATCAATCTCGTCGGCCCGACGCGATGTGGGTGCCTTGGGGGGTGTGGCGCGGTGTCCGCTTCCCATGCCCAGCGCCGGAACGTGCCGCGCTTGTATCCACTCGCTCACGCCCGGTCCCCAGACGAGCGTGTTCGGTCCATCCGCATCGGCCAGGGCCGCCCGTAACGCTTCGAGTGACATCGGACCCTCGGTCTCTCCGTTCTTCGCGTAATGCCATCCACTTTCGTTGCCCATTGCTCAGACTCCATGTTATTCCGAGACGTTTACGATTCGGGAGCCAGCGTATATCTGACTACCATCATGCTTTGAGTGCCATGGGCAAACCGGTTTGCCCGTACCTCTCCCGATGCCGGGTTGGCCCGTTTTCGGAAGCGTATCGTACCGCGTGGCGTCGCGGCGTCTATGCGTGGTTCGAGGGCTTGTCCAGCCGGATGTAGGTGACCTGAGCTACCGCGACCTTGGTGCCGTTGGTGTCAAAGAGGTCGACGTGGGTCGGGCAGAGGGTTCGGCCGCATTTGATCACGCGGGCCTCTGCGACGCAGTCCGTGAGGCAGGGGGCCAGGAATCGGATGTTCATGTCCGTTGTGGTCAGCAGCACGTCCGGCCCGGTCAAGGTCATAATGGCAAAACAGGCGGCGCTGTCGGCGATGGTCATCAGCAATCCGCCGTGCAGCGAACCGAAGATACCGTTGTACTTCACCTCGCGGGGCGTTGTCATTTTGCAGTAACCCTCGTCGAAGTCGGTGAACCGGAAACCGAGCGTCTCGACGATGGGGATGGGGCGGATGGCGGCGAGGATGGCCGCGATACGCGTCTTATCAATCATGGCGGTGTGGCTCGTGATCCCCTTTGACGCCGACCGGAGTTGACAGCGACGTTCGTACGACTTTGGACCGTGGTTTGCTGGCTTGGACTATCAACTCGCGCCGCTCTCCCAGCCAGCGGCGGAGGTTCTTGGCCTCAATGGGTTGATTGCCGAGTGTGGACGCTTCCAGTGCTGCGGCCACCGCGCCAACATACGCCGCGGACATCAGGCTGCCGCCGGCTGCTAGCGTCAGCGTGGACGCGGCGAGCAGAGCATCACCGCAGCCGAGCAGGTCTATGGGGTGATCGGCCAGCGCGGGTAGTTGTTCGCTTTTAAGCCGGCCGCCCCATTCCGGTGAGTCGCGTCGCTGTGTCTGTCGATCGAAGACGACCATGCCGCGTTTCTCCAGGGTGATGAAGAGCCGCCGGGCTTGGGTTTTCTCCATGAGTTTCCAGGCGAGTGCCGAGAGTCCGCTGCTGTGATCGTTTAACGTGGCGCGGGCTTCTCGCTCGGTGGGGCAGAGCAGGTCTACGTGCCGAAATTCGAGCAGGCTGGCCTGCCCACCGCTGACGTCGGCCGTTAACACGGGTACGTTTTGACGCAGCGCCGGCAGCACCCGCGTCAGTAGTGATCCGGTGATCATCCCGTAGCCGAAATCGCAGATAATCACGGCATCGGCGCGTTTGGCTTGTTGCTCAAGCACAACGGCGGCCTGCCGCTCTGCTACGGAGTCGAGCGGGTGGCGTTGCCCGCGATCGACCTTGAAGAGCTTGTTGTTCTCTGCGACAAACCGCGTTTTTTCTACGAGCGACGGGCGCGATTCGATGAGGGATGTTTCGATTCCGTCATGGTCAAGCACGCCGCGGATATGGTTGGTGGTGTCATCGCCCGCTCCGGCGCTGAGCAGAAAAGCACTGGCACCGAGTGCCGCGACATGGCGAGCCACGACCGCGGCGCCGCCGAGGTAGGTACGCTCGTCACGCTGAACCAGACTCATCATGGGGGCTTCGTGGGCCACGCCGAGCGCGTCGCAAAAGACATAGCGATCCAGCACGATGTCACCCACCACGAGTACGTGGAGGTTGCGGAGGCGTAGGAGAAGATCGTCGATCGATTCATGCGTGATATCGTGCCGTTTGCAGAAAAGAGGGAGCCGCTCGTGATCGGTGCGATCATCTTGAATACGTTCGATCAGTTCCGTCGAGCTGAAGACGATTTCTCCGCTGGAGAAGATGAGTCGCCCACCGTAGCTCTCGACGACACTCTTTTCAGCGAGGAACCGCGCGTCGGTGGTGTGTTCGTACTCAGCTCCTTTGACGTAGACGTCGGGCCTGATTCGCGCAAGCATCGCTTCGGCCGTCGCCGCGGCGTGGATGCACACATAGTCGACAAACATCAGTGCCGCGAGATTTTCTGCGCGTAGCTCCTGTGGAATGTAGGGGCGATCGGTACCCTTATCGACGTTCGAGTCCCCTGTGATGGAAACAATGAGAACGTCGCCTTGTTGCCGCGCGAATTGCAGGTAGCGAATGTGTCCCGGGTGGACAATGTCAAAGCACCCATGGCACTGTACGACCGTGCGTCCGCTGCGCCGGATGCCAGCGACGATCGAGTCGAGCTGATCGTCGTCTACGATTTTGTGTTGGAATCCTGCCGTCATGGTCTGACACCGATTACCGCCGGAACTGGGCAGCGGGGGATACGATTCCCCGAACCATTCAGCCCCCCACCTCTGAAGAGATGGGCCACCCACACATGCCACCGTCAGGGCAAGTTATGGAACACTAGGCTCTCTATCGGAATCCCTACGTGAATCCGCACATGGATTTCTTCCCGGGCTTGGGTATGGTGGTCCAGTTGCATTCGGCGGTTATCGGTTTACCATCTTCGGGCGTTGGCGGCGGGCGGCACGGTGGTAGCCGGTGGGTCGGGCGTAGGTCCGCCGGAGTATGGCGACGGAAATACCCCTTTTGGTGGGCAGGCGGCTTGAGGCCCATTCCCTGGACACTGCAGCGTTACATCTTTCGTGAGATGGGCAAGACTTTTGCCCTGACAGCGATCGCCCTGACGGCTATCCTCGGCC
>JAJRSP010000248.1 GCA_024278775.1 Planctomycetota bacterium
AAGCCAATCTGAGCAACAGCCTGTCCAACCATTAACGACCTCCTTGTCTTGGGATAAGTGTTTCAGCAACCGTAGTTTATCCCACAAGGAGGTCGTAAAAAAGGGGAAAGCTTGAATAATCCGGGTTAGGGAACTTCTCCATATCATCCGTCTACCCGTACATGTTTTCATCCCTTGGCGGCCACCGACTTCTTAGACGATACCCGACGGTTGCAGTTCCTAAGTCCTCTAAAAACGTTGACTCTGGCACCGAAACACCGCTCCGTACGAAATACCACCCAGGACACGGTTGATAAGATCGCGATGCCGGAAGGAGTGGGGACAGGTTGCTACGGATGATGCCAACCGAACCAACCACCCTCGGCGGAAGAAAACCGAGCCGGAATGATGGAAAACCCGTGAAGAATGTCTCGGTTGACGAGCTTCGCCATTGTGATACGCTCGCCGTGGTCGGTCTGAGGCGGCTGAAGGGATGTCTATTCGGGCTCTCATGGCGGAGCGTATTCGACAATGAAGATCGGGTTCAGTTCGTTGGTGTGTCCCGACTGGGACCTGGAAACCGTTATCGCTCAAGCAGCCTCCCTCGGCTTTGATGGGGTGGAGCTGCGCGGGCTTCGTGGACGGCTTGACCTCCCGATGCTACCCGACTTGGCGCGGCATCCGGATCGGGTGCGGGCGATGTTCACCGAGCAGAAGGTGGAACTGATAAGCCTTGGATGCTCAGCCACACTGACCGCCAAAAAGTCGCGGGAAATCGCGGCATGTAAGGCGACGATATTGGAATTCATCGAGCTGGCCGCCCGGCTCGACTGCCCCCACGTTCGTCTTTTCCTGGGTGATGCCCCTCGTGGTGATGAACCACAGAATTGTCTTCCGCGAATCGTGGAGACTCTCTGTTCGCTCACGGAGTTGCTCACCAGGACCGGCGTGACGCTGCTGCTGGAGAACGGCGGTGATTATTGCGGCAGTGCCGACCTCTGGTTTGTGATCGATGCCGTCGCGCATCCTCATGTGCAGGCCGCCTGGAATCAGTGCAATGCGCTGACCATCCGAGAACGCGCTACGAACTCCCTGCCGCGACTCGGCATGAAAATGCAACTGGTTCACATCTGCGACGGAATGTTCGACGATCGCGGTGTGCTCCAGAACTACGTCGAACTCGGCTCGGGCACGGCGGAGGTGGACCGGCAGATCGAGATTCTCAGGGGGATGGCCTATTCGGGCTACATCGTGTTTGAATGGCCCAAGCTTTGGGTGGAGACGCTTCCCGATGCGGCCGACGTTCTCCCCACCGTGGCGGCCTACTTGAGAGAACGGGTCGAAGCATCCCAAGCGGTGCTCACGGCGTACAAAGGCGACAAGAGAGCCCCGCGACTCGCGAGGCTATCCCCGTCTTCGACAGCACCCGGCCCATGAACGAACCCAACCGGCCTCTGTTCCCGAAACCATTTTCACATGAACACCGCAGTCGCTAACGCTCCGGTACGACCGACACGCGAGTACGCCTTGTAGACGGTATCCACATGAGCCCGTGGTTCCCGACAATTGGGTCTGGTCCTTCCTGGGGGATCGTGGCGTCAGGTGCGGTGGCACTATCGGGGTTATGCCTGCGCCGCCTCACGAGAAATGTGATTCCGTGCTTGATCGTGGGGATAGCCGGAATGTGGGCGATGGAGACGATCGTCACATCCGCGTGGCAGCCTGTCACCGGACCGATTCAACGCTTCGCGTGGTCTTGTGCCGCGATGGCACTCTGGTGGTCGATCGTTGGTGCGTGCGACACGCGTATCACAAACGGAAGTTTGGGGCGAGCCGCGGGGAGTTCTCGGCTTGCGTTACTGGCTCGGGTGGCGGCCTTGCTCTTGGGCGTCACTGCCGCCATGATCCTCGCCACGATCTTGACGATGCAGGGTATTTATGTGCTGGTCGATCTGGTTCGGGGCTACCCCGTCTCTCGATTCCGGGACTTCGGGTTTGGCGAACGCGGTCTGGGTGCGATTGGGTTTTTGACACTTGCGGCCGCCGTGTCCTCCTGGTCCACCCGTGACCACCGCCTGCCGGCATGCCTGATGCTCGGCGTAACGGCCTCTTCGACGTGGACGATCCTTTTACTCCCCGTGTATCATTTTCGACCGACCGGCGGCTATGAACGCACGCCGACCCTCTTGCTGCTGGGTCTGGCGTTTTCCGCCATTCTCGTGGCCACGGCCGTCATCGCACGCCGTCGTGCTTGTCGCGCGACAACTTCCGTCCCCGGCGCTGTCCCATCGGTCCCGCATTATCCCGGGCTGAACACAGGGGCCACTGCGTTGAGCGCATTATGTGTCGCGATCATGTCCTACCATCTTCTCGTCCCCATCGTCATCAATCCGGGTGGCGCGCGACTGGCCGCGGGCATCATCGCGGTCTCCGGTGCGATGGCCACATTCGGCAGCGCTGTCATGCTTCGATTGCGTTGGTCGCCCTACCTTGCGGATGCGGTTCTCTCACTTGCATCACTCACGCTATGTGCCGCGATGACGATGCTTATCCCCGAAACGCCCACACCACTCGCAGACCGCTACCCGATGATTTTTTGTGCGATCATGTTCGGGCTTGTCGCCGCCGCTGGAGGCTGTGCGTATGGGGGTGATTGGCTCGCCTCACGTCACAAAACGGACACGCCACACCCGACGGAAGAGAACATCCGATCCTGGCTCAAACGATTCGCGTTCTTCAATGCCGCGATGGCGTTGGTCGCCGGTGTCATGATGAGCATCTGGCCCAAACTCCCCAATATCGCCACGATGGATGATTCTCTGGGTCGTGTCGCGGCAGGCACGGCGGCCAATCTTGCGCTGGTGCTGGTTTCGATCTGGTGTTCACGTCGCGTCCAACGCGGCTCGTTCCATGCGTTGACGGTCCTTGCGATCCTGGCGACCGGTGCTTTTGTAGTCATTCGAGTATTGCCTTTCGCGTCCGGTGTCGGCTAGCATACCGGGTAACCTTGGCCCAGGATAGAACCGCCATGCGCGCCGTCGTTCAACGTGTCAGTGAGGCCTCCGTGGAAGTTGACGGCCACATGGTCGGCACCATCGGCGATGGACTATTGGTCTACCTCGGCGTGCATTCTGACGACAACGACACGGATGCGGCCTACATCGCTGATAAGCTGCGTCACCTACGAATATTCGCCGACGAAAACGACAAATTGAATCTGGACGTTCGACAGGTGGGAGGCTCGGTGTTGATGGTGAGCGCGTTCACCACCCAAGCGGACGCCCGCAAGGGTCGCCGTCCATCCTTCGAGGGAGCAGCCAAGGGTGAGTTCGCCAAGGCGCATTATCAGCATACCTGCGACGCGCTCGCCGCATGGGGTGTACTCGTTGAGCGAGGAGTTTTCGGGGCCATGATGACTGTGCGGTCAACCAACGTCGGACCGCTCTGTGTCCTGCTCGATTCCAACAAGCAGTTCTGACCCGTACTGCTACCATGTTACACAACCATGGCGACTATGGTATCTCTCCCCGAGCCGTATGCGTTAGCTTGCGCGGCGCTGGAACGCCGAGCTTCGCACAATTCTCGAAACCGCTCGGGCTGAAGCCCGCGGCTCACGTAGTCGTGAAACTTATGAAACGCGGTACGACGCACCCAACACGCCACGAACAACACTGTCACAGGTGTTAGTGAGCCGGACAGCCGCCGCTCATCTCGTTTTCGCCGTAAACCTCATGCTTCGGACGACCGGCCAGAATTTGTTCCTTGCCCCAATTCGCCACATTCTTAAACGTGTCCGAGGCAATGAAGTCATCGAACGCCGATTTATCATTCCACTGTGACACGATCAGATATTCCTGGGCGCAGTTGATCTCACGGTACATGTGCGTCTCGTTGTGACCCTCGATACCGGTCATCGCCGAGACGACTTTGTTGAACGCCGACTCAAACGTCTCTTCTTTTCCGGGAATCACTTTGTAGTTCATACCGATCGTGACCATACGTGATGCTCCTTGGTTGGTGAATGCGACAGGCTCCGTCGGACCGACCCGCTGACCGGCGTACGCTGTCACGTTTGCTCATGTATGTTAGCGGAAGTTCTCGTCGCCCGCACGCGACTTCCGTTGTTTTTTCTTACCCCCCATAACGAATCTCGAAGCCCCCTTGCCGGAGCCCACGAGACCAACGCACACGTCACGCCTCATTCAGGCAATAGCGAGGTACTTTGGGGACGCTTCTCCGTAATGGTACCGTTTTCGCAGCGCGTGACCGTCAAGTGGTACGGGGACTCATCGCCCAAATCCGTAGCGTCGCTTCGATAGTGAACGCCGACGGAATCATGCCGCGAGAGGGCGGACCGGGCGATCAATCGTGAGACGGTCAACTGGTTTTGCAATTCCCACCCACTGACATGATCGAACGTCTTGTCCATCACGTAGTGCCCCCAAAACTTGAGAATGTCGCACGTCTCGCGAAGTCGCGATTCCCGCCTGACCACACCGACGTTGCGCCACATGACGCTTCGTAATGAGTTCTGGATATCTGTCAGATCCAGTTCCGTTCGGGAGGAGACCGCATTTTCATTGACCGCGTGATGGACTTGCGTTCCGCGAGCCATCCGCTGCGTTTCTTCGCCGGCCTTCGACCCGGCCAATGCACCAAACACCAACCCTTCGAGGAGTGAGTTGCTGGCCAGACGATTCGCCCCATGGACCCCCGTGCAGGCCGCCTCTCCACAGGCCCACAAGCCGGGCAGCGAACTGCGACCTTCCGCATCCACATCTACGCCGCCGATCATATAATGAGCGGAAGGTCTGACGGGAATCAGATCAGACACGGGGTTGATCTCAAACGCCTTACACAGCCCGTCGATGTGCGGAAAACGTTTCGCAAAACCCTTCAGATGTCGTACGTCCAGATACACACAATTCGATCGCGTCTCGGCGAGGTGGTGGTGAATCGCGCGGCTCACAATATCACGCGGCGCAAGTTCCATATCGGCATGATACCCCTGCATGAACCGCTCCCCGACAGAGTCAAGCAGATAGGCACCCTCTCCGCGGACGGCTTCAGAAATCAACGCCCGACCGGCACCGGCCACATACAGCGTGGTCGGATGAAACTGGACCATCTCCATATCGCAAAGCCGCGCCCCCGCGCGAAACGCGGCGGCCAGGCCATCCCCGGTCGCCACGGGCGGATTCGTCGTCTCGCGCCAGATACGTCCACACCCTCCGGTAGCCAGGATCGTCTGCTTGGCCCAGACCAGTTGATGTCCGTATTTCTTGTGATAGGCGACCGCGCCGGCGCAGGCATCGCCGAAACCGAGCAGGTCGAGCAAAAAACAATCTTCAAACACCCGAATGTTGTCACAATCTTGCACGCGCCGCGATAGCGTCCGCACGAGTTCACGCCCGGTTTGATCGCCATAGGAATGAACCACACGATGGGCACCGTGTCCGCCCTCACGCCCCAGGGCCAGCGTGTCGCCCGTACGGTCCAGCACCATGCCCCAGTCCAGCAGCTCTCGAACGCGGTTCGGACCATCATCCACCAGACGGCGAACCACATCCGCCCGGCCTAATCCCGCGCCCACGCGCATTGTATCGTCGTAGTGATGCTGCCGCGTATCGCCGGAATCAAGGACAACGGCAATCCCGCCCTGGGCATAGTTGGTGTTTGATTCGGCGAACGAAGATTTGCACAGCAGTACCACCGGTCCGTGCTCTGCGGCTGCAAGTGCCGCGCGGGCACCGGCCACCCCACTGCCCACGACCAACACATCGGTCACGAGGTGCCCCATGCGCGTGGAGTCGAAGTCGGTCAGGTACCGTCGTTGATCGAAGAGCGACGTCATATTCCTATCGCCGCGAGAGAAGTCAGTGACCGTCCGGAATCGATATCGCCAAAATACGCGCGGCCACATCCCCCGTGAATCCGGACCGGCAATGATCCGAACAGAAATACATTTTGTAACGACCGATGGTCAGCGTGTGCTCGTCGCTTCCCGCCATACCCAGGCGGCACCCCGCACACTGCGCCACCACACCGTCTACCGAACCATCGACGGCGTCGGCCGCCGCCAGCTTGGCGACAACCTCCGGATGGCCCGCCGCCTCGGCCAGAGCCGCAGCATCCCCATCGGTGCCCGATGGTTTTCGACAGCCCACGACCGCACAGAGCACTGCGGCCAACCCGCCGACCAACAAACGAGAAGATGGCCGATTCATGCTGTCATTCCTTCCGCCCGTGGGCCGCAGAGGGCCGCGTCGATCAGACGTCGGCGGGTCCGTCTCTCTATGACAAACGCCGGGCGACAAACCCCGTATCAATACTTCCGCTAACAAAATCAGGATGGGCCATGACCTTCCGCAAGAACGGAATCGTGGTCTTGATCGGCTCAATTCTAAACTCCGCCAGGCATCGCTGCATACACCGGATCGCCTCCGGTCGCGTCTGCTGGTGGACAATCAGCTTGGCGATAAGCGAATCATAATGCGGTGATATGCGTGCGCCGTCATGGATATACGACTCGACGCGAACACCGGGACCACCTGGCTGGCGAAACTTTTCGATTCGTCCGGCACAAGGGCGAAACTTTTCGTCGGGATCTTCCGCGTTGATTCGACATTCGATCGCGTGACCACTGGAAACGATAGATTTTTGTGTATACCCCAGCTTCTCTCCCGCAGCAACCTGGATTTGGGCTTTGATCAGATCGATGCCCGTAACCATCTCAGACACGGGATGTTCCACCTGGATTCTCGTGTTTACCTCGATGAAATAGAACTTGCCTTTGGAATCCACAAGGAACTCCACCGTGCCCGCACTGTAGTACCCCGCGTTCTTGACCATCCGCACGGCGGCCGCACAGAGATCACGCCGCGTGCGCGCGTCAATCGCGGGAGACGGTGATTCTTCAATGAGCTTCTGATACCGCCGCTGCACGGTGCAGTCACGCTCACCCAGGTGCAGCACCGTACCGTGCTGGTCGGCAATCACCTGCACCTCGACGTGCTTGGGACGGTCAATAAACTTTTCGATGTAGACGTCGGATTGCTGAAAACCCCCATCGGCTTCCTGCTGCGCTTGCTTGATAGCGGTGAGCAGGTCGGTCTTGTCATGCACAATCCGCATGCCACGCCCACCGCCGCCGGCCGACGCCTTAATCATCAACGGAAAGCCAATGGAATCGGCAATGCGAATGGTTTCGTTATCCTCTTCCAGAATACCGTCACTACCGGGTACCGTCGGCACCTTGGCCTTCTTGGCCAGTGAGCGAGCGGCAGCCTTATCGCCGAGAAGTCGCATTGAATCGGCACTGGGACCGATGAACTCCACGTTGCACGCGCGACACTTTTCCGCAAACGCGGCATTTTCCGCCAGGAACCCATAGCCCGGATGAATCGCATCAGCCCCGGCGACCTCGGCAGCCGCGATGATCCGATCGGGTTTGAGGTAACTGTCTTTGGGTGCGGCCCCGCCGATGCAGATCGCGCGATCGGCGAGACGCAGGTAGTCGGCCGTGCGATCCGCCTCGGAAAACACACACACCGTCTCGATATGCAGTTCGTGACAGGCCCGCATGATCCGCAGGGCGATCTCGCCTCGATTGGCTATTAGAATGCGTCGAAACATCAAGCTCTGTTGCCTACGGCAGCTCCTCTGAGATTCCCCCCATCCGCCAGTGGGGTCAAGACCGATGCTCAAGCGGCAAAGGGCGGGACATCAGTCCGGTCGTACCAGGTAGAGCGGTTGACCAAATTCGACCGCCTGCTCATTTTTCACCAGGATCTTCTCGATCGTACCACTCACCTCGGCCTTGACTTCATTGAACACCTTCATCGCCTCGATGATGCATACGGGCGTGTCCGTTCCAACCGAACTTCCCACCGAGACAAACGGTGCCACCTCTGGGCTCGAAGCGCTGTAGAAGGTTCCGACCATAGGGGAAACAATCTCGACGAGGCCGACCTCATCCCCGTCGTCAACCATGTCCGGTGACTCCTCAGGGATCGCCGAGGGGGAAACCGCAGGCACCGTCGCGGGCCCACCCGCCATCTGCACCGAAGGCACGGACGCAGGGTTAGGCCGACGAAGACTCACTTCCACATCACCGTCACGAAGAGAAATCTCCACGAGATCGTTCTTGACCATCATCTCAATGAGCTGACGAATCTTGTCTGTTTCAAACAACGTCGTAGCTCCCGCTCACTCCGGGACAGGCCGGTGTGAGGCACAAAAAAAAGACCACCACGCAAAGAAGGAAAACGACACCCAGCGGCATCCAGCCGATGAAGCGCCCGACCGCTCGGCCACCGACACGGTGCTAGCGTTTACGCCGTACGATGGAACCTTTCAGCGTTTTGTCCAGCTTGCTCAACACACGCTTTCCGGTCGGCGTGATCAACACATCATCTTCTATCCTGACACCGCCAATGCCCGGAAGGTAAATCCCAGGCTCCACGGTGACAAGCATGCCCGGTTCCAGCTTCGCGTCCGAACGCCAACTGAGCGAAGGACGCTCATGTACGTCCAACCCAAGCCCATGACCGAGACCGTGGCTAAACCGATCACCGAAGCCGGCACGTTCGATCACACCTCGGGCCACCGCGTCGATATCACACATCCGCTGCCCCGGTCGAAGCGCTCGAATCGCCGCGAGCTGCGCCTCAAGCACAACTTCATATACCCGGTGTAGCTTCGGCGGGATGCTACCGACGAAGACCATACGGGTCAAATCGCTACAGTACTCGCCCACACGGGCACCCCAATCGAACAATACCGCACCGCCCTTCTTCACTCGACGCTGACCCGGGTGAGCATGCGGAAGAGCGGCATTCGGACCTTCGGCGCAAATCGTGGGGAAAGATGGTCGGGACGCACCACGGCACTTCATCTCATATTCAAGCCGGGCGGCCAACTCCAACTCAGTCTGACCGATCCTGATGCTCTTGACCATCGCCGAAAAGGCATCCTCGGCCACACGTATCGCCTTGACCATCGCACGGACCTCATCCCGTGATTTATTCACGCGAAGATCGCCAACGACATCAGAGACGGGCAGCAGTTTGATACCCCGGGTCGCCTTCTTGAGTTCGGCGTGGCCGGACACGGTGGTGTCATTCGCCTGGATCGCCAGTTTCCTGATCTTTCGTTCCTTGCACGCGGCGGCCACCTCCGGAAGGAGCATCCCACTACGCATGCGGACCTTAGCCCAGGGACAATCCAGCTCAACCTGATCCTCGAAACGCCGGTCAGTGACGATGCACACCTCTCGCGCAGTAATTAAGACGGCGGAATCTTCGCCAGTAAAGCCGGACATGTAGAAGTAGTCTCGGTTATTGGTCACCAGAAAGGCATCGGCACCAAGTTTCTTGATCGCTCGTCGACACCACCCCAAACGATCTTTGTGATCCGAAGACACGTTACGTTTTGATCTTGTGGCCATCATCAACTCTCACGCTCCAGGGGCCGCCGTCGCGTGGGCATCGTGACCCACGCAGGCACCGATTCTGGAGTTACCGGAATCCTGCGAGAACCGGGTATGTTCGCGGCGAACGGAGGAACTGTCAAAAGCGAACACTCGCCCACGACCGGGGACATGGCTGCGCTTAGCGTGGCCATGCCACACGGCACGCGTATGAAGCCCGGCAGTGTGTGGCATACCCAAGCCGGAGGCGCGGGCATGAGTCCGCAAGAAACCGATGTGAAACAGGTGACTGTCCCTCGTTTTCGGCAAAACCGACATTGACCGGAACGTGCTGTGGTCGTACCGTACCCTGTCGGGTGACACTGAGGGTATGAAATAGAGCACTCGGACAGACCACCATGGCACATTGCACACAAGCAGAAATCTCTCGCCTGCGCATTGGCGACGGCGCAGGGCTTGCGCTGATCGCGGGGCCGTGTGTGATCGAATCGAAATCGCATACGGTGTTTCTCGCAGAGTCGATCAAACGCATCTGCGAAGACCTCAGCTTACCATTCATCTTTAAGGCGAGTTTCGACAAAGCCAACCGATCAAGCATCGCGAGCTTTCGCGGTCCCGGACTTGAAGAAGGTCTATCTATCTTGGGACACGTGCGAAAAACCGTAGGCGTACCGGTGCTCTCCGACATTCACGAGCCGGGGCAGGCCCGCGCCGCCGGCGAAGTACTTGATTGCATCCAGATTCCCGCCTTCCTCTGCCGGCAGACGGACCTCCTTGCAGCAGCCGCGCAGACGGGACGTTGTGTCAACGTGAAAAAGGGGCAGTTTTTGGCACCGGAGGAGATGGGTCACGTCGCGGGCAAGCTGTCCGAGTCCGGATGCAATAACTTCCTGATGACAGAACGTGGCACTTTTTTTGGATACCACCGGCTGGTCAATGACATGACCACCATCGAACGAATGAAAGCCTTTGCACCGGTCGTGTTCGATGCGACGCACAGTTGCCAGCTTCCGGGCGGTGCCGGAACGATCAGCGGCGGACAACGTGAGTTCACTCCGATGCTGGCCGCCGCCGCCGTGGCCGCCGGCGCAGATGCCGTCTTCATGGAAGTGCATGACCAACCGGACCAAGCCAAGAGCGACCCGGCCACCGTCTTCCCGCTGGACAGGCTCAAAGATATGCTGACACGCTTGGTTCGTGTGTATCGCGCGGTTCGGGGCGACGAATAGGGAACGCTCGTCTCGCTGCAGGATGTGGGAACCATGGATCTATCGGTATGGTCCAGGATCGCCGACCGGGAAGGATATCTACGTGTATGAAACACTCACGGCTATGGACAATTGTCTTGCTGAGTGTCGCCGGTTGCGGCTCCGATGTCTTCTTCCGTGTGCCCGACCCGGCCGTTCGCTATCTACCCTTCGGAGATTCCGCCACGGCCGGACCCTCCGAGCGTAACTATCCGGACTTCCTCCGAGAGTTCCTCGGCGAATCGGAAGAAACCTTCACCAACGAAGGCCAGAGCGGCGAAACCGTCTCAGAAGGTCTCGACCGCCTTCACCTTTTAATCGACAACGGGATATACCCCAATGCCGCCGTCTTTCTTTACTGGGAGGGGGGTAATGACATCATCGATTTCATCGGGCGAACGGACCCCTTCCTGCTGCGGTCTCCCGAAGATGCCGACTACCCGTTTGAAACAGAGCTGAACGGTGAACTGGATCGCATTCAGACGACTATCGAGACGACGCTTCAAACGGCTCAAGATGAGGGCATGGATGTCTATGTCGCCACCTACTTCGCACTCGCACCGGGCGTGACGGAGTGTGGTGCGCTTCCATTCAACATCGCACTGCCCCAGCAAATCGAGCGGGCCAACGCATATACCGGGCGTCTCAACGATCGGATCCGGCGAGCGGCCGCCGCACGTGGGGCCACGCTGGTCGATATCGCATCGTTTAATCCCACGTTCCAAGCGGACCCGGCCAACTTTTTCAACTGCAACCATCTCAGCGCAGCCGGAAACGAAATCGTGGCCCGCCTGTTCCTCAATTCTGTGAATCCCGTATACGCGGTACCGTAGATGCCGTGTGGCTCTCTCTCGTCCGGCAGGACGGGTAGCCATCCTTTGCCTCAAGGCAAAGGGAAGGGGAAGAAAACGGAGGCGTTCATGACTCGGAAGGCAAACGATGGGCGCACGTTTCGGGATGCCAGCGTGCCCGATCTGGCTTGTGGAGTGGACGAGCCACGCCTGGAGAAGGTATAACGCCCGCGTGAGACGACACGGACCGGGAGTGGCCCGCGACCATGCGGCAAATAACTGACATCGAAACTTGCCGAAAGGCGATTCGCGTTGCCCAACAAAAGGGGCAGCGCGTCGGACTGGTGCCCACGATGGGAGCACTCCACGAGGGGCACTTGTCGCTCATACGCGAGGGACGCCGCGCGTGCGATTGTGTAGCAGTTTCGATTTTCGTAAACCCCACCCAGTTCGGACCGGGAGAGGATTTCGAAAGCTACCCGCGTCCACTTTCCGCCGACCTTGCCGCGTGCCGCGAGGCTGAGGTCGATATCGTTTTCACACCGTCCGCCGAGGCGATGTTCCCGACCGATGCCACCACTACGGTTCACGTCGATCAACTCACAGTGGGACTGTGCGGTGCGAATCGCCTGGGTCACTTTGACGGCGTGACTACCGTCGTGGCCAAGCTGTTTCAGATTCTCCCGGCGGACGTCGCGTTTTTCGGAGAAAAGGACTATCAGCAGCTTACCGTCATCAGGCGTATGGTGGCCGATCTAAACATCCCGATCGAAATCACCGGCTGCCCCACCGTACGAGAGGATGACGGGCTGGCGTTGTCCAGCCGGAACGCTTATCTTTCTCCCAAGCATCGTCAACAGGCGGTTTCGCTGAGCCGAGCCCTCTTTGCCGCGAGAGCACAGGTGGCTGCAGGCGAGCACTCGGCAGCCGCGATTGTGACGCGGATGCGAGAAAGCATCGAGGCGGCGGGACCGGCTCAGATTGATTACATCGAAGTGGTCGATCCCGAATCGCTGGTGCCTATGGCTGACATTCGGGGAACCGCGCGAGTTTGCCTGGCTGTCAGGATCGGCGGTTGCCGACTGATTGATAACATCGGAGTTGGCGGAAGCCATTGACCCGCCACGAAAGGAATAAACACTACGCATGCACCCCGACTTGTTTACGCTCCCCGGTGGTTTGGGAATCAAGACCTACGGCTTCTGTATGATGGTCGGGTTTCTCAGCGCCGTCTGGATGTCAATGAAACGCGCCACGCGTGTCAAGGCCGACCCCGATGTGGTGCTCGACCTCGGTTTCCTTTCCTTGCTATTCGGCGTCGGAGGAGCACGCATCTTCTACGTCGTTCATTATTGGCAAACCCAGTTTGCCGATCGTTCCAACAAACTTCTCGCCATCGTTGACATCACGGAGGGCGGGCTTGAGTTTCTCGGTGGTTTCCTCGGCGCTTTTTTTGCCATCGCCGTATACTCCTATTTCAAGAAAATCTCCGTCCGTATGTATATGGACATTCTTGCGCCGGGCGTCATGTGGGGCCTTGCGTTCGGTCGAATCGGTTGTTTCTTTAACGGTTGCTGCTTCGGCGGGTTGTGCGATGTGGACTATCGCGAGACGACGCGTGCCGCCACCACTTTGTCCTCTAGTTGGGGCGTCCAGTTCCCCTTCGCCAGCCCGGCCCACCGCCAGCAGTGGGAGGAACGTAAGGTGACCGTCCCGGCCGAGTTAATCAGCACGCGGGCCGAGCAGCTTTTTCCGGTGATCGTACCCAACGGTGACATCCAGATGTCGGTGGAGCGGCGCGACGGCCCGCTGCGTGACTATCGAGACGCTGTGAAAGCCTTCCGCGCCGCGAAAGAGGAGGACCCGAATTCCGAAGAAACCAAACGGCTCCGGATCATTGCGGAAAAAACAAAGAAGGCGCTCAAAGACCATGAAACGAAAATCTCAGCCCTGCGTATGGCCATGCAGTACCCCTCGCGGGTGAACCCCGATCGCCGAATCAGCGTGTCAGAGCTAGCGGACATCGCCCACACGCGTCGCTCGCTCTCGATCCATCCGACACAACTCTACTCGTCGATCCACGCATTCATTCTGTCCGGTGTGCTATCGGCCATGTTTTATGTCCGCAAGCGTCACGGCGTGGTGATCGCCTCGGTCTTTCTGTTCTATCCGCTCCCACGGGTGCTTCTGGAGTCGATCCGCGCCGACAACCCACTGGATGTCGCTGGACTCACGATATCGCAATCGGTGAGCATCATCATGTTCGTCGGTGCGGTGATAGCACTGATTGTGCTTTACAAATGTCTACCCGAACGATCACCGCTGGCCGTACCGTTTGTGCCGAAGCAGGAACCGTAACCATAGGGCGTTTTCAGCCGAATGACAGGTCAACCTTTCGCCTTGCGGCGAAAGAACGATCTGCCCGACTGCACTGACGGCCACCCAGACCGTACGGTCTCCGAACACTCCGATGGACAACCGGTATCATTCGCAAAAAGGCATGAAGATGTGTCCGGAGTGGCGGGCGATCAACCGGCCTTGTCCCCAGTCGCCGGAAGCGCGGCTACTTGTCGTCTTGGATCCCTGGAAGCGGCAACGAAGGATCGAACGGGTCCGGCGCGTCCGGAAGCTCACCCAGCTCGGTGTTGCGAGCGAGCGTCACCTCCACCTCATACGGCTCCCCCTCGCGCTGAAGGCAAATGTGTACGGGCGTGCCCGCGGGGATCATATACAGCGTCTGCACAAGCTGCCCGAAATGTTTGATCGGTCGCCCCTCCGCAGCCCAGAGGATGTCTCCGCTCACCACGCCGGCAGCCCGCAGCGGTGACGGGTCGGCCGTCAGCCCAACGACGAGCCCGTCCTCAGTCTGACCGCCCACCGTCATACCGAGCCAACCGCGATAGAGATCGTGCCCCGACGCAAGCTCCGCCACAATGGCATCCACGCGCCGCTTGGGCACCACAAACCCCACGCCCGAATCGTACATCTCGACACCGGCCAGCTCACCCGGTCGCTGAGCCATCGGCACGCTAATCCCAATCACGCGCCCGTCGATGTCGATCACCGGGCCGCCATAATTGACCGGACTCAACCGAGCATCGACCTGGATCGCGTTGCCATGCATCCGGTTCTTGGCGCTGACGATGCCCAGCGAGACGGAAGGTCGGCTGCCACCGAAGCCCAGCCCCAGCGCGACGGCCCACTGCCCCACCCGGACATCGAAAGAGTCCACCCATTCCGGCACAATCAGGTGATCCGCGTCGATCTTCAGCAACGCGATTTTTCGTACCTGATCGCGGGCGACGAGGTCGGCGGCCAGCCGTCGCCCATCCGCTAGCGTGACGGAGATCAGCGCCGGTTCGCGAACGAAGTTGTACCCGCTGGAGATGATATACCCGTTCGACGAGTAGACCAGCCCGGTCGTCGGACCGTCGGCAACCACGAAATCCGAGCCAAGCGAATCAGAAAACCGTTGTCTCTGTCGTAGTGGCGCTTCGCTCTCGCCATCGTCAATCGCCACCGGCACGCGTGGCTGCGTTCCACCGACCGTCTCAATCCGCACGAGCGACGGCCGAAGCTGTTCGGAGAGAGAACGAAACACGGTTTGTTCGGCACTGCGCAGCTCATAACTTTCGGCCTGTGCCACACACGCCCTCGGCGCGGCACCTTGCCCGATCATCACCGCTAACGCGAGCAGTGGGATACTCCGCCGGATCATATCACGAGCCCTCCGCCTCGATGAGCACGGTCACGATCTCGCGACCTCGGCGAATCACCAGACTGATCGCCTCATCCGCGGGCACCGCCAACAACCGCTTGCGGCACTCCCCCACGCTTCTCACGTTGCGCCCGTTGACACTCAGGATCAGATCATCACTCCGCACACCAGCGCGGGCGGCCGGCGACCGGCGCTTCACACGTTCGACGAAAGGTAACACGGTCTGGTACCCGGCTTTGGTCAGACGAATCCCGCTGTCCGCGCGCTGTCGCTTGGCCACGAGCGACGAACCATCCGGTGTACCATCGCCCAGTGCCTCGGCCATAAACTCGCAGATCACGTCCCGCGGCATGGCATAGTTAAAGTGCGTGCGAGTCAGGTTGGACACCACTTGCCGCCCCACCATCCCGACGAACTCCCCGTCAAGATTGACCACCGCGCCGCCCGGCGCACCGGGGTTGCTCGTGATCGCATCAAACACGAGCACATCCCCCTGATAGGGAAAGTCCTTCACGCGCCGCGTCGCATCCAAGCGTGTCCGCGCGGAAAAAACACCATGCGCGAGCGACACCGGCTCCGCCCCCACGGCCACCTTGAACGCATTCCCGGCCGCCACGATCCAATCACCCGGACGCAAAAGGTCATCGAGATACTCACGCCCGCCACGCACCGTTCCACACGCTAGGTCGAAATAGGGGAACCGCTCCACCACGCTGGCATCCTCGTCATGGGCCGTCGCCGCACGATCCCCCTCCGGCTGTTTGATTCGAAGAAGCGCCAACTGAGTCGTGCGGTCATGATGAAGCACCGCCGCACCGTATGAAACGCCGTCGGCGTCCACCACCTTTAGCTCGCGGGCGTCGATCAGCAGCGAATAGACCGTGAGCACCAAACCATCTTCGGAGACGAGCACCCCCGAGCCATAGCCGGCCTGCTTTCCCGCACCCACGCCGTACAGCTTCACCACACGCGGCAACAAGCTATCAACGGCTTGGTCAAAACCACGGTGCGCCAACGCAACCCCCGGCGCAATATCCGCCGCAGAGGCACCCATGCGGCAAGCCAGGCAGAAAATCAGGACAAAGCGGCTCATCATCGCTCCGACTGCTCCCCACGCGCTCCGACACGGGTAATCCGCTCGACGTAAGCCGCACCATCCATGTAGATTTCCACGGTAAACGGCCACTTGTGATCCCCCAGCGCTCGATAATTACCGAGGTAGATCGTTGCCTCGAAGCTCGTGACCGAATCACGCAGGGTGATACGCTCGATACGTCCGGAAGCGGCGTCAAAAGCAAACCGCGCACTACTTTTTTCCGCGATCGGCCACTCGATCAGTTCGAGCAGCGTACCGTGATCCGAGTCGTTCGCGTCGAGCAGACGGTGGGCCATCGGCCGCACGAGCGCATCGCCGCCCACATGCCAGACATCGGTCAACGGTTCCGCGTCAACGTCCATCGTCACCATCTGCCACAGCACGAACTGGGCATTAAGAACCATCTGATCCTCCGGCGGAAGCGATACGGGGTCACCACCGCCTGACGGATACCGATCGGCCGAACGATCGTCAAACTCAACCACCGGCCCGAGACGGCCCTCCGGGTACAAGGACGTTCGTGTACCCACGGTAGCCACGAACATTCGCGCCGGCTTCGTGGGATCAGCAAGATTCGTCCGTTTGACCTGCCACGTGTCCGCAGCCGGCACCGCCTTGTCTCCGGGCCGTGCGAGATAATCCTGAAACCGCTTGATGACGCGCCGCACCTGTCGCAGGTTGACCTCGCGGTTGACTTCATACGGTTTCCGTAGTTTCGGCGCGATCGGATCAAGCCGTGCGAAGTGTTTCTGCCTCTGTCCGTTTCGCTCGACTTCAACAAACAGCGGCCAATCACCCGGCTAGGTGCCCATCAGGCTGACGTATCGGTTCAAGGTAGGTGTCGGCTGACCGTCAAACGCGACCAACACGTCACCCGGCATCAACCCGGCCCGATCTCCTGCCCGGCCGCGCGGCACCTCCTGAATCACCAATCCCACACCCTCGACATCATCGAGGCCAAGACTCATCGTCCCGTGTCGGGCGAGCAAACCGGCGCGCAACGTCGGCACGAACCGGGCAATCTGGTTCGACGAAATCGCATAGCCGAACCCGACGTTCAGCCGGCCGCGTGTGTTGATGGAAATCCGCCCGTTGATGCCGATGATCTCGCCGGCGTCGTTGTACAACGGACCGCCGGAGTTACCGGGGTTGATTGGTGCGTCGACCTGAAGGCAATCGGTATAGGTCAGCACGCCTTTCGTGCCTCCTTGGTAACGCTGCGTCCCCGTCACGATGCCATACGATACGCTCGGCGACTGATCTTCGCTTAGCACAAACGGGTTGCCCAACACGATGGCCGTATCGCCCGCGCGAACCAAACCCGAGTCGCCCAGGGAGGTAAACGGAAAGCGATCACGACCGAGCATGCGAAACATGGCCACGTCGCCGATCGGGTCAACGCCGAGCACCTCGATATCATAGACCCAGCCGTTGTTCAGTCCGCCGCGACCACGGCGATCGCCCATCATCCCCCGCACCACGTGAAAGTTGGTCAGCCCGTAGCCCTCGGGGTCAATGAGGACGCCCGATCCGCCGCCACGCTCACCTTTGTCATACACACACACCACCGACGGCGCGATCCGGTCGATCAACGCCACCCGCTTGGCCTCGGCATCTCGCACGATCGCCAGCGCCTCACCGAGTTCATCCGGCCCGGACGTATCCGACCCGGCCGCAAACAGAGTCAGCCCCGCGCACGTGGCGACGGCGGCCGCGAGAAACGGTAACGATGGGCGTAGACTCATGATGGGTTTCATCCGCGCGGCTCACTACCGCGCGAGGGTCGCAGCAGCCTGGCACCGCCCCACACGGCATGATCCGCTATATCCAACTCATCACCATAGTCCACGATAAGTGTCAGTATCTTGGCACCTTGTAGTCCGACGCGAACCAGCACCGGGTCATCACGCCCGGTCAACAGCCCGCTTGAATACAGCTCCGCATCATCCCCGAGCACGCGAAACACGACCGACCCTCGCGGGCGTACCACGTTATCGATGCCCACCTCGGCCACGAACGATTCGAACGGCTCCGTAAGCTCATACCGAAGCTCCGTCCGGCTGTGACAGCCCAGGCCTTTCTTGAAACGCATGCGACCTATGGCCAACGGTTTTCCCGTGAGTCCCTTATCATACCCGACCGGCCACGACCGATGCACGCGTCCTTCAAACCGTGTGGCTGCGGGTGTCAAGTCGCTGACGTACACCACGCGGGGGCTGTCCGCTTCGATCCGGCGAAGGCGTTTTATGGGTAGCTGCGTTTTGGTGCCGAGCGAAGTGGTCACTCGGAGCGACGTTGCATCACCGGCTTCTAGTTTACCGGAAAAGCTCGCTCCGTCAGCAAGCTCGAACGTCATCGGCCAAGCTGCGTCACGCCCCACACCCGAAGCGAACACGAGCGCATAGATGCGATCGGTCTTGAACGTGCGCATACGCTGACCGAGCGTGAAGGAGCCCTGTGCGACGCCGATGGTAACGAGCCGGCCGCGCAATCGCTTCGGTTCCTCAGCGTCGCGTGTGATGAGGATGTCCTGCCCGGGCAGACGATCGGACAACGAAGAGGTGAACAGCTCCTCGGCCTTGGAAAAACCATCCGCGCTCGCCAGACGCAATCCCGCGAGCCTATCGAAAGGGAACTCGACAGACTCCCCGAGTATCGTCGTGGTGAGGAGGCCATCGCCACCGGCACCGAGAAACGTCCCCGGCAACCAACCGCCATCGGCGAGAAAAAACGTCGCGGCCCCCTCCTGAGCATCGCCATCCACCAGCCGTGGACTATCAACCAACGGCCCCGAGCGCTGGGTGAATGTGATCGACATCACCTCGTCGAGCAGGATCGAGTGTAACTCATCAACGCCATGAATGGTCAACATCCCGCCGGCCTCAACGCCTATCCAGATACCAGGCGTAATAGTGCCATCTATTGACACGATGCGCACCGTCTCATCCGACGGTGGCACCGGATCTTGTGCTTCGGCCACCGCGACCCACGCCATGGCGCAGGCGATCATGCTCCCCTGGAGCATACCGGAGAGAAAAAGCCGCGCCGCACCGGCCCCGGAAGCATCAGAATTACGACCACTCATACGAATCTACCGCTCCCCAAGCGAATTCCGTTCTCACCGTGCGGCCTCCCATTCGACAAACGCTGCGGCTTGGCTACGGCTTTTTGGCCAGCTCCTCATAATACTGCTCGACAAGCCGCCGATACCGACTCGGAAAACTGTCACGCAACGCCTGGAGCACCTTGGCGCGATCGGCCGGCGGCATCGCTCCCCATACCTCGGCCGGATTCGCGTACCGCTTCGCGCGGAGCTCTCCTTCTCCACTGCTGCCACCGGGGAGAGACGATTCTTGCATCGGGCTGCTGGGCGAATTCTTCCCCTGATCCTGGCCGCCACCACCACCGCCGCCACTATCTTCGCCCGACTGTTGCTTCTCTTTCTCCTCGGCCTCTTCGATCATTCGATCGAGAATATCAATCACGCGATCCTGCCGCTTCTGGACGGTGTCGCCGCTGTCGGCCACCCGAAGCCGCCGCTCGCAGAAACTCATCAGGTCCACCACCTCGCCAATCTGACCGGGCTGGCGGTTCATCAACTCCACGAGCATCTGCTGCGCCGCGACGGTGAGCCGCTGCGACGCGTCGGGGTGGTTCTTAAGAAAACGCTCCAGCGCCTCGGCCGCCTCCGTGTACTGTAAGTTCGCGAGTAAACCAAACCCATGTAGAAAATGCATCTCGGCATCGAAATAACTGTAGCGAGCGAGTTCGTCCGAGCGCTTTAGCAGCGCCTTGGTCCGCGCCAACGCCTCCACCACACGCTCGCCCTGCACCAACGCCTTGATCTCATAGGCGGATGCATTGATCGAAAGGAACACATTATCATCAGATGATAGCCCGTGCATGATCGTCGCGGCCTGAGCGTACCGATCGTCGTCGTACGCATCGAGACCGTCACGAAAGGTGGGCGACAACACCGCAAGCCCCTGCGTGAGAAACTCCGCGCCGTCGCAGTCGTCGCACGTGGACCAGGTAGTACGAATCAGCTCGGTCGCTTTCGGCGATAGCTCGGAGAAATCCCCCAGCCGCTTCACGAACTCGTCGGCCGGTGTCTGTGCCGTGGCCGTGTCCGGTACCGCGACCAAGACCGAACACACGATCACCAGACACGTTACGAGCGTCGACTGGGTTCTAGTACCGCTTCCACTAAGGTCGCTCGACCTCTCGGCCCCCTCCTTTACAAGGAGGGGCTGGGGGAGGTTCTTGTTCGTCGGAAGAACCCCCCTCAATCCCCCCTTAGTAAGGGGGGAAGAAAGAGAGCCAGCCTTGTTGAAAACAGCACTAGAAATCATTTTCGTCACCTCTGCATGAGACGTTACGGCTTCCGCTTTTTGTCGCGAATTTCCGCCGCGATCTCGGCGCACTCCTTCTGTCGTGCAGCTAGTGCGTCCAGTCCTTCGTGCGAGGCTCGTTCGGATTCTCTACCATCGGAAACAGCATCGGCTATGGCCGTGGTCCGTAGGTTCACGCGAAATTGACTCGCACGCAGCAGCTTGAGCTCCGCAGACTCCGGCAGCAGCGGTTTGTCTTTTCCGTCACTACCCTTACCGGACTTTCCACCATCCTGCTCGTTCTCCTGCTGCATCTTCTGAACCGCTTCAAGCAACTGTTCCAGCGTCTCGACTATCTCGCCCTGAATCGACTGCGTCAGCCGACCTACCTTGAGATCGCCCAACCGCTTGCCGACGAGCGTCATGTCCTCACCCAGTTGCCCCATCACACGCGGGAAGACCACCGTCGTCGCGTCTTCCTCAAGAATGTGGAGACACATCGCCGCAGCATCAGCGAGTTTGTTCTGGTCCGTCGCAAGCTCGACCACCTGAAGCCGCTCGGCCCGTTTGAAGTTATCCCGGCCGAACGCATCCAGTACCGCCGTACTCTCGTTCACGCCGCGCTGCTTGATGAGCATATCGCGAAAACGCGCCTCCAAATCTCGGAGCATCTCGGCGCGTTCCTCCTTGCGTAGCGCTTCCAACTCCTCCTCCAGTGCCTGCTGCGCCTGTTCCAGCTCATCGATCGCACGCTCCTGCTCCGGCGTCGCTTTATCCGGGCTGTCTTTTTTCAGCGACTGGGAGGCGTTGTCCATCGACTTTTTGGCTTTGTCCACGCTCTTTTTGCCAGGTGACGATTTCCCGGATTTCCCCGACTGTCCTTGTTGACCTTCTTGGCCCGGCTGACCCTGCTCACCAGCCGCATCCTTTTTCATCTGTTGCAATAGCGCGCCCGCCTTCTTAGCCAAGGCATCCTGCGCGGCGGCCTGCTTCGTGGCGTCGGCTTGCTTTTGCAGGGCATCACGAGCCTCTTCGAGCTTCTCCTTCGCCGCCTGCAAAGACTCCTCCGCGTTCTTCTGCTGGCCCGGCGAATCCGCATCCGGGGACTGTTTCATCGCGGCCCCGGCCTGCGACATCGCCTTGGACGACTTCTCCAGAGAGTCGGCCGCCTCAGCCGTCTTCGATCGCGCGGACTCCATACCCGGTGAATCCTCAGACTCCTCGCCCGATTTCAATTTCGATAGCCGTTTCACGTCCTCCGACAACTGCTGCGTCTCGTGAGACAAATCGGTCTGATTGTCCGCCGTGTCTTTTTTTTGCGCACCCGCCTTCGGACCGGCCGATTGCTTCGAGATGTCGCCTTGTCTCTTTTGGGCAGCTTCCACTCGCTGGATCGCCTGCTCCAACTGCCTGATCATGCGCTGAGAGAGTGCGGCCTGGGCGGACGCATCGCGAAGCGCTTTCTGCCTCTGCAACATCTCACTGACTTTTTGTTTGTAATCTTCGAGCCGGTCGATCTCATCGCGGCGTTCATCGTTGTCGCTATCCCGTTCCAGCAAGATGTTCAGCAACAGGTCGGCGTTTTGCATCCACTCCAGTTGAATATCGCTGGCCTCCGTCAGCAGGGACGGATCATTCAACATTTCCACGATATTGTTCAACTGATCGTCGAGACCAAGCTCCCCGCTCCGCTCCAACGCTCGACCAAGTCGCGCCGCGTTTTCCGGCTCTGACTCCGAAAGCTCCTCGCGAAGCCGAAACAGTTGATCCTGAAATCGCTCGAAGCGATCACGAATCATCTGCTGCTTGCGCGACAGCGGCGACGAGGAATCTCCCGAAGGTGCCTGAGCGAGTACGCCCGCTGCGCCGAACATCCCCCACGCCAACAGCGCCAGCAGGCCTACGCTGCGGCGTGAGCGTAGCATCTCGTAGAACAGAAGCCCGCAACACATGCGTAGAGGTTTCGGAATACTATTCATCGAAAATATCCCCCGCTTGATCTTCAATAGCCCGCTGCGTTTCCGCTTCCAACTCAGCCTGAAGCCGCAAGAGGTCACGTAGCGTGTTCACGGCCTCTTGATACCCCTCCCATTGTATCATATTCGCCAAGACATCCTGCATCTGCTCCAAAATCGTCGCTTGTTGTGGGTCCACGAGGGAGGCCGTCTCGGGCGCTGCGTCCCGCGACCACCGCCGCACGGTATCCGCCGCAAACACGAGATCCCGATGGGCGAGCTTCGTCAGCGGCTTCACGATGCGCTTTCCCAACCGGTCCTCTACGGCGTTGGTCACGAGCTGGTTCACGCGAAGCTCGGCCAAAATTCTTGAAAACTGCTGCCGCACCACGTTGGTGGACCCGGCGATACTCCGCTGTCGACGCTCCAATGGCGCGAGGGCGGTCGCCAATGCCTCGGCGTCCATCCGTCCCGCTCGTGACAGCGTCGTCAGCAACTCGCCACGAAGTTTCTCCTGGGACGCGACGAGTCGTTCAAAATCCAACCGGTATTCCTCTTCGCGCCGCGCCAATTCTGCCAATAATTCTTCTCTGGTCACGATGCGCAGCGAGTTCTCCGGCGTCTCGGCGATGTTCGGACCGTTCACGTCGTCAAAATCGCGCGCCCGTGCAATCAACACAAGCTGTTCACCCGGCACCGGAGCCACTTGCGAGACGGGCCAGGCTAACTCGTAGGCATACTCGGTGAGGCGTGGCACGAACGTGGGTAGCGGTATCGCGGCTTCCGCAGAATCCTCCCGAGAAAGCTGAAAACGCAACGACACCTCCGCCAGACCGTAAGCATCCGTCGCTTCCACCGACAACGGTAACACCGCGTCGGCCGTAATCATCTCACCCACACCGTCAAGCTTAATGCGCACCCGTGGTGGTTCGTCTCGATTCAAGCGGAGTGAAAATCGTACGGGTTTTCGGTTCTGAAGCCCATACGCATCGACAAGATCAAACTCATAAACAGTCGTCTCAGTCGGTCGGATCGCAACTTTCAGCGATGTCGTGCCCGAATAATCCTCGCTCGGCGCGGCGTCTGTCGAATCGTTTCCAAGAACGTGCGTCACCACGTCGCGACCAGCCATCAACGAGGCCTTCTCAACCGGATGGTTGGTGGTGACCGAGATCGTCACGACACTGCCTTCCAGCACCTGCGCCGCCCTCTGACCGTCACCCATCTCAACCGGCGGAAGCCCGGTATAACTCGGTGGTACGATGTGCAACCGAGTCGAGATCACGCGCGGACGTTCCAGCAACCGCACCGAAAACGTCTCCGTACGATCATCCCCTCCGACCAGATGGAACGTGAAATCCTCCTGCGCGTTCTTAAACGTAAATCGGTATCGGTAGGAACCGACGCTACCGATTGTAGCCATCGTCTCACGACCACGGTGACCCGAGGCCGTTTCGTAATAGAACTCGACCGATCGCGGCTGAACGCCTTGCGCAGTAGCCTCAATCAGCACATCATCGCCGATCGCAGCCACAAGCGCCTCGCCGTCGAGATTGACGATCAGTCGCGTGCGGCGCGGCCATTCGACCTCCTGAAGCAGAACGTGTCGCGCGAACCACAGTCCGGTGATTTCCGGATGCGTCGCCGTCACTGCAGCCGCCGTGGCCAACACCGCGCAGATCACCACGATCGACCGCTTCGCGCGGCTCGGGTCGAGCACCGCACCAAACTCCAGCCCGGAGGCCCGCCGACTGGCCTCTTGGATGACGGTATCCACCAACGTCGCCGAATTGGTTTCGGACCGTCCCACCTCACCGGCAGAAAAACGCACGGCCGAAATAAGTGAGGACGATAACTGCGGAAAACGGCGCTCGATGAGATTGGCCACATCCGAAGCGCTGATCTTCTTGCGAAACGGTGTGACGACGCGCTGGCGTAGCCACCAGATGGACCAGGCGACGATCACACCCAGTAGCGCCGCACGCATGCTCCATCGCATCCCGCGCGACGCGTAGTCGAGAAGAATCTGAAGCGTCGCGCCACAAAGCAGAAACGCAATCACCCAGGCTACCCCTTCGACCAACACGTACCGGCGCAGACGCCGGGCGACTTCGAGCATGCGCGAATGCAGGGATTCATCCAAGGCCGCGCGTTGGGATTGTCGAAACGTATCAGCCATCAACGATGCCACTATAGAACTACGATTAGAGTAACTGCTTCCACTTCCTCACACCCCACTCCACACAAAGCAACCCGATCAACAACGATAGCACGATCGCGTTATCCCAGAGCGTCGTCGGGCGCGACCGAATCGGAATCTCGGCATGAAGATCAGGAATCAAATCGGCAAGGTCTTTCGTCTCGTCGATCTCGAAATAACGCCCACCGGCCGATCGCTCGGCCAGGGTTCGCAGGTTGCCTCGATCCATCTGGGGGCGCATGATTTCGATATTCGGGCGACTCACGCGCAGCTCGCGAGAAACCTCTTCCGGATCAAGACCGGGTGCCGTCGGCAAGGTCACCGTAATCCGGTATTGACCGGTGCGATTCGGCACAAACCGCCCCTCATACCAACCGGGGCGATCTTCATCCGGGCGCAGCGCAAACGCACCTCGCTCACCATACACGGAGTAATGCGCCCGTACCTCGTCACGACGAAGCGGCTCAAACCGCGCGTCGAACAATCGGGCCGTCGCCGTCACCGCATCCCCCAAAGAGAATTGATCGCTCTCGGTCATCAACGTGCCTCGTTTGCTGCCGCCGAGTAGTTTGCTCTCTACAAGATGACGAAGCAATTGCACCCAAAACCGATCGAAGATTTCCGTACCAAACCTTCGCCAGCGCCAGGTGCCATCAAAACCGACAAACCCCGTCCGACCGGCACCGACGAACTGAACCGCGCAGAGCACATGTCCGCCGTCGGCGTTGCGCATCGCCGGATCACCGTGCCGCATGAGCACGGTGGCTGCCGGCTTCGCGCGGCGCACCGGGTAGTGCCAGTGTACGCTACCCACGCCCTGCCAAGCGATCTTCGTCGACGCCACATCCGTACCCATCCGCAGAATCGGATGCCCGAACGCCTCCGAAGGTATCTCTATCGGAGCGGACTTCAACTGATAATGCCCCACGCGGTTGAGAATCAGATCCGCCTCCGGATCAATCGACACGGGAAGAAGATCAACCCACGGCTTGGCGGCGGACTCACGCATCAACGTAGCCGTATGAGGCCGGGCCGCTGTCACCAACAAACCGCCCGCGTGCTCCGTGACAAACGTCGCCACCAGACGACTCCACGCTTCGTCAATCTCGGACGGATCGGCATCCATCAGGATAATCAGATCGTATGCAAAAAGCTCCTCAGCCAACACCGGAAGATGATCGATCACCGTGTTGCCATCACGCACCGAAGTCAGGTCAGCCGATTGCAACCAACAACTAAGATCAAACGTCACGTCACGTTGCAGCAACCGGGAAAGATACCGGTACTCCCAACTCGGCTCTCCCGCCACCAAGAGCACGCGAGTCCGCGCGTCGATCACGTTGACCGTCACCTGCGCGACGTTATCCTCCGCAACCGTCTCTCCCTCTAGCTCCGGGATCGTCACTGAAAAGACATACCGCCCGGTGCGTTCCTGACGACGCTCAAACGTAATCGGCGAAATACCACCGCGCGACGAGATGTGAAGGGTCTTCGTATCCACAAGCCGACCCGCTCCGCCCGTGCGGTTGGCGTCTCGCTCGCGCAGCTCGAGGCGAAACGACTCGCCCTCCAGCCCTTCGGCCGCAAGCCGCACCGTGATCGAAAACGGATCCTCCTTGAAAGCGTTTTCCGGCGCGAGTACTTCGGCCACTCGTATGTTGCGCGCGGGCGACGGATCACCCACGCCTATCGAAAAGATGGGTATCTCCAGCTCGTTCGCAAAACGCGCAATATCTTCCGCCGAGGCGCCTTGGTTGAAACCGCCATCGCTAAACACCACGACGCCGGCCACCGGCGACGACCCCAGCGATTCCACCGAACGCCGTACGGCCCGCTCGATGTTGGTCGTGGCCCCCTGCGCCGCAAACGCCAACGATACATCCTTCACACCGGAGCGCCCCGCGACCCCATCACCGGCCGTCTCTTGGCCACCGTGCTCCCAACCCGCACGAACCGTATCCAACAACTTGGGTCCGTCGGAAAACCCGTAGAGCTGTACGCGGTTTCTCTTGGCCAGATCGGACAACAGCTTTCGCTCATCGGCTCCCATGACGGCACTGACCAACGACGTTCGACGAGCCGATACCGGGTCCGCACCGAGCACCGCCGCCGCCCGCGTCTTTGCGTCGGCATCGCGGTACGTATCGGGCAGGTCCATGCTGGAAGACTGATCCACCAGCACGATCGTGTAGGAGTCAACCCACTTCCGCAAAATACGAACACGCACCGGCTCCAGCAGGACGACCGCGAGTAACAACAACACCGCACAGCGCAAACACCCGAGCCCCGTACGAAGCCGCAGGCTCGCACCGCGCCGCCCCTCACGCCGGTACATGGCCACGACAGACCAACACACACCTGCCAACAGCGCCACAAACACGATCCCCAGCCACCCCTCGGGCACATAGCGCAGTTCCGTGAGGAACTCCTCCTGCGTTCGCCCCGCAGCGGCCAGCATCGCCGGCAATGTCAACAAACCCTGTAGCATATCTATCACTTCGTCTTCAATATCTCGCGCAGCCCCAGCCTTCGTGTAGGGCGAAGGGTGAGAGACGAACCGTGCATCCACGACCCATCTCACCAACTCGTTTCCCCAATCTCTATCGCCTTCGTCCCCAGCGCCACGCCAGAAACTGTTCCGTCATCAGCAGCAGCACGACACCCAAGAGACACACCCGCCAGAACTCGGTGCGTGCCTCTCCGGTCGAACCGGCCAACCGGTCGATCCCGCGGATATACTCCATAGGCAAATCGCCCACGGATCGCCGAAGCTCATCTTCGCTCGCCGGCGTCAAATCACTTTCGTGCGGGTCCACATTCACCGCCACGGCACGAATCGTTTCAGATCCGTCTTTGCCGCGCAGCACAAAATGATACACACCCGCCTGGCTGGTATGATCCCACGATACACTCAACCCCGGTTGTCCCTCCTCCGGAGCAGCCGTCACTCCCGCTTCCTGTTCGCTGGGATAGCTCGGCGAGCGAACCGTTACGTCCGCCTCGAACCGACCGGGATCAATCGTGAGCTGAATCGGCATACCCACCGTCAGCGGGTCTCCCGTCCTCGCGCGACGCGACACGTGAGCCGCAAGTTCCATCATCACCGGAAGGAATGTCGGATGATTGGGCCAAAGGTGCCACTCCTTGTCAGCCGTGGTGGTGACAAGCACGACACGTCCTGCTCCGAAGAGGCGTTCGATGATGGCCGGATGCGCCTCATCATCATCGAAACGCGCCACCACGCGTACAGACTGTGATTCGCCGCCGCCCCTCGTATCGGTGATCCCTGCGCCGGTAACGTCAACGGCCGCTCCGTCCGCAGCCCTGTCGTTGGGTGCTGGTGACGAATCGATCACGGCACCGAAGTACTCAAAAAAAGGAATCTGCCCGATGCCGAGCGGATCTCCCTCACCGCCAAAGCCGCGCATCGAGGGGTGAAGCCGATCCACCACGACGAGATGCGCGGCCGAAGGACTCCGAACGATCTCCGTCAGTCGCGCCGGAGACAATCCATCACCGGACCGGTACAACGCCACGTTGAACTCATCCGGGTCCACCTGATCGCCAAGAAACATCAGCAATCCACCGCCACGCCGTACGTAACGCTCAAGTGCGTCGATCGCCGGCTCACTTACCCGGTAGACGTTGGCCAACACCACCAGGTGAACGGTTGATAAATCCGCCTCCTCGAAGCCGGCTTCATCCACAATTACCAGTTCGTTTCCGCTGAAAACCTCTCCCTCGGGTCGCAGAGCCGTCGCCAGAAAAGTGAGCTCGTCATCGTACGAGTCGGCCGACGGCTCGCCGTTGACCAACAGCATCCGCACCGCAGGCACCACCTCCATCGAAAGATACCGGACATTGTCAATCCCAAGCCGATCCGGTGAAAGCTCTACGCGCACCGTATCAAATCCCGAGCGAAGTACCTCCACCTCAACGCCTACGGTCGTGGTCTGAAAGGGCATCACATCTTTGAGCGTCTGACTCGGCTGCGCCAGATTGCCCACCGTCACGTCAAGCGTCACCGCGTCAAGTGAAGACTCCGTCAGATTAGCGACCGCCACCTGAACCGTTCCGGTCGTACCCGCGACAAGCTGCCCCGAATGAATCGCCAGGTCCGTGACGGCCGTGTTGCCCGCACCATCCTCGTGCACGTCGATCAACACGAGTTGCAACGCCCGCTCATCCTTGGCCCACTCCCCCAGCGCCGCAAGCGGATGACCGGCGGATCGTCGATCCAGGTCGGTCGTATTTCCACGGGACCAATCCGCCGTCTGAAAATCACTCACGAGGTATACGGCCGCACTGGTGATCTCCGGATTTCGCGCAAGAATAGCGGCGGCCTCATCCGCGAAACGCGAAAGGTTCATCCCCTGTTGTGACGGTGCCAGCGCCTCGAGCCGTTCCAGCAGATCTTTCGCCTGATCGTCGCTCAGGAACACACCGGACGCAATCGGGTGTTCAGGGTCCGACGAACGGATCAGCGTCACCGTATCGTCCGGGGTTTCCTGGCGGATGGAAGTGATGAGCCGGCGTACGGCCTCTTTGGCCCGATCGAACGGCGTGCCGCCTTCGCCTTCGTACGCCATGCTAAAGGAATCATCCAGCAAGAACACACGCTCGCTTCGCTGCGATCCGCCGAACATCGCCAGTCCGGCCGGGCGGAGAAACGGCCTGGCCAGAAGCATACCAATCAACAGCAACGCCAAACACCGCAGCGCCAGAAGAATCCATTCCTCCATACGCACGCGCCGCCGGTTGTGTCGATCCGCATGCAGCAGAAAATCCATCGCCGCCCATCGGACCACACGAAACCGTCGCCGCGCCAAAAGGTGAATGGCAATCGGCGCAGCCATCGCCACGGCACCGCCGGCAAACAACGCGGGTGTCATAAAGGCAGCCAAGACTGTCGGCGTACTCATCATCGTAAGGTTATGCCTTGGATCGCTGGCGGTGCATGCGCGTCGCGAGGAACGTGGTTAACGCCATGTCAAGCCGTTGGGTCGTGCTGATGAGGGAATAGTCTATCCGAAGATTCAAACACGCCCCGCGCACTTCGGAGATAAAACGCTCCAACGCCGCCAGGTAACTGGACCGCAGGGACTGCGGATCGGTCAACACCTCCTGTTCGATATGCTCCATACCTTCAAACTTGATCCGATCGGTGAACGGAAACTCCAGTTCATCATGATCCATCACATGAAGCACGATCACATCATGGTTGGCGTATCGAAACCGTTGCAGGCCGGTGATCAGGGCATTCACATCGGTCAACAAGTCAGACAGAATCACCACAAGCCCACGAGGCGGCAGACTCCCCGCCAGCCGGGGAAACAATGTGTTCACGTCCGTTTTTTCGTTCGGTGTATGCTGTTCGATCGTGGCGACGAGCCCTTGGAGCGAGGCCCGACTCGTTGACACAGGTAGCTGCTTGCGGATGTCCGTATCGAAAAGTGTCAGACCGACACCGTCTTGCTGATGGACGAGCAGATGCGCAAGCGAAGCAGCCAGCGTCGACGCGTAGTCCCATTTGGTCATGCGGTCGGTATCCGCATGCTCCGGGTAGCCCATCGACGCGGAGCCATCGAGCATGAGATGGACGCGCATGTTGGTTTCTTCTTCATACTCCTTAATGAAGAAGCGGTCGGCCTTACCATATACGCGCCAGTCGATGTGGCGAATGTCGTCACCCGGCACGTAGGGACGATGCGAGGCAAACTCCACGCTGAACCCCTTGAAGGGGCTCTTGTGCATGCCACTTACGAACCCTTCCACGACATGCTGCGCACGAAGTTCGAGCCGGTTAATCCGGCTAAGCACCTCAGGCTGAAAGTACTTTGCTGATGTGCTCATCGCCATCCAAATCAGTACGGTTCGGGTCCAGGGCACCCAACAGTTCGTCAATAATTCGATCCGAATCGTACCCCTCGGCCTCGGCCGAGAAGTTCGTCACCACGCGATGGCGCAGCACGGGCTTCGCCAGCGCCTCGATATCCTCTGCGGCCAGGTACGCACGCTGCTGTAGCGCCGCCCGTGCTTTACCACCGAGCAACAGCGCCTGCACGGCGCGCGGACCGGCCCCCCACGCCACCATCTTGCGAATAAACTCCGGCGCGTTTTTTTCTGCGGGACGGGTGGCCCGTACGAGGTTGAGTGCGTAACGAATGACATCCGGCGCGGCGGGGATTCGCCGCACCAGACGCTGATAATTCAAGATCGCCTCGCGGGAGAGTACTTCAGCTACCATGGCTTCCGCGTCACCCGTCGTCCGGTCGGCCACCGTGTATTCCTCATCATACGACGGATAGTTGATGAACACCTTGAAGAGAAACCGATCCTGCTGTGCCTCGGGAAGTTGGTAGGTTCCCTCCTGCTCGATCGGGTTTTGCGTCGCGAGCACGAAAAAGGGCGGGGTGAGGTTGTGTTGCTGACCACCCACCGTAATATGCCGCTCCTGCATGGATTCCAACAACGCCGCCTGTGTCTTCGGCGGCGTTCGGTTAATCTCATCCGCCAGGATGACGTTGGCGAAGATCGGACCGGGCAAGAACTTGAACTCCCGCGTGCCTGTCGTGCGGTCCTCCTGAATCACCTCGGTACCCGTAATGTCCGACGGCATCAGGTCCGGCGTAAACTGGATCCGGTTGAACTTCAGTCCGAGACTCTTGGCCAACGTTGATATCATCAACGTCTTCGCGAGACCGGGCACTCCCTCCAGCAGACAGTGCCCCCCGGCAAACATTGCAATAAGAAGCTGATCAATCACTTCCTCCTGACCGACGATCACCTTCGCAAGCTCTCCGCGCACGCCCTCATACGAACGATACAACTCCGCCAGCAAGTCGGCATCATCCCCGGACAGGCTACCGCCGCTTGAAGTCGTGTTGACTGTTTCATCCATCGTCTACTCCCACTTTCTACCACTACACCCGACGCGTTCGTCGCGTACTTCTGGAATCACGCTACCCACCGGCGAAACGAGCCCCCACATGTCAAGACCTACGGCTGCATAATTGGTAACTGATTGTACGGCAGTTGCAGGATAATCAGTGCCAATGCCGTGCCGTAGATGTCTCCCACGCCATCTCCGATCCATGAGCCGTCGGCCCGCTGGCGTCCAGCCTCGACCAGCCAATCGCGCCGCTTGGCGAAATAGGTCGGCCAATACTCATCAGAGGAGACATACAACGCCTGCGCCATATACAAATGGGCGTAATAATCATGCCCCCGGTTCGACCCATCCGGTTTGACGTTCTCTTTTGCATACTTCAATGCACGAAGGGCCAACGGGTTTTCGTACTCCCCCGCATTAAACCAACAACACACCGCTGCCGCAGTAATGGGGGCCCGCGATGTCCCGCCGCGCTGATTCAACGAATATCGAATCCCCCCATCGCTGTTCTGCGACTTCACCAGATAACTCATCGCCTGATCGATCACGGCCTTGGGAACGGCGAGCCCCGCGTTGCGGCACGAACGCAGTGCCTGCACCTGCGTGATCGTCACCGAGCCCTCATCGCCGCCGGAGGTGGGCTGATATATCCATCCGCCGTGTCGGCTCTGCGCACGGGCCGTAAGCTGAATCGCCCGCTGAAGCACGTCGTGAAGTTCCTCTCCACGACGAACATCTTCCGTCATACCGTACAACTGACCAAGAAACAGCATCGCAAACCCGTGGCCGTACATGGGGCGCGGCTCATGATCGCTCTGCGCAATCAAACCGTTCTCTGACGACGACCGGATCAAAAAGCGTGCGGCCCGGTCCACCTGAGTTGCGTACCGTCCTTGCGTGGTCGTGTTCCCGTCCATCAACAGCGCGAGCCCGGCCAGGGCCGTCATCGCCACGGGATAGGCACCGTAGCTACCCTGATTCGCCCAAGATCCCTGACGATCCTGCGTCCGTGCCAGATACGCCAACCCCCGATCGATGGCTACCGCCGCTTGCGGCGTGATCCCCTTGGGCAATCGCCTCACCGGCGCGGGTGGTCTTTCCGGTTTCCTCGAACCAGCCACACCTGGATCTTGAGCCGTAGCCCAAGGCGCAGCCACGGTCATCGCCGCAAGCATGAGCGATACCATCCGAAATGACCGTGAGCGATCAGCGTGTGACGACACTCGTGATTGTCGTGAAGTTATCATCAACCTTGCGCTTGCCTAAAAGCCTTGTTCCGACTCTTGCGGTCTCATCCGTTCTGTGGTGTATGCCTGGATCCCGTCTGAAAACCCTACCAAAAGTGCGCCATCATACAAACCGTAGTCCCCGTTGAATCGGTGCAGGTTGCTCGCATTGGTGTGGAGGTTGGCCGCATCGCCGAGGTTCAGCCCCGTACGGAGATCAACAATCGCGCCGCCGAGTCGCGGAGCACCACGCGACTGACCATACGTCTGATCGATCAACACGGGCACATACAGCCGATCATTGATTTTTCGGAAGTCAACCGGACCCGTGATGTCGGATCGTCGCCATTCCTCATGACCGGTCACGATGTCGAGGGCGATCAACTCAGACGCGCCACCCCGCCTCTGCGTGCTATGGGCCTGAACCACGAGATTGGTGTCGATCACACGTCCACTCACCACCGAGGTCACGCCGGACACCCGATGGGTGAACGCCACTTCTCCCGTGTTCGAACGCAACACCATCACGTCGCCCCCCATCAGCGCCACCCCCAGGTAGCCCAAGGAGGCATCAAAGAGCTGCGCAAGCGGCTTGTTGAGTGCGACCCGCCACGCCTCCTCCCCCGTGTGCATATCAAACGCCACGATGCCGGGATCTTCGCCCTCCCCCTCCGCCCCCGGAGAGATCGTGGGGCCAATCAACCAGTGGCCCACCTCCACCAGGTGAACGACGTGCTTGCCATCAGGGGATTGCGAAAAATCGGCACGGCCGATCCATACGCCGTCTGAGCGTTGGAAAAACTGTGCCCTGCGTTGGGAGCCGTCTATCGTAGCCACGACACGGTCGGTCAACACGACACGACCCACCGGCACGCCGCGCAAGTCACGCTCCCAAAGCTCGGCACCGTCACGGAGTCGCAGCAGCGTCAGGCGGCCTTCGTGCGGCATTGCGGCCAACAGCCCATCGCGTGCGTCCATCTTTACGTCTCGGATGTTGGTAGCGCTGACGTTGGTGATGAACTCAAACGGCTTGTACCAGAGCCGACGCCCCGTGCGCGTACCGACTGCGAAGACGCCGAAACGCCCGTTGAACACCGCGATCTGACCATCCGCTACGGCCCGCCGCCGTCCCGAGATATCCTGCATCGTACGAGCACCGGATGGCGTCGTGAACGATTCCGGCAGACGCAACGTGGTGTGCCACAGCAATGCGCCGTCCCTCGGACGAAGACAAAACACCACGTCGTCCTCCGCATGAAAAAACGCACGATCGCTCGGACCGTCGTAGGTGCTTCGCCGAAGGTCCACTAGACGCGGTGCGTCCCGCCTGTCGAGCACGGCACGAAGCTCTTCGACAAGCTTAAACGGTACCACGACCGAACTGTTGGCGCGTCGCGATGACTGGATAACCCAAGACAACGGAGCACCGTAGGCCACGCGCATCGCCGAGGCCTCCGACACCGTAGGTGATCCGGCCGCTTCCTCTTTCCTGCGAACGGCACGCACCCAATCGCCTACGGTCTTGGAATCACCACCCATGACGGCCATCACTGAACCGGGCGCTAACGGAAGATCGGTATAGTTTGTTTCCAATTCGTCAAGCAGACGATTGAGCCTGACCGGATCGTCCTGTGTCGGCTGAAGCGTCAGATCGCTCAGACGCATCAACACGGCCGATCGCTGGGAAGGTTCTTCCGCCAACGCATAGCCCTGTAGCAAAAGCTGCTCCGCACGCTCGTAGCCAAACCGCGTCACCTCCCAATCGGCAAGAGACAACAATGCCGCCACACGCAGAGATACGGGCACCGGAAGATCGGCAAGCACCGACAAAAACGTGCGTGCCTCTCGCCATGATGTCTCTGATGTCAGATCCGCAGAGGCCTGCGTCGCACGACGGGAGAGGTCACGAGCGATTCGTGTCGCGTCGGAGCGGTCCAACGATTTGGAAATCACCGCAAGCCGCGACGCGATCTGCAGGCGTGCACTTGCCGTCACCCTGCTGGTCACCTTGACGCGATGAGCGGATTCCGGCTTGAACGCCGTGTCCAGAAGCGTCTCATACGCCTCGGCGGCGCGACCCATCGTCACTAATTGTTCGGCTCGGGCCAACCGGCTGCGAAGTCGATCGGCCGGCGTGAGCGCCACATCGCGCGCCGTCGCAAGATGCTTCAATGCCGCTTCTCCGGATTCCGATTGCGCCAACGTGAGCAGCGCCTCCACTTGGAGTCGGGCGACGGCCGACAAACGCCGCGAATCTCCACGTAGCGTGTCCTTATGGATCGACGCGAGTGTGTGCAACGCCGCCTCCGGATCACCTCGGAGGTGCTGCATCCAAGCCAATCGCAACGTGGGAATCACGGCTCCCGGATTATGACGGTAAGCTTCCAACGCGGCCAGGTATGGCCCGCCGGTGTCAGGAAACTTACGAACGGAAGAAGGCTCAATGCTAATCAGGGCGGCATCGGTGCAGAGCAGATTGCCCAGAGGGGCGATAGCGTTGACCAACAACTGTCGCCCGGACACCGCACCGGTAGCAGCGTGAAGCGTGATGAGTCCTGCGCTGGTAGGCACATGAATCGAGTCACCGGATAGCACAGCGCGCCCCGATGGGGTCTCGTCCAACGGCGTCGCCCAGACCTCCGTCCCATCCACCAACGACAAACACGAAACCGTGCGCCCCCCCAGCCACACATACCGGTCATCGGCCCCGATCACATAGCTCGCCCCATCACTCGGGGCGGACCAGGCGAGCGTTCCGAACGCCGCAGAAAACGCCAGGAGTTCACTCTGATCTGTCGCCGCGAGCAGCACCAGACCACCGGCCACCACCGGAGGCGAGGACAACCACACCTGCGTCGCGTCGAGCGTACTGTGAGTGGCCGGCTGATTGGCCCGACCTGCGTTGCGACGCTGAACCCGCGTCAACACCGGTGCCCGCACCGGTCCATCGCCATAACGAACCGCCCACCGCACCGTATGGTCATCCGCATCTATCGCAAACAAGACGCCGTATTCCGTGGGAACATAGACCAGGTCATCGGCCTGGGCCAAATCGAGAGAGATACCGGCATCCGGTCCCGCATTCGGCATGGCACACAAGGCAATCGTATCAATCGTGGCACCGTTGGTGGGATCGAGCACGGCCAGATAAAGATCACGCTGGTCGATGTACGCTGCCCATAGCTCATCACCCACGGCTACCGGTGCGGACCGAACCGACGCCCGACCAAGCGGATCGTCGATAAGCCGGGTACGGCCTCGTTCCCACACCGCCTCGCCGGTGTCTACGTCAATCGCAATGATCCGACCGTTCTCACGACTATTCCGGTTCAACGCGCTGCGGTTTTGCACGATGGTGGCCGCATCCTCATCGTAACCCGGAGGGGGTTTGCCTACGCCGGACCGCTCGATGATGAAAGCGAGACCGTGCGACACGGAGATTGACCCGGCGGGATAATGGGTGAATGGCTCGCGGGTATCCGGACTACCGGCTCGTCCGACCGCCGTCGCCGCGTCCACCCCCAGGGTCGAGGGATCCGGATAGGTCCAGATGGGAGAGAGGTCTTCCAGGTCCAACGCCACGCAGCCACCCGGCTGCCGTACGATCAACCTGTCTCCCGTGACCGCGAACCCCGGCGTCGGAAGCTGAAGCCGCTCCCCGGCCTCGCTATCGTGAACACGATCCCACACGTTTGACGCACGACCGGGCAGTTGATGTGACCAGGGCGGCGAATCGGTCACTGTGGGAGAAATGGCCGGCATCAGCCCCTGTCGGGTCGGCGAGCCGCCTCTCATCGGCCAGGACCAGTCGCCGGAGGCAGTAGCGACCATCGGCGATGCGTTCGGGCCAGTCGTCTCGAACCCCGACGCCATCACATCATCCACACGATCAAACCAGTCCGGTACGGCGTCGGCGTGACTGCGATAATCGGCGACGATCGTCTTGGCGAGGGCGACCTGTCCAAGCTCGGCTCTTGCGACCGCCAGCTTGGCCACCACGAAAGATTCCGGGACGTCGGAATCCGGAACCAGCTCAATGAGATCCGTCAGCAACGAGACCACCTCTCCGGGCCGACCCGCGTCGAGCAGCCACGATGCCAACAGATCGACCGCATCGTCTCCAGATCGAGTGAGAAGAAAACGCTCCGCGACCAGACGTAGCAACGTCACGTCGTGCCCTTCTCGCGCCCTCCGGAGCATCCCCTTGGCTTGGCCGTCATGAAGCTGTCGATAGGCTGTGAGCCCCTGTGGGGGAAGATCGGCGATCTGCCGGATGGCCCGACGACGAGCCGACTCGAATAGCGTAAACGCCCGGTCTCCTCCCGTGTCACGGGCAAGAAGCGACCCCTGCGGGTCGTCGATGATGCGTTGTAATGAGTCGAGGGCGAATTTCCAATCGCGACGGTCGATCCCCTCTCGGGCACGCTCGAAAAGATTCACGATCGGAGCGGTTGGTTCGATCAGGATACCAGGGGCATGTGCCAATCGGTCCGAGGCAGGGGAAAACGTGGGCCCCCGTAGCTGCAGTGCCTGATTGGGAGCCGGTGGTGCCGCGACCAGCAATCCCGTCATTCCGGCCAACCCCATAACCACACAGGTCACACCATACCGCACCGTACCGCAGACACAGCTGGGCCGGACGCGCGCGATGATTCCAAGCTTCTGGGTTTGCCGTAGTCGCATTTCGAATGCCCTTGCCCCGTGCCGCGCGCGGCGCACACCGCACGCCCACCCCCGTCCCGTCGAGACGATGGAGCCTGGCACGCACGTTTATCGGAATATCGGCCAGCGCACCGCACCCCCCAAGCCAGACGGCGGCCTCCTCCCGAATCTCGCGTGGTCCATCGTAGCGGGGTCCGGACGACGCTTCCAGGCTCCTTGGGAACGGGCGACAACTGAATACATCCAGACGTGGGATGGATTACACTCCCGTACACTCACGAGGTACGACCGGCGCAACGGTGGCGTAACACAGTGGACAAAACAACCCTATCAGTGCTGCCAACGAGACGGAGACCACACTACGAACGCGCGTCAGCGACGGCGTTTTTTGCGCTTGTCGCGCTTGCTGAGCGTGCGCCGGGATTGGGTCGACTTGCCCTTGAGCCTCGGCATACCGCCGCCGGACATCATTTTCGAGAGCTGGGGCATCATCCGCATCCGCTGCATGAGGGACTGCCCGCTGATTTGTTTCATCATCTGTCGCATCGGCTCGTACATCTTCACGAGCCCGGATACGTCCGATGGATCGCAACCGGCCCCCCGGGCGATCCGCCGGCGGCGAGAGGCATCAATCATCTTGGGGTGGCTTCGCTCCTTCGGCGTCATCGACTGAATCACCGCCTCGATGCGAACCAACTCCCCGTCGTCCACTTCCATATCGCCCATCGCGTCGCTCATGCCGGGCATCTTCTTAAGCAGATCTCTCATCGAGCCCATCTGCTTCATCTTGCGGAGTTGGAGAAGAAAATCGTCGAGCGTGAACCGGCCCGACTTCATCTTCTCTTCCATCTTGGCTGCTTCGCCCGCGTCGTATTGCTTCTGAGCCTGCTCGACCAACGTGAGCACATCGCCCATGCCAAGAATGCGACCGGCGATCCGATCCGGATGAAACTCCTCCAGCGCGTCCAGCTTTTCGCCAACACCGATGAACTTGATCGGCTTACCCGTGACAAACTTCGTCGACAGCGCCGCACCGCCGCGCGTATCGCTGTCAAACTTGGTGAGGATCGCCCCGTCCAACTCCAGCCGCTCGTTGAACGCCTTGGCCGTGTTCACCGCGTCCTGACCGGTCATCGCGTCAAGCACAAGATAAATCTGGTGCGGCGTGGTCACCTGAGCGACTTTGGCCACCTCCGCCATCATCTCTTCATCAATCGCGAGCCGACCGGCCGTGTCCAAAATCACCACGTCACGATCATGCTTCCGCGCATAGTTCACGCCGTTGCGGCACACCTTCACCGCGTTCTCATGCCCGCGCTCGGTATAGACCGGCACGCCGACCTGCTCCGCCAGCACCTCAAGCTGGTCGATCGCCGCCGGACGTTTGAGGTCGGCCGCCACCAACAGCGGACGCTTGGCCTTCTCCAGAAGCATTTTCGCGAGCTTGCCGCAGGTGGTCGTTTTGCCCGAGCCCTGAAGACCGGCCATCATCAGCACCGTCGGACCGGGCGTGACAACAGGAATCTTCGGGTCCACCGGACCCATGATCTCGATCAACTCATTGTGAACGATCTTGACCATGACGTCGGCCGGACGGAGCGTGTGGATGACCTCCGCGCCGAGTGCCTTTTCCTGCACGCGCTCGCAAAAGGTCTTGGCAACATCGAGGTGGACGTCGGCTTCCAGCAGCGCAGTGCGAATCTCCCGCATCGCCTCGGCCACGTTCTGCTCAGTGATCTTCCCGCGTCCGCGAAGCCCGCGAAAAATCCCGCCTAGTCTGTCAGAGAGTGCGTCAAACATGGTGCCATTATTATGGTGTGACGCGGCCCCGGTCAACCGCGTCCCGTTTGCCCTCGGCACGAAATCTACAACGGAGCTTGGCACGGCGCAGGCAGCGAGGCGCGAAAGCCTGGAAGCTCCGTGATACGTATCACGCTAAAACTGGTTGGCAGGAGGGTCGATGTCGTCGTCGACGCGCTGCTGAGCGGACTTTTCACCATCGAAGGTGAAGAGGATGGGCTCATCGTCGATGCGGGCGTGCAGATGAACGGGGCGTTTCCACACATTGAATAACTGCTTCAGGGTCTCGACGGCGTATTTGATCTCAATGTCGGCACCGTTGTGATGATGACCGAGATACAACTCGCCCCGGTTTTTGTAGTTGCCATCCATCACATAAATATACGGCTGCCCGTGATTCGTGAGCATAAACAGGAACTGTTGTTTGATCTGGCGAAAGTCGCGGTTCACCACAACCATACGACCCGTGGCGGGGTCTTGGCGGTAATGATAAAGGTCCTGATCTTCGACGAACTCCGGCGTCAGGAACTCATCGAGAAAAGTGACGTCGTTATAGATCGCACGGACCTCAAAGATTTTCTCTCGTCCGGGCGATCCCCGGCCCACGATGCGACCCTTCGGGGCTTTTTCTTTCCCCCAGTGGCGTCGCTCGGCCATATCGTCGCAGGCATCGTAGTCCCTGCCGTACCGCCCGGTGTTCCAGCGCCGTTCGATATCGCGAAGTAGTTCGATGCCCAGTTTATACGGGTTGAGCCGCCCCGGGCTTGTCGCCAGCGTACCGGAGTGATGTTCGCAATAATCGATCAGTTCACTGTCATCCAGGATATAATTGGTCATCATGGTGGAGTGCCAGTAGCTGGCCCACCCTTCGTTCATGATCTTGGTCTGCCCTTGGGGAGCGAAGTAGTAAGCCTCCTCGCGAATGATGGCAAGCAGATCGGCCTCCCAATCTTCCAGCGGCGCATGTTGCAACAGGAACAAGAGCACGTCGCGCACGGGCCGTTCCGGAAACCGTTGAGTGGCGCGCTGTTCGCGATCTTGGATCGCTTCACGATCCGTAACCAGTTGCTCCGGTGGATTGATGTAGCGATCCATATAGCTCTTGGCCGGATAGCGCACGGCGGTTTGAGGTTCCGGCGTGGCGGCACCAGCCGTCTCGGTCGGCTCGTCGGCTTGTCGGCGCATAAAAACCGAGTGAGGGTCAATAAGTTTTTCGAGTGATAAATAGGTGTCAATGACCGACTCGACCCGATCCTGCCCGTGCCGTTCGATATAACGTCGCACACGGGTGCTGTGGTTGGCCATCTCGTCCATCATTTTCCGGTTGGTCTTGCTGAACCAATAGTTGTTTTTGAAAAAATCTCCGTGTCCGTAAACGTGAGCGATGACGGTTTTGTGATCGACCATCATGTTGTCGTTGAGCAGGTAGGCGTAACACGGATCGTTGTTGATGACCATCTCGTAGATTTTCCCCAGCCCGTATTTGTGCTGTTTGCGCAGGCGTTCGTATTCCATGCCAAAACGCCAGTGCGGATACCGCGTGGGAAAGCCGCCATAGGCCGCGACCTGCGAGATTTGCTCCGAAGTGAGCATCTCGAACACCGTCGGGAAGAAGTCAAGTTCTTGCTGCCGGGCGATCTTGGCGATACGTTCGGCTTGTTGCGAGATTTCTTCGGGGAGCTTATTCATACCGTACGCTACCTCCCCGTGGCAAAGAACGCCTTGATGCTGTCGTAGATGTCGTCCTTGTTATTGACGCGACTGGTGATGACCTCTTCGATGTCGGACAAATGCTCATGCACCACGTTGATGAAGTTGCCACTGCCGTAGGCGCTGGCCACCTGGCAGTAGCCGAACATATTGAGTGAGGGCACGAGATGATCGCGAACCATGGCGCAACACTCGCGGCTGTCGGATTCGCTGCTGTTGTCGCCGTCGGAGAAATGGAACAGATAGACGTTCCACTCGGTCGGGGCGTACTGGTTTTCGATAATCTCTCGGGCGAGACGATAGGCACTGCTGATCCGTGTGCCGCCGTCTTCACGAATGCGGAAGAACGTCTCACGATCCACCTCCCCCGCACGGACGTCGTGGACGATGTAGCGGCTTTCAATCCCCTGATAGTTTCGACGTAGCCATGCGTCGATCCAAAACGCCTCCAACCGGACGAGCTCTTTTTGCTCATCGCCCATCGAACCGGACACGTCCATCATGTAGATGATCACCGCGTTGGACTGCGGGCTGAGTATCGTTTTCCAGCTTCGATAGACCTTGTCGGACCGCTCAAAAATAATGCGCGGCGTCTTCGGGTCGTACATGCCGGCCATGATCTGTCGACGCAGCGCCTTGCGAAACGTGCGCCGAAAGTGTCTCAGTGACTCCGGTCCGGATTGGCGCACGCCGCTGTATTTGTCCCGCTCCGACGTGATCCGGTGCTTGCCCTTCGGCTCGATACGCGGGAGCTGCAGTTCCTCTCCGAGTATCTCGGCCAGCTCGTCGAGACTCACATCCACTTCGAGAATGTGATTCCCTTTTTCGTTGCCGCCCGGTCCGGCGTCGCCTTCGTCGCCGACCGAATCGCCCGGCTTCGCTTCCCCCTTGCCCACGCCACCGGCGTTGTTATCACCGTAGCGAAAATTCGGAATCTCGATGCCACTGACCGGAATGCTGATGTACCGCTTGCCCTCGCGGCCCAGCAGCTCGCTGCGCGTCAGGAATTTGCGCAGCTCCTTTCGAATTCGTCCCTTGACGATCTTGCGAAAGCGCTGATGGTCGTTGTTGATCTGAAGAATCATCGGAGACAACCCCACGCCATCGAAAGCTCCCATACCGAATCCCGCCTACGCCGCCCAACCTCCCGGCCGCAGCCCTTGCGTTCGTGCCTACTCTTCCGTCTTCGCGTCGCCACGTGCGAAGATGCTGGCCACGTAGTTGAGCACATCCGTGGCACTCGTTTCGTTGTAACCGAAGTATTTGATCAGTCGCTGCTTCACCACGTCGATCTTGGCCTGCGTCTCATCATCAACCACGCCGGAGACTACGTTTTTGAGCTTGAGCGTGTCGCGCTGATCCTCGAAGAGCTTTAACTCGAGCGCCTTCTGTAGCCTGGCATTGGTGTGGAAATCAAACTTTTTCCCGTCCAGGGATAGCGCACCGATATAGTTCATGATCTCCTGGCGGAAGTCGTCCTTGCGGCTCTCGGGGATGTCGATCTTCTCTTCGATCGAACGCATCAGTCGCTCATCCGGCTCCTCATCCTTGCCCGTGTACTTGTTGCGAACTTTTTCGTGTTGGGTGTAGGCCCGTACGCTCTCGATATAATTCGAACAGAGCCGGGAGATGGCATCTTCGTCAGCGCTGATGGCTCGCTGCACTTCTGATTTGAGGATGTCCTCGTATTCCTCCCGAACCAGACCAAGCATTTCTCGGAAGCGGGTCTTCAATTCTTCGTCGGTGATGAGGCTGTGATGCGACAATCCACCTTCGAGTTCGTTCATCACCATGAACGGATTAATGCACTTCTCCTGAATCGCCTGATCGCTCACGAGGGCGTTGGAGAGCTTGTCCTGGATGTAACGCGGACTGATCCCCTGCATCCCCTCGCGCGGGGCCTCGTCGCGGAGCTCACGCACGGAATCTTCCGTAAAATTGGGGATGCTCTTGCCGTTGTACAGCTTCAGCTTCTGCATCAACGTGAGCCCGGCTTTTTTCGGCTCTTCCAGCCGCGTGAGCACCGCCCACATGGCCGCGGTCTCGATGGTATGGGGCGCGATGTGGATCCCGCGGATCCGCTCTTTGTTGAAGTCTTTGGAGTAGATGGCAATCTCGTCGTCCAGGGCGATGTTGTAGGGTACGTCGATCTTGATGGTCCGATCGCGGAAGGCTTCCATCAGGTCGTTCGACTGAAGCTTTTTGTACTCCGGCTCGTTTGTGTGCCCGATGATGACCTCGTCGATGTGCGTCTGAGCGAACTTCTTGGGTTTAATCAGATGTTCTTGAGAAGCACCAAGCAGGTCATACAAAAACGCAACGTCCAGCTTGAGCACTTCGATGAACTCGATCAACCCCCGGTTGGCAATGTTCAGCTCACCATCGAAGTTGAATGCCCGCGGATCGCTGTCGGTTCCATATTCCGCAATTTTCCGGTAGTTGATGTCGCCGGTAAGTTCCGTGGAGTCCTGGTTTTTTTCGTCCTTCGGCTGGAACGTGCCGATCCCAATGCGATCTTTCTCGCTCAAAATCATACGACGCACACGGATGTGCTTGATCACCTCGTGCCAGTCGCCGTCATGCTTGATGAGCAGGTCGTCAAACATCTTTCGACAAAACGGATCGAGCGCACCCTCCACACGCACACGCTCGCCTTCATTCAGACCCTTGTTGATCGTAGCCAGTACCTCCTTGCGGGCTTCGATCGGGATTAGCTTGAGCGGCTCTTCGTGCATGGGACAGGGGTACACGATTTCTTTCCCATTCTCGTCGTTCATCACCCAAGAGAACGTATAGAGCGTGCCCTCATCGAGGCGCGAATAATGCTCCAAACCCTTCTTGAGCAACCGGGCGATCGTGCTCTTCGATGACCCCACCGGTCCGTGAAGCAACAAAATACGGCGTTCGGTTCCGTATTGACGAGCGGCCGACTTAAAAAAGTCGACGAGGTTCATCAACGCCAGGTCCAAACCAAAAATTGCGTCAGCCCCGTGATCGATCGGGTCAGAGAAAAAATGGTACCGCACCATCTCCTGGCGCAGGCTGGTATACCGCTCGCACCCGAAGTGCATGATCATGTCATAGATGCGCTGGAACGAATTACGAGCGATGCGTGGCGAGTCCACCACCATCTGCAGGTAGTCGTCGAACGAGCCTTCCCAATGCTGCTCGCGAAAACGATCCCGGCTCGTTTTTTCCGAAATGAGAGAATAGATATCCGATGTCGATGTCATGGCCGATCACCCTTCTTCCAGAAACCAGCGCGGCCAGCGCGCTGCCCGTGAACCTCACCGCCTCTAGACGGCTCGCGAGTGAATGTACGTGAGCGTCGATACAACCCGAAACATCTCTTTCACGATCGCGTCACCCACCCCGTTCTTGCCGATCGTTCTTCCGGCCACGCCACCGCCGGAAAGCCTCAGAGGATACTAGGAACCGCGCCGTACCAAGTCAACGTGACACGATCGTAACTCTTTGTCTGTCAAGCAGTAGCGGTGCCGTAGCAACCGGGCTATCGCTCGGTCTTACGACCCATATCCCTATCGGCCGCCAGAGTTGCCCTGTTTGCCTAATTCCATATTGGATTCACCAAGAAAGAAAACGGTCATGCCAAGCGCGCTTGCTCGCGATTGGCGGTGACGCGCGCCGGTGTGCCGGGTGAATGTCGCTAGTCCTCCCGCGCGGCACGGAGTTATCGGGTTGCCCGGTCGTGCGATCGCGCCGGGCTAATCGGCGTGAGTGCTCCGTTCGGTTCGCTTATCGGGCGTGGTCGTGTGGTGACACGATGCGATCACGCTGACAAAGTTTCGGCAGGCCTGTGTGACGTTCGTCTCGCCGATGACGGCCGAACAGACGCAAATACAACAGTTCGCCGCCGAAAGCACATCACCGGTGTTGGAAACGGTTATGCCTCCGATCGCCACCAGCGGCAGGGCCGTACGTGCGCGGGCGTACGCCAGTGTCTCCACACCGGCGGTGTGAGCCTGGGGTTTCGTGTGGCTTGGGAACATCGGCCCCACGGCGATGTAATCCGGTGCGGACTCGATGGCTGCGTCGATTTGCGCTTTGGTGTGAGTACTCTGCCCCACGACGGCACCAGCCGGAAGCAGGCGCCGGGCCTGTGCGATCGACACATCATCCTGTCCGAGATGAACCCCGTCTGCGCCGCTGATCGCCGCGATGTCCGCACGATCGTTGACAATGCATAGTGCCCCATGATCGTGACAAAGCGAAGACAACCGGGTGGCTCGCTCCACCAATTCGGCATCGGGCAGGTGTTTTTCTCTCAGTTGCAGGCAATTCGCACCGCCGCGCAGCGCGGCCTCCGACGTCGCCACCCAATCCCTACGGCACAGCGCCTCGGTAATGAGCACGTAGAGCTGCACGTTCGCCAGCCGATCCCGAGCGGAAATCGTGACACAAAGCCGCCGCTCCAATTCATAACCCCGATAGCGAAGCCGTTCGAGCGCCGAGGCCCACGTCGTATCGAGCGTTTTGCCGTATTCCTCCATCGTGCGAAGCGCCTCGCTCAACCGTTTGCACGCCGCAATCACTACGTCGTGCGACGTTTCTCGCGCCTGCTCCGCCTCCGTCGATACCTCGCGACCCACATCAAAGACAATATCCCTGCTGCGCACCAGCAGCGCCGGCATGGCATCCGGAAGGCACGTCCGCAGATCATGCCGCGCTGCTTTTATGGCACCGGACAGAGAGGCATCGTCTATCACAAACCGTGCATGGTCCTCCATCACGCGCAGCGCCTCACGCGCTCGGTTGTAATTGGCGTCGAGAATGCGCAGCGCTTCGGGCATGGCCACGGTCCGGTTTTCCATCACTCATCCAACCCATGGGGCGAGTGCCCCATTCTTCGGCCCAAGGCAACATGTGGGAGACGAACACGCGAAAAAGGTCGCCCACCCGTCACAGGTCGCCAAAGGCACGGTGGTTCTACCACGTGTACTTCACGGTGTAGCGCACAACCACCTCACCGTCCGAAAGCACGTCAACGGGGAAGTGGATCGTTCGCGAGTCTACGTTGTCATAGTTGTGGGTCGATTCGGTGATCTTCCAGTTGGTCCAACGGTAGAGATTCTCTTTGACGATCACCTTCACTGGCTGTTCCTTGTGGTTACGAATCTTGATCTCGATCGTCTCCTCCATCTTCTTCCGATGCGAATCTACCTTAAAATCCACCTGGGTCCGTTCCCCGACAACGTCAAACGCACTACCGAGTTTAATGAGGATTTCCTCATCCTTGGGCGTGTGGTCGATCGTATCCTCGCCGATGAACTCCAAACTGCCGTCGGCCCTATCCACCTGGCTCACGCGAATTCGCCCGGACGGCAGCGGCATCCCCATGCCGATTCTTTTCTCGTTCTTCAGCCGCAGATAGGTATCAACCTTCTTGTTGGATTGCACGCCGAAGTTGCGATCCGTCATCGGGTTTCCATAGACCCCGTAGTACCCTCCGGCCAACCCATAATAGATCAGCACCTTCTCGCATGGCACGCGACGCGCGGTCGGAAACAGCTCGACCTGCTTCGTGGAGTTATCCGGGAGCGTGGTCGGTCGCCCGAGAGTGTACAGGTGATACTCGAAGAATGATTTTTCCTGAAACCCGCTATCCGCTTCCATGGAGGCTACGCCCATCTTCATGGCACGGCCTGAAAACCGACGCTCCGGCTTGGGCGCGCGGTGGACATCCCCCGCGATCAGCTTGAGCTTGGCGTCGCGATAGGTCGCCCCGGATCGGTTCACGATGCTCACCCACGCACCAAAGTCCAGCAGCCCGCTGTTCGCGTCTTTTCCCGGCGTGAACACCACGTTGTAGTCGGCCCACCACGTCGTCGCCTTCGTTTCGTACGTCACACGCACGCGGTGTTGGCCCGGCTTCTGCGTGGTGACGTCCCACACCAACGTCGGCTTGGAGATCAGCCCGCCGGGTAGCGCCGGAAACTGAATGTTGGAATAGCCGTGGATCACCTTGATGCGGCCATCAGCACCTTTCAAGATCAATCCGCCGCCGGTGCTCAGCAACGTCCCGGTGAACGTTTCCACCTTGTCGCCCTGCACCTGTTCGACCGTGATCTCCTTGTCGAGATAACGCTCCATCAGTTTTTCCGCGCTCACGAGGTCAAACTGATAGTTTTGTTCGAGCACATGCGTGCCGGCCGGATCAGTCAGGGAGGAAAACGAGACCGTTGTCGGATCGATCTGAGAGGCCACATCCGAAAAACGGAGCGACACCCGGTTCCCAGTAAGCATCATGTCCCGCTCTTGTTTGACGATCGCGTATCCGGGGATCAGCATATAAGCATCCTGATTTCGTCCACCTCGTGTGTTGGGCTTGTAGAGATCCGCAGGAATCGCACCCGGCCGGGCCGTGCTGTAGATCGTCAGCATGGTGGATTCGTCCTCCGCCCACGCCGAAGCGGCACAGAGCCACACCAGCCCGACAGACACGGCCAATCGCGATGCCCACCCGACAGGCGATCTGGGCGTCCTATGCGACGGACTTGTAAGTTTCTGTAGTGGAAGAAGTTGGCAATTCATCAGATGACCCTTTCGGTTGAATGCGGCACTGGTTCAGTCGAGGGCCGCACCGGCGCAGCATACCACCTCGTTCCGCTGAATCCACCCCTTGGACGAATTGCCTGCCAGGCAGTTTCACAAATCTCCCCCAATCCACTCGACCGTGACACGAACGATACAACCCACCGGTCAGTTGGCAGAGAGTCGCTCATTGGTACCGACCGATTATCACGATGCGGACAGCGGGTAGAGCGGGCGAAACCTGTCCCGATTCCATCGGGATCCCGCCGTGGTAAGCGGTTGACGATTCGTATGATGGAATCGTCTCCCCCACCGCCAAAGGCGATGGGCCGCCCAGCAGCTTCATCCTTCCCCCCTTGCCAAGGGGGAGAAAGAGGCGGGTCGAGCGATGCACGAAAAGAGAGACTGCTCTTGTCGTACAAGAATCAGGGCAAGCGTCGATAGGTGAGGGGTAAAAGGCGGAGGCATGTCAACCTTTCGCCTTGAGGCGAAAAAACGACCTGCCCGACGTCGGTGTGCGAGAAATGCAACAAAACCCAATCGGCTACTATCGTTTGAGAGAAACGGTCCGCCCGCCACCCTACGCCTTCGACGAAGAATGGGCACACGCTTATCCTTCAACCTTGGTGCGTAGTGGGTGGTTGAGGATGGGGGTCGTGGTGCGCTTGGTCATCGTCTTGGTAGTGGTTATGGTCCCGGAATGTACCGGGGTCCAATTACCGAAGAAGCTGCGGGCTAAGATACCCAGGCGGTAGAAGTTGCGACGCCAATCAAAGTGACCGCTGAGCACCGCGAAAACCCCCTTCGACAGGATCCCCGCGCGGAGCATGCGCATTTTGGTACGCTCGCTGATCCCGAGCGAGGTGAGGTCGATGCCGAGGTAGTCTTTGTTGCGGTTCCAGTTGTCGAGCACCTGGGTGGCCGATCGGAGTCCGTGGCGATCTACGATATCTTGAAGCGGCGCTCCGGGCATGGGCGTAGCGATGGACC
>JAJRSP010000249.1 GCA_024278775.1 Planctomycetota bacterium
GTCGGATGGATGAAGGAATCGCGGCGGATCGGAACGCGATTCGAAAAATTGGCCGTTAACTTCCATGGGATGCTTCAGTTGGCAATGATACGGCGTTACCTCAAAATACTGTTTTCAGACAGAGCCTAGTCGTCAGGGGGCGTGGGGGCTGTACACCAAACCGCCCCTCAGAGCCGGCCTCGAGAGAAACTCGACGAGACCGACTTCCGCGTTTGTCTTCGGGGAGCAGCGGGACGGCGCGGCTGTCCACGGAATCAGAATTTCACGTTGAATGCCGGCTTGAAAATCAACGCGACGGCCATCGACACGACGAAGAAATAGGCCACCCACCAATCGGCGCCACAGACGTAGGAGTCCGCGCTGGGATAGGTGATTTCAATGGACCTCACACCGGTGGCTTCGTCAATCGGCCGCTCCACGGGGTGGAGCATACGATCAAGCCAGCTCGAACCGGGACGCAAAGCACTCACGCGATGAAGTCCGTCACCCACGACAAGTTCCTTGGTGACGCGTTCTCCCCCCACGTCGAACACGAGAACGTAACGCCCCGGTGTCTGTCCGCTCAGCCGCCACACCACCATGCCGCCGCCAGGCACCGGACCCGCTTCGACATCAACTCCTGCGTGCTCAATCAAGCGAATCGCATTCGGATCCACCCGCTCCGAGTCTACAGCCATTTCTACGATCACCGCGTCACCCGGAGGCACCGGTCGCCATTGATAACGAACGCCCATCTGAGCCAGAAGCAAAGACATCGGAAACAAGGCCACGACCACCGGCGTCAGCACATATCGCTGCAATCGGCAGATAGCCCATAAAAGCCGCAACTGCGATAACGCGACCGTACGCAAATCCTCCTTAAACAGTTTCATCGCGAGGAGGTGGGCCTTCATGTCATCTTTGGCTCGCGTAATCGCCTCTTGGTTGGAGGTGAAGCGAAAGTTCAGCAGCATGACCAATCCGGTCAGCGCAGCGATGACCGTGATTCCCACCCACGGTGGGAACGGCCTGAGGCAACCGTACACCAAATCACCTACGGCCGATACGGTCGGGTTCACTATGGCAAACAACTTGGCCAACACCGGACCAATCGCTGAATCAACCGCGCCGAACCCCGCCCCCAAGATCGATACGACCCCATCCCACACCGACAACGCCGTGTCGGAGCAAACAAGAAGATAGTTGGTGAGCGTTTTGACCATGCGCAAGGCTCAACTACAGTTTCGAATCGCGTCCGCTTGCGCTATTCGATGTACCCCAGACCACGAAGACGTTCTTCAACCTCGGTGTCGGAATCGGCTGATTCAAGTACCGAAAGCTCTTTCTCAATCAGGTGAATAATGAAATCATCCACCGTTGGATAACCGGCGATGTCCGACACTTTTTTTACACGATCGTAGAGACCACTGTCCAGTTTGATCTTGGCCACGGGTTCACTCCTTGTTTTCGCTGATAATGTTAGCGGCCGCACCCGGCTCAAACAGATCCCCCCCCACCATGTGAGCGGGCACCTCAACACCAAACTGCGTCAAAATCGTTGGCGCGAGGTCAATCAGTGAGGGGTTTTCACGGCGTATGGGCCGGTTGGAAAAAATAACACCGGGAACTTCGCTCGCATCAATGCAATGATCGGCACTCCACGCGGAGTCGTTATCGCTGATCACTTCGGGGGTCATATCGCCGAGTGTCGTAGCCCATGAGGCACGGTATCCGCGATAAAAACCGATGAGCAAATCCGGCGCGTTGACCGTATTCGGACCGGAGTAGATTTCATCCGCACGATACACGGCCTTCACCACCGGCTGCCCGTCCTGCGGGTCACGGAGGCTAAGCAATCCCTGGGATATCTCCGCCAGAAGCGCCTCTCGCTGATCGGGGCGCACAATGCCATCTCTTTCTCGCCCCTTCAGATTCAAATAGATGCCGTTAAGTCCAAGCCCATAAGCGCGCGTGCGCGTCCAATCGACCATCTGGCCCAGCATCGGGTTAAGCAAAGACCGCGCATCCACCGGACCCAGGTACCCGTTGTCGCGCAGCCACGTGTTGACATTGACCTGGCGACGAAAATTGCAGAAACCATGATCTGACATGATGAGAATCGTCGCGACGTCGCCATACTCTTCGACAAGATCTCCCACGACCGCATCCATCCGCTTATAGATGTCGATCACGGCTTGATTGTATTTCTTGGCGTCAGCCGCCGTGCGCAACGGGTGCTTGTCTTCGCTGTCCCACCAGAACATGTGCGCTTGCAAGTCTGTGCTTGAGAAGTAGAAAAAGAGCAGACCGTCTTGGTAGTGCTGTTTGGCGTACCCCAATAGGTTGAGACGCTCGTGCAACACATACCCGGCCTGTGCCTTGTATTCGGCGTCGGAGAACACCCCGTTCGAAAGCGCCTTGTGATCTTCTTGGAATCCAAGCGTAGAGAACAGACCAAGCTCGTCTGCAATATCCGTAATCATCTCGGGCGGCTCGGTAACCTGTTGATCACCGGGGTCGCTCGGATCGATGTTGATCGGCGTCACGTACAGACTGAAGTTCGGGTGCGTCTCTTGCAGATAGAACCGGCAGATACCCGGGGCTTCTCCGTGGGGGAGAAAGCTCGGCATGTCCAGAGAAAAGCCCACCTTCACCCAATCACTCCACTCACCCTCCCTCAGTGCAATCGTTTGATCTTGTATGTCGATGCGCGCACTCGGCTCAGTCGGATGACGATAGATATCAAACGCAATCTCCGTAGTTTTGGGAACCTTAAGTGCTGTATTCTGCGGCCCTTCGAGCACCGCCCTGGCCTTGTTGTTGCGAAACACCAGCGGCTTGCGTATGCCACCGCCCTCATCCTTACGGCGGATCACAAGCTCGGAAAAAAACTGATACGTGCCGTAGGTGCCGTGCAAATCGGGCACGCCCATCCCACTGAGGCAGTGCATGTGGCCGTACAAAGAAGGACTGGGCGGGTAGTTCGCCGGAATATCATAAAAACGCGTGGCGATACCGGCAGTATCCAGATAGTCCCAAAACGGCGTACCGTCACGCTTGAGCAACGTCTGGGTGGGTGTGTGATTGAACGGCCAGAACGTCAAGGGAATCTTGTAATCGCCGACATCCCAAGCCCCCTTGCCCGGCACGGTTTTGGCCGCTGAATAATAGGGCATGCACTGTTTCGAGGGATCGCGATGAATGAAATCAAAGATGCCATGCACACCGGGATTCGCTCCCGTGATGAAACTCGCCCATGCCACGGGACTCTGTGGCGGCATGGTGGTGCCGAGTGGCTTGAAGCCGCCGGCGTCGCGCATCTTGGCCAGGTTCGGGAGATCACCCGCATCCATAAGCCGCTCACACAACCGTGGGTCCATGCCGTCAAGACCCAGTACGATGACCTTCGGTGCAGACACCGAACCCTTGGAACACGACGTGGTTGCCCCAGCGCATGCTGCCAGCACCAACGCCGCCAGAACTACGGTTTTTCTCGCCATGCGCAGCCGAGAGCGTGTGGCGCCGTGGGATAGGCGAGCTGCTTGTTTGCCGGAATGGTTCCACATTAGATTCACGAGCTGGCTACACCGGCGCACTCGGTCTTGACCGTACCGTTTCTTGCGGGGAAGGAGCCATTCGCCTCGGCCACGATGAGGGGCCGGCCGTCCATGTGCCTCGGAGTGTCCAC
>JAJRSP010000250.1 GCA_024278775.1 Planctomycetota bacterium
AGTGCGGACGAGGTGCCCTGCAAGGATGACCTCGCGCAGATCTGCATCGATATGATCGATTCGATCCCGGACGTTTCCGACGCGTTTAAGCAGTGCATGAAGGGTCGGTGCGGATGTGGTGGATCCAATCATGATCGCATCGAGATCACCTGCGCGGAACGTGACGATTGCGGTCCCTGCGCGCCGTTTGGTCCAGCCTTAGGTTGCAGCTTTGTCGGAGATGATCTGTGGATGTGCCAAGGTCTGGTAGGCCCGAGCGACTGCAACGATTGTATTTGTACAAACACAATTTTCCACGAAATGGCCCACGCGTGCGGTGCGGCTCACAACGGCCAGTATTTTCAGGAACAAGCCTGCAACGCGGCGGACCCTGCTTGTCGAGTCGGCAACTTTTTGTCCGGTGAAGATGTTGACGAGCCGCAGCCCTGTCGTTGCTTCTGTGCGTTTTGTCCACCGTAGAGACCCTTGATGGGACGGTTCGGGAAATTTGACTTACAAATGAAGTTGGATTCGCGGAACTTGGCAACGTATTTTCAGCATGTGGAGATGGAATGTTGACTTACCCTGTGCAACCAGTCTTGGCGAAGTCTTTCAAACACCGGGCGATGCTTGTTGTGTGCGTTTGCACCTGCGCTTGCTTGGGTTCCGGCTGCCCTTGTGAGGCTATTTTCTTCGGATTCCCGAGTCTGAACGTGACAGTTCTCGACACCGACGGCCTTGGAGGATTGGAAGACGCGGAGTTGCGAGCGATGGCTGTGGTCCCAAACTCCGACGGCAGGGTGACTGTCACGATTGGTCACCCCAGAGCCGACGTCGATGGACTTTTCGTTTTTTCATTCACTGGGATTCCCGTCGGAGACGACCTCTCCGCCTCCGTACCGGATGATGTGGAACTCATCGTCATTCGCGAAGCGTGCGAACAGCGATTCAACATTCCGCTGAATGCAGAGAGTGCACGATTTCAGCTATCAGATTGCGGTATTCTCAATGTGACAGTCGTCAATCCCATTCTCGTGCCACCGTGTGAAGTCACGGACACTCCATCCTCGGACGATGCAGCCCCCTGACCAGGCGGGGGGGCGCCCACGCCAATTGCCAACCTTTTGGCGCGACCGATAGAACCGCCCGCTGTCCAGGTGCGAAGTTAATCGGTCGCATACTCCGCCCAGGACGAAGGCGTTTCCCCGACGCGGACGCGCTCCACGCGCACATCCGGCGAAACGCGATAGGCTACCCCTTCCGCCGTCTCGAACACCGTACCCGCCTGAATCTGCGCGTTGAGATGATCGAAAATCCGCTTGGCCATCCGTTCGGTCGTGGGGTCGCCTTCTTCAAAAATGACGACACGCCGATCGTTCGGGTCGAGCTTGGACAGGAACGGGTCATTCGCGTTGAGACACAGCGCGTGATCGAACTGATCGAGATACTCGCCCACCGCCAGCTTGATCCACTTGAAATCACACACCATGTCGTGCGCGTCCAGCGTCGGTGAAGACAGTACAAGCTCGATCTTCCGCGTATGTCCGTGCGGATATCGGCAGCGCTCCGCGTGCTTGCTTAGTAAGTGCCCGTTCTCAACCGTGAACGCTTTGCAGATTCGATACACCGACATTGATGATTCGCCTCAAACGCCCCGAACATTCCCGTACATCATAACGTGAAGCCGCGGACAAAAACGAAACCCCCGCGTCACGCACAATTCCGCCAACCACCGCCCCCGCTCCGCCAGCGTCTCCGCCGTCACGCCCTCCGGCATGAGCAAGACCTTGAGCCGATCCACACCCGTCAACCGCTCGAGCAGCGTTTCGATCTCGTCCAAGTCCTCCGCCCGAGCCACGACGAATTTAAGCTGATAATCATACCGGTCAACAAACCGCTGAACGACTTCCGCGTTGATGCGCGTCGCCTCGTGTCGATCCGCCCACCGCCCGCCGTCGCGTTCGTGCGGCGTCGAGTTGGACAGCTTCGGACTCACGCTGGCCAGGTCGCACGCCACATCGCGAAAGACCGTGCCCGCCGTTTCGATCGTAATATGCACGCCGCCGTCGCGCAGGCGTTCGGTCAGCGCAACCACATCCTTGAAAATCATCGGCTCGCCGCCTGTGACGACGACGTGCTTCGCCCCCATCCCCAGCGCCTCAGCCGCCACGTCCCCCGGCGATCGTTCGATGCCCTCCGGCTCCCACGAAGCGTACGGCGTATCGCACCACACGCAGCGCAGGTTGCATCCGCTGACGCGCACAAACGTCGACGGCACGCCCGTAAGACGCCCCTCACCCTGAATTGATCGATAAATCTCCGAGATTTGCAACCCGCACGCCTCGCTGGGTGGACGCAGCCGATCCAATCACAATAATCCAGTTGGGTTAAGTTACATCGCCGCCGACAAAAGGCGGCCAATTGTGGATCGATCGCCGTGTTCTTCTACCTGCTTCTACTGTTCGTCCTCATGCCCATCATCGAGCTGTCCCTGCTGATTCGCCTCGCCAAGGCGATCAGTCTAGGGCCAACGCTCGGAATCGTCATCCTGACCGGTGTCGTCGGAGCTGCCCTCGCCCGTGCCCAAGGCGTGAGCACGTGGAACAAAGTGCAGCACGACCTGGCTGACGGCCGCATGCCGACGTCCGAAATCGTCGACGCGCTGCTCATCTTTATTGCCGGCGTCGTGCTCATCACCCCCGGCCTGATCACCGACGTCATCGGCTTCACACTGCTCATCCCGCCCGCCCGCAAGATTCTCAAAGCCAAGCTCGCGACCCATTTTCAATCGCGCATCGTCTTCATGCACCCCGGCGTGACGGATGTGTACGCCGGTGACGATGAATTCATCGACGTGCAAGCCACGTCCGCCCACGATGTCAATCCACCGCCGGGGCACGCTTTGCATGGAGATTCACGATGAGCTGGAATTACTGGGCGGCCATCGCAGCCGTCAACGGGGCCATGTCGGTAGCCGCCGGCGCGTTCGGCGCTCACAGCCTGCGTGATAAGCTGGAGGCCCGTCACCTCGAAATATTCGAAACCGGCGCGCGCTACCAAATGTACCACGCCCTGGCGATATTGGCCGTCGCATGGCTGGCCTCGCGCGCGACAGGCTCCGCGATCAGCGCATCGGGATACTGCTTCCTTTTCGGAACGATCATCTTCAGCGGTTCGCTTTACGCGCTCGCCATCACCGGCATCAACAAACTCGGCATGGTCACCCCCGTCGGCGGCCTGCTGCTCATCGCCGGCTGGATGCTCCTCGCATATTCCGCAACCAAAGTCACCCCCTGAACACACACCGAAAACCCTGCTCCCCCCAACGAGCCGCGGACTTCAGTCCGCGCGGACGCAAAACACAAAAACGAACCGTAAAGGCAAGCAAGCGATGCACCAGATTCCCCGAGCATCGCCGCTTTCTCGTGAAATGAACGTTCAACGCATTGAAACTACCGTTCGTTACCCCAAAGCACCGCCAACTCGATCAGCGTCGCCACGGCGGATTCCATCTCCTCCAGACAGGCGTATTCCAACGGCGAATGGAAATTATGCATTCCTGCCGAAAGATTCGGTGTCGGCAGGCCCATCTCGCTCAATTTCGACCCGTCCGTCCCTCCGCGGATAGACTCAAACCGCGGTTCCATACCAGCCTGGCGCATGGCCCGCGCTGCGAGATCGACAGCACGCGGTTCTTTTTTCAGATACTCGCTCATATTGCGGTATTGCTCGCGCACGGACACGTCGATCGTCGCGCCGGGATAGTCCCGCAAAACCTCGGAGGCCAGCGCACGCAGGCGGTCTTCCTGTTCCCGAAGCTCAGCCGTCACAAAGCTGCGCAGCAGGCAGCGAATCTTAACCTCCCCCACGCCGCCTTCGATGACGTAGGGGTGGAGGAATCCATCGCGGTCTTCCGTGGCTTCGGGGGCGAGGGTGTCGCGTGGCATGCGGGCGATGAAGTCGCTCGCCACGCGCAAAGCATTGATCATTTTTCCCTTGGCCATCGCGGGGTGGATGTTCCTGCCCGTGACGGTGATGGTGGCCTGGTCGGCGGAGAAGGTTTCGCTTTCGATCTTGCCGGAGGCTTCGCCGTCGAGCGTGTAGCCGACGATCGCATTGACCTTTGAAAGATCGACTTTGTCCGTCCCGTGTCCGATTTCTTCGTCGCAGGTGAATACGATTCGGACGGGGCCATGCTTGATTTCGGGGTGTCGCAGCAGGTGGTCCGCCGCGGTCATGATGATGGCGATGCCGGCTTTGTCGTCCGCGCCGAGCAGCGTCGTGCCGTCGGTGGTGATGATGGTCTTGCCCTTGAGGTCAGCCAGCCCGTCGGAGTCCGCCACGCGGATGACCTTCGACGGATCGCCGGAGAGTGCGATGTCTTGGCCGTCGTAGTTTTTGTGGACGGTGGGTTTGACGTTTTGGCCGGATGTTTCGGGTGAGGTGTCCACGTGTGCGAACCACGCGATGGCCGGCGGTCCGTCAACATTGCCCGGCACTGTGCCCATGACGATGCCGTGTTGGCTGAAGGAGACGTCAGACAGCCCGAGCGTGTGCAGCTCATCCGCCAGCATCTTTCCAAGGTCCAGTTGGCCTGTGGAGCTGGGGTAGGTGTCTGAGTTTTCGTCGGCTTTGGTATCGACCTGAACGTAACGACAAAAGCGATCCAGTAGCGTGCTCACAGTGCAGGCTCCGTTGCGGGTATCAGTGGTGATTCCATTCGGGGAGGGTAACACAATCGTCGCGGGCGTTCCAAAATTGGGAGGGGGGCTGACCCGCGCTTGGCGAATCGCGAATCCTGTATTCCGAATCCGCGCGAACTGAAGTTCGCGGCCAACGAGGACAACGGCCCGACCCTTGACCGGGACAGGCTAACGAGACCAGAGCACCCAAAGGGAAAGAAAGAAACCCAAACATGCCAAGATCACCCCTCCGGCAATCTTCAGCGCCGCATAGAAATAGTCGCCACGCCCGGAAGGCCGATACAGGAATGCCACGATGCCGACGCACAGTACTGCGACCACTACGCCAGCACCGCAAAGCCCTAGCAATTTCACGAAAACGTCCCTGCGTGGGCGACTAAGGGAATCCGCCGAATCGTGCGCGATAATCGAACAGGCGATCATCCCGATCCCCACGAACACGGCTACCAGATACGGCATCCCCGAGCGGACCGGGTGGCCGCGTGATTGATCCATGACGAACGTCGTAGGGTTGGCCGGATCGAACACACGCCCACATTCCGGGCATCGGTCTTTGGGTAGGCCGTCCAGGATGTAGCTGCAATCCAGACAGCGCCTATGGAGATTTTCCGCATTCATTCGCCGTATCTCTTCGGCCATGCGTAGTAAGGAACCGACTCGGGTGGCACGGTCTTGCAAAAAAAAGCTGTGGATTTGTACCGATTCAACCCGAATTGGACAATCCGCTTTTCTTGTAATCCGCAACCTCGTCGAGGTCGAGAACCTCTCGAATTCTACGTACCACCTTCGGGAATACCAAACGTATCCCGAATCCGAGCGAGCTGAATTTTCCGGCTCGTTGGTTTTTTTTCAAGAATTCTCATTTTCCGTGTCAGAAATCGGCCTGAGGACAGACGTGGTAGTGACGGCTTGTTGTTGGTTTGGCTGATTCGTGCGGCTGGGCGTGCGGCGGTCGCGAATTGAGAGGCGGGACGCCATGTTGCGGAATTTGTTGGTTGGCATCGGAATTGGGCTGATTGGAAGTGCGGCGGTTGAGGCGCAGGTTTACGTCACCTACGAGCCTACGACGCTGGACCCGGGGGTTGAGACGGAGATCGTGATTAGTTTCACGGATACTGGGGGTTCGGGTATCGCCCTCGATGGGGTTTTCTTCTCTTTTGTTCCGCCGTGCCTCTTCGATTTGATTGAATTTGAGTGGCTCTCCGGGTTGGACGAATCCGGCGTATATTTTTCCGACTCGAGCCTTCCAGAACCAGGTACCGCGTACTTCGGATCAGCGGCCATCCAGGGAGGGGTGCTTATTTCGCCTGGCGGCACGCTCGAAATCGCCCGAGTGACAGTAATGCCGTCGTCCGAATTGTCGGGCCGAATTGTACCGCTCACGTCGATGCCTGAAGGCGTGGACAGTGGGGGGCGTTCGCTTTCCACGGTCATCGATGTCGGGTTTCCCGGCTGGGAGCTGGATATAACGGGCCGGAGCGTGAATTTGAGGCTGACGGGCTATCCGCCGCCGGGCGGCGGGGACAGTGGTGACTCTGATGAGGACGGCATTTGCGATGCGATCGACAACTGTCCCGACATTGCCAATCCGGACCAGCGCGATGTGGACGGAGACGGCCTCGGTGACCCGTGTGACGACAGTGGCGATGATGACCCGAGCGATGACGATGATGACGGGAGCGACGGCGACGATGACCCCGATGGGGACGGCGAAGATGATAGTCAGGGTGACGATGACGGTGACGACGATGACGATGTCAATCCGCAGGATTCCGACGGAGACGGTGTGCCTGACATGGTCGACAACTGCCCCGATGTGGCGAACGCAGGGCAATTCAACTGGGACCACGACGGCATGGGCGATGCGTGCGATCCGTGCCCGTTTTCAGCCGCGAACGACTTCGACAACGACGGTATCTGTGGTGAACTGGATAATTGTCTCGGCGTGCCCAATGCGTCACAACTCGACTTCGATCAGGACGGCATTGGCGATGCGTGCGACCCGTGCCCATTTGAGGCTGACAACGACACAGACAACGACGAGGTTTGTGACGGCGTGGACAATTGCCCGGACATTCCCAACGCCAACCAACTGGATTCAGATGATGATGGAGCCGGCGATGTGTGCGATCCGTGCCCGCTCGATGCCGACGACGATATCGACGGCGACGGCGTCTGCGGGGATATCGACAACTGCCCGCATACCGCGAACCTCGTCCAGCGCGATTGGGACGACGACGGTGCGGGCGACGCCTGCGACGAATGCCCGTTCGATGCCGATGATGATGGCGACGAGGATGGGTATTGTGCCGACGAGGACAACTGCCCGGAAATCAGCAACGACGATCAAACGGACACGGACAATGATGACATCGGCGATGCCTGCGATGATTGCCCGCTGGATTCGTTGAACGATGCCGACGGCGACGGGGTTTGTGGAGGCGAAGACAACTGCCCGGCTGTCCCCAACGCCGACCAATTCGACGCGGACAATGACGGTGTGGGCGATGCCTGCGATCAGTTCGGTGATTTCGGAGCCGACGGCGTCCCACCGGTTGTGCCGGACGATCCGACGCAGCATGAATCCACCCAACCGGACGACTCGGATTCCGGGGGGTTTGATTCAGGCGAATCGTCTACAGGGGACGACGATGGCCAAGAGACGGCTTCGCAGGTGGAACCGGTGAGTTCGAGCCAGTCGCGGCAGACCGGTACAATGTGCGGGAGCCTCGGGGTAGTGGGACTGATTCTTTGGCCTTTCTCAGCGATGTTGTTCCTGCACGTTTCGCGAGGTACTCCAGCGAGAAGGTGAGAGATCGAACGCCCCTGAAGAAGAGAGAGCCTCCACCGTAGATTCTGCGGAAGAGCCAGAAATATCGGGGCAGAGCCTGCCAGACGCATGGCTGTATTGTCGAGCCAAGCAAATTCGTATCGGAACGGAACGGATGATGCGGGCGAAGACGCTTGCCGCAGGTTCCCGTCGTTGTCGATGTTGCGTAGACCGTTGAATGCGATCATCCGCACCGGCAGCGGTTTTCATGAATTCCGCGAGACGTGGGAGATGTGTGCGTTCAGCGGCGAGCCTTCGCGCGGCGGGTGCCGATCGTCGTTCATGCGCGCGACGCCCATGCGCGCGGCTCGTGCCCATGTATCGGTCGGGATGTCACGTTTGAGGTCGGATATCTTGACTGCGTCGTCGGACATGAATTCGGCGATCAGCGGCGCGAAATTCTTCCAGCCGCGACGGGCCTTCTCGCCGATCACGATATCCTCATTTCCGTACGGATCGGGTGCATAGGAGTTCACCGCGAGCAGCTTGCTGCCCCGCTTCAGTTTGAACTCGGCGATGAGATGCTCGTCGAACTTCAGCAAAGCGACACAATCCATGTCTTCGGTGTAGGCTGCGATCATTAACGGCGTCGTCGAAAGCACGACGGCTGGCTGCGCGTCTCCGAATTGAAGTCGTTCGCGCATGAACTGACGAATCTCTCCGGCTGACAAACCGCGATTCGGAAATCGCCATTTGTGAAACATGCCCATCAGCCCATAGCATTCTGGATGAAAGGCGCGAAGCTTGCGGTCGGAGAGCGTCAGACCAGCCAGCCTGGTCGCACCGACACTGTTGTCGATGAATTTTTCCTTCGTTTTGAGAATACCGATGGGTTTGGCGACGACGCCCGGAAACGCGACGAGCTGCAAGAACACAACGCATAGCCAGGCGGCGGTAACGGGAATCTTTTCATCCATGCTTGTGCCGTCCGCTGTGACGCGAAGCACAATGATGCCAGCCAGACCAATCGCCGCTGTCACCAGAAAATAGACGTACATCAGGACACGGGGCGTGTGTGGCTTGGATGAACCGACTTTGTCGACAACGCCGGTCAATGCGAACGCAAATATTGAACCCAGCACGTATCCGAAGTGCCGATCGACGACGAGGACAAGCAGAAAGATGAAACTAAACGCGATACAGAGCAATCCGCTTGCCGATATCAACAACTCCCATTTGGACATGGCCAAGTCTCGATATTCGGAGAACCAGACACGGAGGGTTGATGCATAATCTGCGTATTGCAGAAGCAGCATGAGCACGAGACCCCCCCCCCCAGCGATCGGCCAGAGTATCGGAGCGGCGGCAGGATTCGATTCGATCACCTTCCTGAACAGCCCCACAGCCACCGAAAACGCGGCGGCCAACATGAAAGGCGAGAATCTCGCAGCAGAGCCGTAGGCTTCGACAGTCCTTACGCCGAATTTCAGCAACATGCGGTAGAGCGATGAATTGGCTTTGAGAGATTCCAGCAAGCCGTCACGCGCTTCTTCGTCGGTGGGATCAATCCGCGCCGCCGACTCGAATCGCTCTCGTGCCAGATCGTATTGGCCGGCGGCCATAAACTCCCAACCTTGTCCGACTGCTCTTATGGCGGAAAATTGATCGCTGCGATTGGCCATATTCTGCTCCTGCTCGAATCGTAACACGTCAGCCGTGTGCAATGCCAATCCATTCAAGGACTGCGTTCGCCCGCATTCCACACGGTTTTCGAGTGCGCCCCACGAGCCGCGGACTTCAGTCCGTGCGGACGCCCCCGTACCCATCCAACACCATTCTCAACCAGCACACCTCCATGCCGAAACATCGCCATTGCAGATTGCTGACCTGTTACTTCGAATCAAGGGATCGTCTGAAGATTCGACGGTTTTCGTCGTTGGCGATCGTCCAGTCGTTCTCTGCCCGTCTCCCCTTCGGTCACGTTCAACGTCGCGGCTTTGAATGGGCGTCGTTTTTTGCCCGGCTTACGAGGCACGACCGTCAGTTTCGTAGCGGGATATCTTGTCGACTCTGCGTTTGTGTCTGCCCGCTTCGAATTCCGTCTTAAGCCAGGTCTCAATGATGCGTTTCATGAGAGCGTCGCCTACGAGGTCAGCCGGGAGACAGAGGACGTTGGATTCATTGTGACGTCGCGACAGTTCAGCCGTCAGTTCATCATGGCAGAGCGCGGCACGGATGCCTTTGACTTTGTTGGCTGTGATGGACATGCCGATTCCCGTGCCGCAAAAGAGTATGCCATACTCCACGTCTCCCTTGGCGACGGCTTCAGCCGCGGTGAATGCGTGGTCGGGGTAGTCGCAACTGTCCTCCGCTTTGCAGCCGTGGTCGTCGACCTCATGGCCTTCTTTGGCGAGGAATGCGACGATTTTGTCTTTGGCATTGAATCCGCGATGGTCCGAGGCGACGGCGACTTTCACAGTTCGATCTCCTGGAGGCGTTTTCTGAGCGCGGTTTCGATGCGTTCGGCGCAGCGGGCATAATCCTCCACGTCTCCGCCGAAGGGGTCTTCGATGTCGCCATCGGGCGACAAGCATGTTACCCGGTCCCCGGCTGTCGGGTCGATGGACAGGACGGCTGCCTGGTGGGCGGCGGTCATGGTGAAAATGTGGTTCGCTTTACGCGTGAGGTCGAGGGTCAACGGCTGGGAGCGATGGTCTGCCATGTCGATGCCGCGCTCGGCCAGCACCTTGACCGCGTTCGGGGAAGCGGGTGAGCCGGGAAAGGCGGACGCGCCAGCGGAGCTGACCTGAAGACTGTGGTCGGGGAGATCCTGCGGCTGGCAGCCCAGCTTCTCGGCGACGAGTCTTTTCGCGAGCGCCTTGGCCATCGGGCTTCGGCAGGTGTTTCCGGAGCAAACGAAAAGTATGTTTCGGTTGGCCATGTCGCGGATCATTCTCTCATCAAAAACACCTTCGCGGAGCACGCGGAATTTGCCGCCTTCGATACCCACCACGGTTGAGGCTTTGTTGTAACGCGTCGGTCCGCCATCGACTCCGAAGGCGACCGATCGCCCCAGAGCGGCCATCGCGGATCGGTAGTCGCCGGGCGGCGGTTGGCCGGCGCGGTTGGCGCTGGCCATCACGACAGGCCCGCCGACACGCTGAAGAATCTCGGCGGTAGCGTCGTCATCGGGCAATCGCAGCCCGATGGTTCCCTCATGGTACATGGCTGCGATGCCGGCTTCATCGACAACCGCCGCTGCCGGTGCGTCAGCCGGTTTCGGTTGCTGCAACACGAGGGTCATCGGTCCAGGCCAGGCTTTCTCTATCAGACGCCTGGCAACGCCCCCGAGTTCGGTGACGTAACGCGCGACCTGGTCCTTATGCCCTATATGAACCGTAAAGGGCTTTCCGGTCGGCCTGTCCTTGATTTCCGCCAGTTTCGCGCGAGCGGACGCCAGATCGGCCCGCGCCGCGACGCCGTAAACGGTCTCCGTGGGCAGAACGACGAGGTCGCCGTCGTCAAGGTGCTTCACGGCTGCGGCGATATTGTCCTCGGCACCGTCTATTTTTGAAATGCTTGCAGACCTCACCCTCTAATGTCCTAGCCCGCGTTGCAAACGCTGATTCTGAGGCTGCCGGCGGCGTGTGTCAAGTTTTGACCGGGAATCGGTGGACGGCGTGGAAAAGCGCGTCGGAGCCGGCTGTCTTATGCGAAATATCGAATCGATCGGCGAATCGAGCGGGAAAACGTACAGAGTTCGCCTGCGGTCCCAAGGCTTCGGGGGCGACAAAACACATGACCTCGTCGGCCAAGTCGGCGGCGAGGAATGCGGTGGCGAGGGTTGGGCCTGCTTCTATCAGGATGTTGCTCATGCCACGCTGATAGAGTTGGTGCAGGGCATCGTGCAGGTCGATATGCCCGTTTTTGGACCTGCAAGGCAGGATTGCGACGCCTCTTTTGGTCAGAAGCTGGGCTGCGCGCGCGTGATCGTCGCGGCTGCGTTGCGTGAATGCGATTGTGGGGGTTTGAGCCGCTGTGCGGACCAGTTTCAGCGTCGGGGGGATGCGCAGGCGCGAGTCCAGAATGACGCGGGTGGCGGTCCGTTTGATGGGAACGTCGCGGGCGGTGAGAAGGGGATTATCGACGATGGCAGTGTTGGCACCAACGATAATAGCATCGACGCGGGCGCGGAGCCGGTGGACGATTCGGGCGGCTGTCTGACCAGTTAGCTGTCGGCGTTTGCCGTCAGGTGCGCTGAGCCAGCCGTCGAGGGATTGGGCCCATTTCAGGATGATGTACGGACGCTGAAGCTTGAGTCGTGTCACATAGGGACGCGTTAATCTGCGGGCTTCGTCGTTGAGACAACCGGTGCGGACCTCGATACCAGCCGCTCGCAGTTTTCTAAACCCGCGGCCAGCCACCTCGGGGGCGGGGTCGGACATGGCTGCGACGACACATTTGACTTTTGCGGCGATGAGGGCGTCCGTGCAGGGCGGCGTCTTGCCGGTGTGGCCACAGGGTTCGAGGGTCACATATGCGGTGGCTGCTGCGGCACGGCGGCCGGCAGCACGAAGCGCGAAGACCTCTGCGTGGTGGTGTCCGAAGCGATGGTGGTACCCCTCCCCGACGATGCGCGAGCCGCGCACGATAACGCATCCGACCATAGGGTTGGGTTCGACGCGTCCCTCGCCACGACGAGCCAGGGCGAATGCCCTACGCATCCATGCTTCGTCCTGCGATGTAAACGGTTTGTGGGTCACGCTGATGACGTGCAGGTTTCGCCACGTCGCTCGCGCAGGGCGACAGTGCGGCGCTCGGACCAGAGATTCAGCATGAGCATACCGACGCCGGCTACCAGGGCTGAGTCGGCAACATTGAACACCCAAGGCCAAATATCACGTTTGCCGATTTTGGGGACGATTTTCATAAAATCCCGCACGACGCCGACGCTCGACATCGAGGCGATTTCGGCTCGATCGAGCATGATGCGGTCCGCACCGTCGGGGGCGTGGCCAATCATGATGTAGGGTTTTTCCGGGTCGTTCTCAACGATGCGGCAGACGCGGTCGCTGCCGTCGGTCAGGACTACTTTGTCCACAATGATAAAACTGCGGTCGTACAGATTGCCCAATGAGCCGGCCAGCACGAGAGAAAGCGACAGGTGCAGCCACTTTTGACGGTAGCTGCTGGTCGCGAACAGATAGAGGACGAATCCGAGGGCGGCGAAGGAGGCGACGATGAACAGGGGAACAAGCCCCTTGCCCATACCGAAGAGTGCGCCGGGGTTCACGGATCGGCGGAACTCGAACACCTTGGGAACAACTTCGCGCACGTCGTATGGGCCGAGATTGGCAAAAGCCCAGCTCTTGGACCAAAGATCGAGTGCGAGCGCCGCGACGGCGACCACCCAAAGGCGTACGTGGGCCATCGGGTCGGAGAAGGCCGAGCGGAATTGTTCATCCGCAGGCTGCTCGGCTTTGTGTGTGGAGGACTCGGTCATGTTGGGGGGTTTATGGTACGCGTCCCAGCTCGCGCAGGCGGGCGTATTCGATGCAGTACTTGGCCCACGGCTTGGCGCGAAGTCTTGCGTTGTCGATGGGTTCGTGTGTGGCGATACAAATGCCGTAGGTTCTGTTTTCGATACGCTCAAGAGCTTCGTCGATTTCGCGAATGAGCGATCGCTCGTTTTCGATCAGGCCGAAGGTGAATTCCTGCTCCCAATTGTCGCTGCCGACGTCGGCCATGTGCAGGGGCACGGTCGATCCCGTGCGTCCGGACGAGGCTTCGATGCTCATGTGCTGCATATCGCCGATGAGTTCGCGACGTTTGTCGTGCAGCATTTTTGCGAATCCGCGCAATTCTTTTTTCGATAATTTCGTTTTGGGAACTTTTTTATTCTCATCTGCGAGAATAATGGTTTTTGTCCCCCACTGGACCGTGATGGGGCCGGTGGGTTCAGGCTCGGGCGTGGGCAGGGTAGCCCGTTTGCGCGGCGCCTTCTTTGCGACGGGGTTTTGTACCTTCTTGGGTGCGACCTTTTTGGTGGCGACCTTTTTGGTGGCGACCTTCTTTTTCGGGGGGGCGGCGACCGTTTTCCTAGCCCGCGCAGTGGTTGCTTTTGCTTTTGTCGTTTTTCGTGGTGCGGACTTCTTCGCGACGGGCTTGCGACTCTTGACCTTCTTCGCGATGGTTTTGGCGACTTTTTTTGTCGTTTTTCGAGCGACGGGCTTGGCCTTTTTGACCGGAGCCTTCTTCTTTGCGGTCGGCTTGCGCACGACTGCCGCCTTCTTCTTCGAGGCAGTTTTCGCCTTGGCTTTGGCCGATTTGGCTGGACCGGTTTTCGCCTTCCTGGTGGCGCGTTTGACCGGCTTTGCGGCGGCCCGTTTCCTGGGCGATTCGCTCTTTTTCCCGGCTGCGACTTTACTGCGTTTGGCCACGCGATCCTCCGAGGGGCAAATGCACGTAAGTCCTTGTCATTACAAGGGCAATGCAAATTAACGGGGCAGTATAGAACGCGCCTTGTCGCTTGTCAAGATGTGCTTCGGGATGCCCGGGAGAGGACTCGAACCTCCACCTAGTCACTCAAAAACAGCGTTTAAGATAGAAAGAATGCGGTTTTTCGGAATCACTCACGTCGCTTTAGGTCAAACGTTTAGGTCAAACATTCGTTTTCTGCCTAAGAACGGGTATCGGAATAAATACGTTCGCTTTTTGTTAGGGTGAAACCCGCATTCCCCGTCAGTAATCATCCGATAGTTTGTTCGGCTTGTGTTAGGCATACCAGAAACATACCATATCGTGAATAAATGTCAAGGCGTGACACTCACCCTCGACATTTTGCCCAGGGCAATCGCACTTAAATCTTCTGGCCGAGGAGCTTGAGCAGGTAGTCCTCTTCCAGGCAGGCTTTGAGGCGTTTTGCCTTGACGCCGACTTTGGTGCTTTTGTCCTGCCGAAGGAGATTCAGCGCCAAGCGA
>JAJRSP010000251.1 GCA_024278775.1 Planctomycetota bacterium
CCTCGACGCGAACCGGAATCGCGCGCGGACCTCTCGATCTCATCAGCCGTCCTCCAGACCACCATCGGTCGACGGCTGACGATACCGGCCCGGTCAAATCGCTTCATGCACGCTTGCCGGAAGGACACCTGCTTTTCCCAGCTATTGATCAGGGGACGGTTGCAGGATGCCGCCACGCAGAGCCCTCTCACGAACGCGGCGGTTGGCGCAAGCATCTTAGCCGAGGGAGAACTGGTTAGTTGGGTGAATCCGCTGACTCAGAGTGGCATCCCGTCGTTTCCGCCTCCGTCCGAGGACGGCTCTTTCGAACTGCAATTGTTAGCTGGGCCTCTCGGGCCCTGCCCACCTCCTGATTTTCCGACTGTGGACACGATAGAGATTGTAGTTCTGGGAGGCGGCTGCGAGCAGACGTTTGTGATTGATGTTCCTGGGGAAACCACACTCGATGTCTCCAGTGGGATCGACGTCGTCGAGATTACTAATCCGATTGTGGTTCCGAGATGCCCGTAGAAGGAACTAATCGGTTTGATATCGTCGTGGTTCCGTTCATCTAGCGTTCCGTTTGCGTCTGCTTCCGTACCGCTGAGGATCGACGCACTGGGTCGCGGATACAGTCATAATGGAGCGCTTCCATGCACATAGCGCGAGGGCATAATATATTTCGTGAGTCTTCGATTAGGGCCATCGGGGTAGCGGCCGTTCTTTCGGTTGGCGGTCTGATAGCAGTTGTGGGGTGTGAAGATCTGCGCAGCTGCGGGAGCGGGCTTCTCGTTCGCGGCATCCTGTTAGATGACGAAACAGGAACCGCGATAACTGACGCTGCAATCGCGGGCCAGGTGTTTACGCAGGGTGAGCGAACGGATTACCGAGCGGGCAGGCTACCCTCGTCGAGCAGTGTTGCTCCACCGCTTCCTTCGGAAGACGGATCATTCGAGTTGGTGTTCAATACAGGCAGCCAGTATCCGTGCCCTCTGCTTGGGCCTCGTCCGTTCCCCCGCCCGGATCAGGTTGAGGTGATTCTTATTCGCGAGGCCTGCATACAACGATTTATGATCGACGTGAACGAAGACACGATCGTGGATCTGACGTTCCCCGAGGATATTATCGAGATCAAGGATCCCATTCTCGTGCCGCCGTGCGTGGAGTAGGTGTCGCGGCCGGCTTTGAAAAAACCTGGGCAGGTGGTTGGCAATGCTGCGCAAGACCATCCGTGGCACAGACGCAGCCTGTCCCGTTTCCGTCGGGAGCCTATACGAGTAGCGATTACGATTCGACATAGGCGTAAACTCGCTGGTCGGATCACAAAGAATGAACCTCTTTCGGATAGCACGATGAACACCTACGTCACCCATTTGGAGTCCGCAATCGACGGCACACACCTCAACGCCGGAACCATTCAGACACTCCACGCCGATCGACCGTTGTGGGTCCGCTATGACCTCAACGCCGTGGGAGATGCGGTAACGCGGGGTGATCTCCTCAAACGTCCGCCAACGCTGTGGCGTTATCGAGAACTCCTCCCACTCCCGTTCGATGATGAACCGGTCACGCTGGGAGAGGGGATGTCGCCGTTGTTGCCGACGCCACGGCTGGGAAAGTGGCTGGGCGTCATAGACCTGTGGATCAAGGATGAGTCGCAACTTCCGACGGGCTCGTTCAAGAGCCGGGGGCTCTGCATGGCCATCAGTATGGCGCGGCGCTTCGGCATCACGCGCGTCGCAATCCCCACGGCCGGTAACGCCGGCGGCGCGATGGCCGCTTACGCCGCGCGGGCCGGTATGGAGGCGTACGTGTTCATGCCGAAGGACACGCCGGTCATCAATCAGTTGGAGTGTGCGCTGGCCGGTGCCAGGGTGTTCCTCGTAGACGGTTTGATTACCGACTGCGGCGGCATCGTCAAACGCGGCAAGGAACCGCTGGGCTGGTTTGACTGCTCCACGCTGAAAGAGCCCTACCGCATCGAGGGCAAGAAAACGATGGGTCTCGAACTCGCCGAGCAGCTCGACTGGAAGCTGCCGGATGTCATCGTCTACCCGACCGGCGGCGGCACCGGGCTGATTGGCATGTGGAAGGCGTTTCAAGAACTACGCGCCCTCGGTTGGCTCGATACCGAAAAGATGCCGCGCATGATAAGCGTGCAAAGTGACGGCTGCGCGCCGATCGCACGAGCGTTTGACGCCGGCGAACGTTTCGCCACGCCCTGGGAAAACGCGGCCACCTGCGCCAGCGGATTGCGCGTACCCGGTGCCGTGGGCGACTTCATGATCCTTGATGCCGTGCGAGAATCCGGCGGCTGCGCCGTGGCCGTACCCGAAGAAAAAATCATAATCGCCATGCAGCAAGCCGTGTCCAGTGAGGGGATCGCCGTCTGCCCGGAGGCGGCCGCGTGCGTGCTGGGCGTCGAGCAGCTTGTGCAAGACGGTCGCATCCGCCCGAAAGATCGTGTGGTGATCTTCAACACCGGAGCGGCCAACAAATACATCGAGGCGTTCCCGCTTGACCTGCCGATCATCGCCGATCCGACGGCGGTGGACTTCACCGCCATCGCCCGATAAGCGACTTGGTAGTATGGCTGAGTGGCATGGCCAAGTGAAGCGCGGCCATGCTTCCGGTTCGTCACGGATTCATGCCCGCGCCTCCGGCTTGGGCATTCCAAGCTCGATCGACACCCGTCAATGACGCTGTGACAAGGCCCTGGTCCGGTATTTCGGGCATTAGCACGCGAATCAACGCCACTTCCCCCCAACGGCACGCCGCGCCGGCGCTCCTATGACTGCTCATAACATGCCATAGGGTGGCATCTCGGACGTATACGTTCATTTTTTTCGTCGTTCGCGGCACCATGACATCACGAATCGTAGATTTCTCCTGGAAGGGAAGCGGACCGTGCGTAGAGAGTTCTTCCAAGGAGATATAGTCAGATGTCGAACTTCGTTCCCACAAAACGTTTGATCTTTGTGACGGCCGCACTTGCGGCCGTGGGCCTTACCGGATGCGGCACGGGCGGTGCGACCGGATTGCCGACCTCCGTGACGATTGATCTACCCGACGGCACCACTACCGAGGCGACCCTCGGTGCCGGTGTGGCTTCATTGGCCAACTCCACCTGGTCCTTTAGCCAGAGTTTCCCAGGCGGCGGCACGGCATCCGTGCCGTTTATGACCATCAGCTTCGGCCCCGACGGCGAGCTCACGTCGTTTGAAGATAACACGATCTCACCCGAAATCTTCGGCGACACGATCCTCTTCGACGGCCAGCGCCACGACACGACGCAGGCGGGTCTGAGCTATGCAGCCGCCACGTTCGGTGCCGAAACGTCAGACGCCAGCGGATTTGCCTTTGTGGGTGAGCTAAACGCCTACGCGCCGATTCTCGGCACGGTGGCCACGGCAACCGCCACCGCCGACGGACAATTCGATCCCGATGATCCGGATGTGATGACCGGCACGTTCTCATTCGTGGCTAACGTGCTCGTCGAACTGCCCGGTGTACCAACGGACACGATCGAACAGACCTTCGATTACCGCGCACAACGCGTCAACTAACGCAGCCCGAAAAGCTCAGCTGGACCGATACCGGGGATTCCTACTGTGTAGGAGTCCCCGGTTCGTTGCGCTGCCGGCAGGCATACCAGACATACCTACAAAAACGGGATCGATTCGTGTTTTCTCGATGCCGATCATGGAACGTATTACACTCGCCTTATCCGGCCCAAACCCGCATTCGACGACTCCACTGCCGGTTTGTGCCAACAGCCCACAGGCTCCGGACGTAGGATCATCCGGCAACGGCTTGTCTCATACGCCAGGAACGCCTACCATCCATCAGTCGACAGGTTGCCAATATATTTCACACCAAGGAGATACGGTCAGATGTCGGACTTCACTCATGCCAAACGAATCACGATGGTAGCATCCGCGCTTGTGGCCGCGAGTCTTAGTGGATGCGGTATCGGCGGTACGAACGGGCTACCCCAATCCGTGACCATCAATCTGCCTGACGGGACCACCACCGAAGCGGCCCTCGGCAGTGGTGCCCACGCACTCGCCAACTCTACCTGGGCGTTTAGCCAGAGCTTCGCGGGCGGCACCACGGCTGCCGTGCCGTTCATCACCATTACCTTCGGGCCCAACGGTGAGTTCACTTCGTTTGACAATAACACGATCGCACCCGAAATCTTCGGAGACACCATCCTCTTCGATGGCCAGCTTCATAGTATTCCCATCGCCGGGTTAAGCTATGCGGCCGCCACCTTCGGAGCCAGCACAGCGGACGATAGCGGATTCGCCTTTGTCGGTGAAATCAATGCTTTTACACCGTTTGTCGGCAAGGCGGCGACGGCCACCGCCTCGGCCAGCGGCGAGTTCGACCCGGACAATCCAGATGTGATCACCGGCACCTTCTCCTTCGTGGCCCAGGTGCTCGTTACCCTACCCGGTATCCCCACGGAGACGATCGAGCAAACCATGGGTTTTCGTGCGGAGCGTGTGAACTAACGCGATCTGTAGACATTTCGGCGCACGACCTTGCTGAGGGAGCCCCCGATGTTCGTTGCTACCGGCATGCGGGGCGGCCATCACGCCCGTTCCACCAGACGATCGATGAGAAAACTCGATTGCTCCAGCGCCTGATCCGTGAAGTCGCCGAAGAAATGCCGCACCTCATCGAAGAGCGTCTGGAAGGATTCAAGATCGCCGTGGTTCACCGCCCGGTGCCACTGCGTCGCCGCGTCCACAAAGGCCGATGTCACACGCTCTGTTTCGTCGTTGCCCATCTCAATCGAGGCATACAGCGACGACGACTGGGCGAAGTGTCGCGCCGTCATCAACAGCTCCATGAGATATACCGGCGAGGTAAACTGTAACGTCTCGTCAAGACTCACGCCCAGGGTGGCCAGCGTGCGCCCCATCACCTCCGTCGAAAAATGGGTCAGCACCTGCACAATGGACATGGCCCGGTCGTGATCCGCGGGCGTCGTCTCCATCGTCACCAGTCCGCGAGCATGAAGCATCTGCCTCAGCCAGGACAACCAATCGCCGGCTCTCGCCGGACACAACACGACGCGCTGTCCTTGAAGCGAATGCACCGACGGCGCAAAGAGCGGGTGCGTACCGATGACGCTGCCCGCACACCCGGCCAACATAGCGGCCACCGGCCCCGCCTTGACCGACGTGACATCCATCAGAAGCGCGTCGTCGCGCACCAGTGGCGCAACCCGAACAATCAGCTCCTGCGTCACGGCGATCGGCACGCTCACCACAATCACATCGGCGACGCCGGCCGCTTCTTCCACCGAAAGCGTCGTATCCACATCCGCCACCATGACCGCATGACCGAGGTCTCCGAACAGGTCGGCCATGCACCGCCCCATCGCGCCCTTGCCGCCGATGATCGCGATCGTCTTCGGCTGTATATCAAGCGGCACTTCGGCTTTGAGCGCCGCCTGCCGATCACGGCTACCCCAGAGCACCATGCGAAAAATCGACTCAATGAGCTCACCCCGCAGCCCGAGCGGCGTAGCTCGACGGCACCGATCTTCGAGAATCTCCCGCTCGCGAGCGAAATCACGGATCGGAACCTGGTGCGCCCGCTTGTACTGAGCAACCTCTCCGACCAACGCGTTGCGACGAGACAGTAGTTGAAGTATGTCCCGGTCGACCGCATCGATCATAGATCGCAGCACCGCGAGAGGGCGGGTGTGTTCCGCACGGGAAGATTCATTCGCGGCCATCACAGATTCTCCGACGAAACACAGAGGCTATCCGAACCGGCGGTGCCACCAATGCGGTGTCGCCGATTAGTGGCCTACCGCTGCGGCTGACACGACTCCATCACGCAGAGGGCACGAAGCCTTTGGCTACACGGCGGGCACTTGCTTCGCGGCGTCGGCCAACATCGCCACGGCCCGGTCAACCTCCGCTTCCGTCGAGAAACGCCCCAGGCTGAAACGCACCGCACCGAAGGCTATCTCCTCCGGCACGTTCATCGCCGTCATCACATCGGAGCGTTTTCGCTGCGTCGCGTGACAGGCCGCCCCCGTACTGGCACATATCTCCGGACAGGCGGCCAACACCTCCGCACCGATCCGACCGCGAAAACCCACCGTGAGCGTATTGGGCAGACGCGCTTCTTCGTGACCGAGCAAGACCACCTCCTCGCCCCACGCCTCACGCAGCCCGGCGTGCAGCCGATCTCGCAGACGCACCATCTCGGTATGATCCGTGTCTTTCGCGGCGATCTCCGCACCCATGCCGAGCGCGATCATCTGCGCCACGGGCTCGGTGCCCGCGCGTCGCCCGCCTTCATGCCCGGCCCCATGATGCAACGGCTCAATCTCGATCCCGTCGCGGATGTACAACGCGCCGATCCCCTTGGGAACGCACAGCTTGTGTCCGGCTATGGATAGAAAATCGACACCGAGATCACCCACGCGCGTCGCGACCTTCCCGCACGACTGGGCCGCATCAGTGTGCATCCACACACCGGCCACCCGAGCGTACTCC
>JAJRSP010000252.1 GCA_024278775.1 Planctomycetota bacterium
GGAAGAAACCCCTTCTCGGGCTGCTTCTTCTGCCCGGCGTGGCGTACTACTTATCAACCTGGGGACGCCGGATGAACCGGATGTTCCTTCCGTTCGGCGGTATCTCGCCGAGTTCCTCAGTGACCCGGCCGTGATTCGCCTGCCCAATGGGCTGGGGTGGCTCAACGGTTGGCTCGGCCGGACGATCGCGTACCTTCGTGCGCCGGCGTCTGCTCGGGCGTATCGAACAATATGGACCGAACGCGGATCACCGCTGGGGGTGATTACGCAGGACCAAGCGGAGGCGCTTCAGGCGGCCATGCCGCCCGGCTGGCGCGTGTTCCACGCGATGCGCTACGGCTCGCCGTCAATCGCGCAAACACTGAAGGAGATCAAAAAAGCGGGCATCAAGGAGTTGGTGTTGCTCTCGATGTACCCGCAGCACAGCGGCCCAACGACGGGCACCGCACATCGCGAAGTGTGCGAATGCTTGCTCGACGCGGGGCATCAGTTTGAGTTGACGACGCGCTTTGTCTGGTATGACGATCACAGCTACATCTCTGCGCAGGCCGCGCTGATTGCCTCGTACGCCAAGTCCTCCGGGCTTACGCCGGAAAACAGCCATCTGCTGTTTTCGACGCATGGACTGCCGATGTCCTACGTCAAACGGGGTGATCGTTACCCGGAGCAGGTGGCACGAACCGTGGCGCTCGTGGGCGCTCGTCTCGGTTGGCCGGCGGATCGCATGTCGCTGTCCTATCAGAGCCGGTTCGGTCCGGTGGAGTGGCTGCGTCCGGCCACTGATCAGGTGTTGACCGACCTGGCCCGCGCGGGTGAGAAAAAAATCTTGGTTTGCCCGATCAGTTTCACGGCCGACTGCCTGGAAACGCTGGAGGAAATCGACCTGCGGTACCGGTCGGCGGTTGAGGAGGCCGGATCGGACCTTTTTCTATGCCCGGCACTGAATACCTTTCCGCCGTTCATTGCCGCGCTGAAACACCTGGTGCTTCAAGGCTCCACGCCGATGACCCATGCCGCGCCGTCGGCGCGGGCTGCTAAATCGGCCGCGCCGGGTGAGGACGATTATATCGACTCGCTCATCATGGTCGGCGTGTCCGCGGCGGGGCGTCTGGGACGAGGACGGGGCCCGGACATCAACCACGTCGAAGCTGACGCCCTGCGTAAGATCAAACGGTCACAGCGTGAGATTCCGGCGCTGCTTCGGCAGGTCCGTGCGGATTCCAAACTGGATGAGGCGTTTTTGTGGAACACGTGTCACCGCTTTGAGCTTTACGGCTGGGGCGGCGACGAGACCAACATCGCGGCGATCAAGCGGCACATGTTCGGGGATGATGACGTGCCGAGCGATCTTTCCGTGAACGTGTTGCGCGGCCGCAAGGCGCTGCACCATCTGCTGCGAACGGCGATGGGGCTTCACAGTGATCTGCCGGGCGAGCGAGACGTGCTGGATCAGCTTCGAGCGGCCCAGCGCCTGGCCGCTTGCGGCGGTACGGCGGGCTCGCGCACGACCCGGTTGCTCTCCGAGGTCACCGCGCTCGACGCCGAGCTACGAAACCATACCGCGTGGGGGGCGTATGATCTCGACTACTGCACGGCCGCTTTCTCGCGGTTCGCTGATACGGGAGAGGTGGATTTTCGCAAAGGGCGCGTCGTGGTGATTGGTGGCTCCACTACCTCGGCCGCGGCACTGCGCACGCTTCGTGATCGGTATGACGTCCCGTCGAGTCAGTTGACGATTCTCTATCGCGGTCACAAACACGGTGGCCAGGTCAAGCTGCTTCGCCAGGCTATTGGCGGCGGGTTGCGCCTCCGCGTCGAATCCTACGATGAACCCCGGGTTCGGCGGATCATTTCAGATGCGGACCTGCTCATCTTCGGTCTCGACCGCAAGGAGCCGATCATCACGGCCGACCAACTCCGCGATATGCGCGATTGGGAGAACCGGCCGCTGACCATTCTTGACTTCAACATGTTCGGTTCCACGCTGAGCTTGGAAGACGTCGGCGGCATCACAGTGTATGACGCCGGGCAATTGCAGGCTGAAGTGGAGACGGTGGCGAGCGACATCTGCGAGCAGAAAGACTTCGCGGAGGCGGTCGAGACCGTAGAAACAAAACTGGCCGAGTATGTAGTTCGGACGGTCGTCGACTCGCCGGGTGCGGCTCGGGCTTCGACCGCCGTGTCCGGAAGCGAAAGGCCTTGCAGGAAAGGTTGTGCCGGTGTTGTGAAGGCGCTGGCCGAGGGGGAGCCAGTACGATGACCACACTATCGGAAGAAGTGAACCTGGATGTGTTTCGTCGGTACGCGGGCTTGTCGCTGCCTCGTCATGTCTCCTATCCCATGCCCACCTGGTGGCACACGCTCGACGCGGACGAGGCGTTGGCGATGCACCGCGATGGTGACGCGCAGCAGCCGGGTTATGATCTTTCCCTGTACTTGCATATTCCGTTTTGCGAGTCGCTATGCAAGTTTTGCGCCTGCAATAAGGTAATCCAGCACCGGGATTTCGCCGGTGCCGCAGAGCGAACGGAGCGTTATGTCCAGGCGATTCAGCGTGAGGTGCGCCGGCTGGCGGACACCGTGGATACGCGTCGCCCTCTGCGACAGATTCATTACGGCGGTGGTAGCCCGACCTACCTCACCGTGGAGCAGACCGAGCGCTTGCATCAAACCATTCTGGACGCGTTTCACCTGGCCCCGGATGCGGAGGTGGCGATGGAGGTCGATCCGCGAACGGTGACGGACGACAAGCTGGCCTGTCTCCATCGGCTCGGGTTTAACCGTCTGTCGATGGGCGTTCAGGATTTTCAAGAGCAGGTCCAAACTCACGTTCGCCGCGTGCAGCCGTTCCGCATGGTGGAACACGTGGTGAGCACGTGCCGTCGCCTGGGCATCGAAAGCCTCAACTTCGATCTGATCTACGGCATGCCCTATCAAACTCCGGAGAGTATCCGCGACACCCTCGAACAGGTGATTACGCTCGAACCGGACCGGATCGCCTATTACCACTATGCGCAGATTCCAGAGAAGGTCGCGACGCAACGCGGTATGGACTACACCAAGCTACCGGACAGCGAGTCCAAGCTCGATATGTTCCTGATCGGGCTGGAGATGTTCGAGCGAGCGGGCTATGAGTTCGTCGGCCTGGATCATTTTGCGAAACCGGTGGAGTCGCTGGTGCAATCCCTCAAAGACGGCACCGTGCAGCGTAATTTTCAGGGTATGACCACCGGGGGCGGACTCCGGCTTCTCGGGGCCGGGGTCTCCTCGATCACGCACCTTCTCGACGTCGGCTTTCTGCAAAATATCAAGGACACCGACGCGTACATCGAGACGATGGAGCGCGACGGCGTGGTCATCGAACGTGGCAAGCGGTTTACGTGTGATGATCGCATCAGGCAGATGGTCATCAACCAGCTCTACTGCATGGCTACGATTCGCCCGGCGCTTGTCGAATCTACGTTTGACATCCGGTACGCCGAATACTTTGCGCGCGAGCTGGGTGTGATGAAAGAATTGGAGAAGGACGGACTGGTGACGTTGGACCAGGACGGCACCGTACACGTGACGCGACCGCTTGGCCGGGTTCTTGTGCGTAACGTGGCCGCCGTGTTCGACGGCTATCTTGACCCCGACGCCTATCGAAAAGGGGAGCAATCTTACTTTTCCATCAACGCGTAGCCTGGGGGGTACAACCGGCCGCGCAAGCGATATAACGCAGGAAGATTACTTATGACACTCAACAATGACCTGCTGCTTAGGGCGGCTCGACGCGAACGCACCGAGCGGACGCCGGTGTGGCTGATGCGCCAAGCGGGACGCACAGACCCGGCCTATCGTGAGCTTCGGGAACGAGTGGATCTGCCGCTCGAAGCGCTCTTTCGTGATCCCACGCTCGCGGCGGAGATTTCGCTATTGCCGCAGCGCCTCGGCGTGGATGCGATCATACTCTTGCAGGATATTCTCACGCCGCTGGCTCCGATGGGGGCCGAGTTCATCTTTCGACCCGGTCCCACGCTTCGGCAGCCGCTTCACGATCTCGGCGGCGGCTCGGCCCTACAGCCCTTTGATGTGTCCGAGAAGTTGGACTTCGTGGCCCGTGCGATCAAGCAGGTGCGTACCGCGCTGGCGGGTGAGCTGCCGTTGCTCGGCTTCGCGGGTGCCCCGCTGACGTTGGCGTTCTTCCTGATTGAAGCGGGAAGCCCCGGACGAGATCCCGCGCGGGCGCGTGCGATGATGCGTGATGATCCGGCGGCCCTTCACCGGCTGTTGGATCAGTTGGCCGACATGACGGCGGATTATCTGCTGCTTCAGATCGAAGCCGGTGTGGATGCCGTGCAGTTGTTCGAGTCGCTCGCCGATCTGCTCACGCCGCAGCAGTATCGGGAGTTCGCCCACCCCTATCAGGTGAAGGTGTTCTCGCGTATCGCGCAGCGCGTCCCGACCATCCTGTTTGCCAAGGAGCAGCCCGATGTGGAGTTGATGGCCGACTCCGGAGCGAGCGTCTTGAGCGTGGGCGCGTGTGTGGACCTGGCCGACGCGAAAGCGCGCGTTGGCCATCGCGTCGCGCTCCAGGGCAATGTGGATAACCACACACTGGTAACCGGCTCCGACGCGGAGATCGATGCGGCCGTGCTGCGCTGCATCAGCGCGGGCCATCACGAAGGCCACATTCTCAATCTGAGCCACGGCCTGTTAAAGGAAACGCCGATCGCCCACGTGCAACGGATGATCGAAACCTGCAAGAAAACCCGAATCAGACCGCCATCACAGGAGGTCGCCACGCGATAACCGATCATGGTTTCAGCGAATCGAGATGTCGTGATCGTGGGGGGCGGGATCAGCGGTCTGACCACCGCCCACCGCCTCAAGAAAGCCGGCGTGGATGTCTGCCTGCTGGAGGCCGGCCCGGAGGTCGGCGGCTGCACGCGCACCGAAAGCCGAGACGGTTTTCTGCTGGAAAAGGGGCCGTTCAACATCATGGTCCGCAGTGCCGCTTTCGAGGGGTTGCTCGATGATCTGTCCGACGAGGTGGACGTCGTGAGCGCGAGCCGGGCAGCGCGCGTGCGGTATATCTACCGTCGCGGTGCGCTTCACCCCGTACCGTCGAACCCGATCGCCCTGGCCACCACGAAACTCCTCTCGCCGCTCGCCCGCGCCAGGCTCTTGCGGGGTGTGTTGCTCAGTCGGCGGGCGACGAGTTCCGAGGAGACGATCGAACAGGTGGCATCGCGTCGCTTCGGTACGGAAGTTACCGACACCATGATTAGTGCGGTCATCGCGGGGATTTTCTCCGGTGACATCAGCCGGTTAAACCTGACCGCCTGCTTCCCCGCCGCCGCCTCGATCGACGCCACCTACCGAAGCCTGTTGGGATACGGCCTTCGCAAGGCGCTCGGCGGAAAGAGAGCGCCGCGGCGTTGGCCGGGACTGGTCAGCCTCAACGGCGGACTCGGCGCGTTGACTCATGCGATGGGCCGGCGACTAGGGACCGATCTGTTGACGTCTCACGCGGCCCGGGCGACTCGGGCCGTAGACGGCGGTTTTGAGGTGGATTTCAGCGACGCGCAGGGTGAAAACGGAACGATGTCGTGCCGGCGTCTGGTCATCGGAACACCGGCTGCTTGTGCGGCTGATCTGCTTCGTCCGCATTTGCCCCAGGCGCACGACGTGTTGAGTTCCATCGAGAGTGCTTCGCTGGTCGTGCTCAATTTGGGATTTCGCACGGCTGACGTCGGGCATCCGATGGAAGGGTTCGGTTTTCTCGTGCCGCGTGTCGAGCCGCAGTTTCCGCTGATGGGAGTACTCTGGGCCGACAGCATTTTCCCGCACTATGCCCCGCCGGACCACCGTTTGATCCGCGTGTTTATTGGCGGCAGTCGCCATCCCGAGGCGGTATCACAGAGCGATGAGGCGCTGCAAACCACCGCGATTGGCGCACTAAAAGAGCTGTTGGGGTTGCGCGGCGACCCCGTGTTGGCGGACGTCTGCCGTTACCGATCGGCCATCCCGCAATACCACTGCGGCCACCGGGAAAAAATCGAGAAACTACGGACTATCGTGTCGGGCGTCACCGGGCTGCACCTCGTGGGCAATTACCTCCAGGGCGTGTCCGTGAATGATTGCGTGCAGCTTGGCGCTGACGTCGCAGAGGAGATCATCAAGGCCGGTGTGACCATGCCATCGGCGTCGACAACGGATCGGCTTGTCAGCGGTGCCGCGGTCGGATAAGGCTTGTACTCCGACACGCCCCAACCGGTGGGTTGGAGTACCCACTCTGAACGGGTGGCCCCTGTTTTTCTCTCCCCTCCTTAATAAGGAGGGGCCGGGGGAGGTTTTCTTGATTGAAGACCCCCCTCAATCCCCCCTTGGTAAGGGGGGAAGAAGGATAGCAGCGGGTGGCCCATGGCTTTAGCCGTGGGGGACACGAATCGATGAACCGCCCGGCATCCGAATGCCCCTGAGCCGCAGGCTTCAGCCTGCGCGGCGATACAAATGCCGTGCCGCGCTAACGAGGAGAACACAATGAACTTATCAGACGGATGTCCCCGGCCGATACGTCGGCCACGAAGAATGCGCAAGACGGAGGCGATCCGCCGGCTCGTACGCGAAACGCGGCTCACGCCCGACCGGCTCGTGTTGCCGCAATTTATCGTGGAAGGGGAGGGCTTCGAGGAGCCGATCAGTGCCATGCCCGGACGGAGCCGCATGTCGATCGACCGCACGATCGCGGAGTGCCAGGAGGCGATGAGCCTGGGCGTCAACGCCTTTGCGCTGTTCCCCGCGATCGACGCCTCGCTCAAAACGCCCGACGCTCGTCTGGCCACCGACCCGGACAATCTTCTGTGCCGCTCGGTGCGGCAGATCAAAGAGGAGTGTCCCGGTTGTTGCCTCATTACTGATGTCGCGCTCGACCCCTACTCCAGCGTCGGACATGACGGGCTGGTGAGTGAGTCCGGCGTGATCCTCAACGATGAGACGGTGGCGATTTTGGCGCGGATGGCCGTGGTGCATGCGGAAGCCGGCGCGGATATCGTCGCGCCGTCGGACATGATGGACGGTCGCGTCGCGGCCATGCGTCACGCGATGGATGAAAGCGGGCACACGGACACGGCCATCCTGAGTTACACCGCGAAGTACGCTTCCGCGTTTTACGGTCCGTTTCGTGAGGCGTTGGACTCGGCCCCGGTGGATGCGCCGAACATTCCCACGGACAAAAAAACCTATCAGATGGATCCGGCCAACGCCCGCGAGGCGATGCTCGAAGCGATGCTCGATGAGGCCGAGAACGCCGACATGATGATGGTCAAGCCCGCGCTGCCCTATCTCGATATCATCGTCCGGCTGCGTGAGCGCACGCACCTACCGTTAGCGGCCTACCACGTCAGCGGTGAATACGCGATGGTCAAGGCGGCCGCGAAGCTCGGCTGGCTGGATGAACGGAAATGCATGAGCGAAGCATTAGTCGCCATCGCCCGGGCCGGCGCGGATATCATCTTCACCTACGCCGCCCTGGACTACGCACGATGGTGGCGAGAATCATTGGCGTAGGCCGTCGAGAAGTCGCATGAAGTAGCGGTAGGGCGTGCGTCGGCGACGATACCCACAATCAAAGTAGGGCATGCTATTGCATGCCGATGCCGTCAATATGTGTCTCCCGTAGGGCATGCTATTGCATGCCGGGCGTATTTTGAAAGTCATCGGGAAGATGCAAGGCCTGCCGAAAGCGTTCTGCCGTCGTACCAAGCTCCTGGTATGTGTATTCCCTGCCGCACTCCGGGCAGCGCATGGATACATTGCCAATCAACCGATAGGCGCACTGCGGACATCGAGTTCCATCTTGCATAATCACCGGCTCTGAGATACATCGAAAAACCCAAACGAGTATCAGATTGGCCGTGCAGAGAAAAAGCGGGGTAACGCCTAATGCTAAATAGACACCACGCCAATGATTCGTATCCGGATTGCCAAGGCTCAAGACGACAAGCGGCGACAATACGCCAGCCGCGCATCCCAGACCGGAAATCAGTGTCCGCGCCACGGTCCTAATCATTCGCCGGAAGCCCCAAAGCAGGCAAAGTGGGAGAACAGAAACGACGAGCACTCCAAGGGCGCACATACCCCAAGGGCCTACGGCTGAAACGAACGTCGCCATGGAGGATTGGCTGAGTATCAAAGCGGCCAGCAGTACTACTAAAACTGAGACGTACACCGATAGGCCGACGAGAAAGGAATAGAAGATCAGGCGACCCGGAGACCATAGCTCCGAAGGATGGATGACTCGCGGGTATCTCACGGTTTGATCGAGTTCCAACGGCATGCAATAGCATGCCCTACAAAAACTGTCTGCCCCGCTCTTCGCGGCAGGTTTATTCCAACTCAAACCTGCATCGCTCAAGCTGATGCCTTCAGCTCTTGCATCAGGCGGTTTGCGAGGCGCTCGCCCACTGTGGCCGGATCGTTTCCGCGCTCCTCGCCTTCGGCCATGCGAACGCCGTCGTCATCAAAAAGCTGACCGCGCAAGATGATCTCACTATCCTGTAGCTCAGCCAGCGCACCGACCGGCACATGACACCCGGCCCCGATCGTGGCGAGAAAGCTCCGTTCCGCCTGTACGGGTTTTCGGGTGTCCGCTTCATCAAGCGCGGCTAGAAAACTCGCGGCCGCGCTTCCCTCGCGTGCTTGGAGCGCCAGCGCACCCTGCGCGGGCGAAGGAAGAAATCGATCCGTGGGCAGTTCGATCCGGTGCGGTGGATCAAGGCCGAGCCGCTTCAACCC
>JAJRSP010000253.1 GCA_024278775.1 Planctomycetota bacterium
ATCACAAGAGGGCGTCACGCCCGGATCGAGCGCGACGCCCCGTCAACCCAACCCGCGGGCCTGTCTTTGCACACCGGCCCGTGGGTTGCTTTTGTCAAAGGATTCTAGTCCGCGCAGCGGCGTGTTCAATAAAATTCCGTTTTTTGCGCACACGCCGCCGATGGTGTCATGCACTCTCGTTCTTCCCGCATGCTTGCCAATTGAGCCAAAACCCCTAGCTTTGTGGACGCTTGCGACGGGCTGAAGCGTCCTTTTCCGGGCGAAGCCATGCGTCGCGCGGTTTTGAGGTTTCTTGAGTTATGCGATATCGACCGACGCGTTTGGGCGGGATGCTTTGGGGTTGCGCTGCGGGGGTGCTTGGCCCCCTGGTGTCCGTTTACGCGGAAAATCCAGCTGGCACGCCGCTGCCTAAGGGTGCGATCCTGCGTTTGGGCGACGACATGCTTCGCCACGGCGATGATGTAACCGCCATCGCGTTCACGCCCGATGGCCGACAGCTCATTTCGACCGGCGCTGCCGCGGATGGGACGGTCCGCCGCTGGAGTCTGGATCCGCTGGCGGAAATATGGCGGTCGACCGCCGAGCACGGGCGCATCTCAGCCATCGCCCTGACCCCGGACGGAAAACACATCATCACCGGAGGCGGACGCGATCACGCCTTGCACATCTGGAATACCGCCAACGGCGCTTTGCAAAAACAACTCGTCCTCGAACCCCGCTGGGCCAAGGTTTTTGACATCGCCGTCGCACCGGACGGAAAATCCTTCGCTACCGGAAACACCAACGCCACAATCAGCATCTGGAGTGTGGAGAGCGGCCACGAGACGAATCGGTTGCAGGTCAAAGGGGATGCCGGCACACGATTGTCTTATTCCGCCGACGGCCAAATGCTGGCAAGCTGGGGAGCGTACAGTCACAAAATCCGACTGTGGCGCACCGATTCAATGTCGCAGGCCTTCGAGGTTCCACGAACGGATTTTTCGACGGGTGTATCGTTCTGCCCAAACGGCATGTTCTTCGCCGCCGGTTGTGAGGACGGGGCTGTGCGCCTGTACAATTCCGCCACGGGCGACGAGGACTGCATCCTCACCGGACACAAGAAAAAAGTGCTCTCAACCGCGTTTCGTGCAAAAAGCAAAAGCCTCGTCACATCCGCCGAGGACGGCACCATTCGCGTTTGGGACATTATGGAACGCAAATCATTGCGCACGATCGAGGTCGGCGGCCATCCGTTCGCAACACTGTCGCCCGACGGAAAACTCGCAGCCGTCCGCTTCAGGTATTCGCCCTCCATCGAACTGTGGAACATTGAAACCGGCGAGGCTGTCCGGGATACCGAACACGCGGAGAAGCCCTGGACTGTCGCGGTGCCGTTTCCCGATGGTTCGAAAGTGGTCGTCGGGCGGCTGAACCGCGTCGAAATATCTGACCTGAAAAGCGGGCAACTTGAGAATTCATTCGATCTTGATATCGCCCTGAACAGTCTTTCTCTGAGCGATGACGGCGACACCATCACAACACTGCTCGGGCGCGCGTTGTCCGCCCGCGAATTCGAGACGACGGTGCGCGCCTACGACATCGCATCGGGAGAAAACAAACTCGTTTTTCGCAGCGTGGACCCCGGTGCGAAACTCTCACCCGACGGAATCAGCCTCGCACTGTGGGATCACAAGGGGCCTATTCGCATACGCAACCTGGAAAGCGGCGACGAGTCCACACTCCACGACACCGCCAACGGGCGAAAAATGCGCAGCACGTTTTCAGCCGACGGTTCACGGTTCGCAGCCGTATTGGGACACGGCGAAGTCCGCGCGTGGAGCACGTCCGACGGGCAGTTGAAGACGCGGTTCGTGGCTGAGCTTGATAAAATCCGCGCGTTGGCGATTTCCTCAGACGGCAGCCTCATCGCATGCGCCGGCAAGACAAAGAACAGCCCCATCCGCAACGTGGTGATTGTCTACGATGCAGGGCAGGCGGCACCGTTTCGCACGCTGGTGGGCCACGAGGACAGGATCACCCACGTCGCTTTCTCGCCCGACGGTCGCACGTTGGCCAGCGCGGGCGGCGACGGAACGGTCCGTTTGTGCAAACTCTCCACCGGAGATGTCTTCAAAACGTTCCACGAAGCCGGCAACACACCGGTTACCCTCACATTCACCGCCGACAGCCGACACCTCATCACCGGCATGTCCGGCGGCGACGGCCTCGTTTGGCGCGTGACCGAGTGACGGCCCACAAGCAGCCGCTGAACCGAGACGCTCACCGAAGCGCGACTGAGCAACACAACGCCCGTACCCGGGTTTCGACGTGACCCGCCATCTCGTCCCTGCCAACCCCTGCCGAATCGAACTCCGCGTCTCGAATTCGCGATTCATCGCCACCATCGATCGCGCAAACTCAGCCGCAGACGCGCACGCTTTCGTGCGAAAACTTCGCAAAGAGTTCCCCGATGCCAACCACCACGTCTACGCATTCCGAATCGGGCATGGCGGCAGCATCACCGAAGGAATGAGCGACGACGGCGAACCGTCCGGAACTGCAGGTCCACCCTCGATGGCGGTCCTGCGTGGTTCTGGCATCGGCGACGTCGTGCTGGTGACCACGCGATTCTTCGGCGGCACGAAGCTCGGCACCGGCGGCCTCGTGACCGCGTACACGCGCTCCGCACAGGAAGCATTCAGCGCACTCGATACCGAGGAGAAAATCCACCGCGTCTCCTGCGAAATCCAGGTGCCCTACGATTGCCTCGCACGCGTGAAAATCGAGATGGACGCACACCAGTGTCTCACCGACCTCGAGGATTTCGGCGAGAAGGTCTCTTTACGAATCCGTGTGGCCGACGATCGATTTGAGTCCCTGCGACAGGCCATTCTGGACACGACGGCGGGGCGGGTGTCGGTTCAACTCATCTGACCTCAATCGTTGCACGACCCTTGACGTCGATCGCCCCGGCTCCTCGCCCCGTTTCGCGCCGCGCATAAAAAAAGCGGGCGATCGCCACAAGGACGATCGCCCGCACAAAAATCACAATCGAAATCAGTTGCCGGCGTCGAGTTTCGACGTCAGCCGTTCGACAACGAACTCGGTCGGCAGCTTGACGGCTTGAACAGCGTCCGTACCCAGGTCGAGGTATTCGACGATCGGACCGTTCGAGTCGGTCGCCATCAGGCGGCCATCCTCAAGAATCGTGATACCACCCAAACGCGGTCCCGGAATCAGGCCCTCCTGAGTGATCGGATCGTCGATCGTTCCGGCGAACGTCAAGGTCACGCTCAAACCGTCGCCAGCCAACTCCACGCCGAACTGGCAAATGCCGATGCTCGCGCCATTGTTCGAGCAGGCGACGAAAATGTTCGTCCCGTCGGTCGCGATATCGCCATCGACATCGTCGAAGTCAGTTTCATCCTTATCCGTGCCGCTCAGCGTCGTAAGGGCAACGGAGAGGCCGCCGCTCGCCGACGGGAACCCGAGCTTGTCCCAGAAGCGGAGCGTATCGTCCACCGTATTCAACGCGTACAGGTACCCGCCGATTTCGACCATACCCGTCAGTTCCACATCTCCGTTAAGGCCTGCGATCGACCCGAACGGCGTTACGAAGCCGCTCTGTCCGATGGACAGGTCCGGATTCACCTTGAACAGCGGATTAGTGACTGTCTGGCAAGCACCGCCAGGCCCCGAGTTGCAACGCTCAGCCGTGACCCACAACGTGGTGCCGTCGTATGCAATCAACGGATTGGACGAAACCACGGCAGGACACACGGCATCCGGGACTGAGATGCACGTGTTGAGTGGGACGCGGAACATCGAAAAGAAGCTCTGCTGAACCTCCAGAATCTTCGTCACCTCGCCCGTAGCCGGATCAAGCTCCAGAATCGGCGGATAACTCGCCGGCGTCGCATCAGCCGGGTCGTCAAGGAACGGCTCGGTATGGATTGCGTCGATGCCTCTGCGTGCGACGGCGAACACGCGATCATCCATCGAGTCCGCCTGCGGTGTCAACCGCGTAATGGCGATATTGTAGTTGCGCGCAATGCTGACATTGGTCTCGAAACGACGCGAAAGCGTGGTACCCGGGAACGCCGCGTCAAACGGCGTATTCTCAGCCACCTCCATGTTGCCGTTGTCGATGCCCACCATCGCGTAGACAGCCCCCATCGGGTTGCCGGCTCCGGTGAACTGCGGAACCACACTGGCCACGTTGGCTGCGATTTCGTCCGAAATACTGTCCGTGATGAAAATATTCGTGTCGTGACGCTCAAGCGAATAGTCGTGCTCGGCAAAAATGAAGCCGTCAGCATCGTAAAGCGCCAGATAGGACCGAACGAAGTTATTCGTGTTGCCCGACGGCGTCGCGTCCGCCACATTCATCGACACGATTTGGCCCGGGCTGGCAGACACCGAATAGAAATCGACATCACCCTGGAAGCCACCGTAATGTCCGTTGCCCAGAACACGTGTCGTCGGCATCGAACTCGCCAGACTGTCGCCGGGCACGACCGACCCAGCCGCATCCGGAATCGAGTCGTTTCCGTCCGGGCCGGCTATTTCGTCTACATCAGCCGAGCCTGTAATGCTCAACGGCTGAGACGACGTCGAAATGTTCAACCGGTAACATTGCAGCGTGTCGCTGTTCGGAAAAACGTTCGGATTCGGCGGCGTGCGACCCACGATCGGCGGCCCGGGCTTGTTCACGCGACCGCCGACGAACGGACGCAAGTCCGAATCGTTGGTGGCAGCCACCCGCGTGCCGTGCGGGAAGTTGAGAAGCGTCGGCGGAATCGCCGTCCGCAATGTATCGCCGTCCTCCTCGAATTGCTGACGGTCCGTCGCGAAAACCGCCAGATAGTACTTGCCGGGATCCAGCGACGGATTCTCGCAGTTCATGGCCGTACTGCCGCAAATGTTGGCATTGAACTTGGGCCTCGTCTGATCCAGCGCCCCAAGCTCCTGCGACTGATCGCCCGTCGCGATTAACTCGCCGTCGGACGTGTACAACGCAAGCACCAGGTCGAACGTGGTCTGGAAACCGCCGCCGGCCAGTCCGCGGATGCTCGCACTCAGGCTGCGAGTGGTTGTCGGGAAATTCCCGCCGCTGAAGTCGAGAAGATAAAGGTCCATGTCCTGACCGATGTGTGCGAACGCTCCATCGCCGATGGCACCGAATATGATCGTGCTCGGCGCTGCGCCGCGGTCATCTGCCTGGTCGATCGTATCGTCTGGCTCGTGCTGAAATTCGCGACACGCGAACTGATTCCCGCCGGGGTCCGAGACGGAATTGGGGTCCGTCCTCCACACCGAAAGCGTGTACGCGCCAGCGTCCCGGCCGTCCGTCAGCGTGCGGATCGTCTCCGGATCGCTGGGGTCGTACCAGATGACCAGATCACAATCGCCCGACGTGCCGCACTTTCCGTCAGGCCCGAAAACCGACTGGCATTCCTCATCAGACGAGCAGGAAATATCGCACAGGCCGTTGCCGTCGCAGGGTGATTCACACGGGCAGAATCCGCCGCCGGCGCAGGTGTCCATCGGGTCCGCACATTCGAAATTCGAGTTGCACACCTCGCCGTCGTTGTCGCCGCCCGAACACGTGCCCGCGAAACCCTCATTTACGCAGTCCTCACCGGTAACACAAGACGGAGCCTGAAACTTGATAATCTGCTCGGAGGCACTGATGCCGACGTAAAGCGCGTTCGCGCCGGCCGGAACCTCCACGGTTGTGAATGCGTCCAGGCTGCTTGGTTCATAGTCGTCGGAGATGCCCCCCACACCATTCGCGAACGGAATCTGATTGCCGTTGGCGTCGAACACGCGAAGGTAGGGATCCCACTTGGAATCGCCCAGCGAATCCCGCGTGCCTTCAACAAGAATGGAAACCACCTCATTGGCGGCGACTCCGCCGATTCTGTAGAGGTCCAGATCCTGAAGCTGCACCGGGGGAGGAGGAACCTCGCCCATGCAAAGCACCGGGTCGTTGGGTGTGAAATTCGGCGTGCCCAATCGGTCGGTGAAACAGTCAAAGAAAGCATCGTAGTCATCCAGGTCGACACCGTTCGTGTCACCGTCATGCACGAGGCAATCCGCATCATCGCGGCCGAAGCATCGCTGGTAGTCCCGCCAGTCGATAAGGTCGACATCGCCGTCCTCATCAACATCGAACAACGGGAAGGGCGTACCCGCACCGATCGGCGTACCATTGTCGCCGAGATAACCGGCGATCGAAGTCGTGGCCCCGTTGCCTACCGCCGGAGTGACGAGCGTGTCCGCCGTCAAAATCTCGTTGTTACCGTCAGAGTCCGAGAGTTCATCGCTGTTCGCGCCAATGTACAGGGTTAGTGCGGTTCCGAAAAACGGGCGATCGAGACTGCAAACATTGCCGCCGGTACAAGGCTGCGAGATGAAGCAAAGCTGGTTCTCCGGCGCATTCTTGGGGTCGGGTGCAATGCAGTCAGCCCCGATTCCGAATGCGTCCACGCATTCGGAATCCAGGTCGCAGAAAACGCCGGTGTTGCCCAGCGGGGCCCAGCCGTCGTTTTCGCAAAGTTGTGGATATTCCGCCGACGAGCAATTTTCAGTGGCTGCGTTGATGATATGCACGCCGTCCGCCGTCCCGTTTCCACCGCTGGCCAGCGCGACGCCCGCCTGCGGGGAAGGATCGCCGTCTTCGCAGATGTTGGCGATCTGAGTCAAGCGAACCTGAACGCCCACCTTGCCTTTGGGAAGCGAGAAAGATGCACGGCCAAAGTTGGTTCCGATCGGCTGATCGACCGGATTCAACTGCTCTTCAACAAGCACGCCGTTTTCTTCATAAAGGCCGACCAGGTTGTACGTTTGCGCATCGTAATCGACGCTGAAGCGAATGAGACGCGGCGTCCCATCGGGCGCTGTGTACACGGGAAGTCTCATCAGCGCCGGGCCACCGGCTGTGCGAAACTGCGCACCGGCGATGTTTTGGCCGAAACCCTGTTCGTCGGTCCCCTCCCAGAACGTGATGTCCACATGCGTGTCGACGTCACCAGAGTTCAAGAGGAACAGGTCAAAGCCCGAAACCGACCCGCCACCGGTCACAAACCAGTCGCGCACAGACAGCGGGCTTGAGGTTGCCGACGTCCTGCCGCCGACCGGCAGCGCCTGAACCGAAACAGTGCAAATATCCGTGTTGTCATACAGGCGCGGGCAGGTTGGGCAGGAAGAAAGATCCATCCCCCCTCCAAGGACCGCTTCCATCGGTGCCGTGGTCATCAGGCGTAATGCCCCCGTTTCACTCGAAACGGTCGAAAAACTATCCTGAGCAGCGGCCGGGCCGCTCGTCAAAGCGACGAAAACCGCCAAAACTGCCAGGTTCATCCAGAATCTCCGCATTTTCTTACTCCTCTAGCTCCTACCGGCTGAGTGCTACCAAATGTCAATTCAGACCGCCGCCGCATCGGCGCCTGCCCAAGTCTAGCAACACGATTGGACAGGACCAAACATGTCTAAACAATTGTGTGGATTTTCGGGCCAAGGTCCGCCCGAAGCCCAATCGTCGTGTTTTTTGAAAAGAAAGGGGCGCCACGTCCGAAAACGTGGGTGGATTTGTCTACCCAATGCCTCTTTCCCGCTTCGACCGACTCCCTGAAGCCAGCCCAACCAAGCCCCCAAACCGCCCTCCGATGGCTGGGAGACCCTCCGATACTTCAACCGCGAAAGGTGTTTACAAGCAATCCGCAGGCCAACCCCCGGTCGTAGGGCGTCGGAAACCGCAATAGAACCTGTATCACCCCCAGAATCCCTATCTTGGTGATTGCACCCTCCGCGTGCGGCGGCACCGTCCCCGCGTCAGACGACCAAAGGTCAGCCTGAAGGAGAGTCGCCACCCGTCCGGATCGTACAGCCAGCCGACGGCGATAGTCAAGCGCAAACCCCATCAGGACACATCGTTACGGGACGTTGGCGGGTGATCGCTCGGGTGGCAGAGAAAAAAACGGGGACCGATTCGCGATGAATCGGCCCCCGATAAATGTCCGAAGCGTTGAGTTGCTACTGAACCGGGTTGACGTTCACGCCGCTCGCGCCGCACGAAATCCCCGTCTGGACCGGCGCAGCGGGAAGCGTGTCCTGCTGCCAGTCCTTGCCGCGAAGGATGACGCATTTCCAGTTATCCCAAGTTCCGCCGCCGGGATAGGAGGACAGCCTGGGTTGGGGCTGGATGTGGCCTTGGATGTTTGTCATCGCCGCGTGGCCGTCGACGAAAGATGCCGCGAAGAGCCACGGCCGACCGTGCCAACCCTTGATGATGGATTCGACGTCACCCCCGAGCGGCCCCCCGTTCAGGAACGAACAGCCGTCGTCGCCATAAGTCTTACGCCATCCGAAACGCCCACAATTCTCGATGAAGTAAATCGTGTTGGCAGGGTTCGGCACGCGCGTGATCGGCTTGAGGAAGGACGAGTTGCTTTGAAGGCGGCAATCCCCCCCCGAAACACCGATCCACGAAGTGCTGGCGGAGTAACTGTTTCCGTAATGATCGTAGGAAGTCAAACCCGAATCACGCCAAGCGGAATAATGGTGACCGACATAGCCGGTGTCCGATGGTGCCTTGAAGATTCCAAGGTCGAGTTTCGTGTCGCTGATCCAATTCTCGTTCTCTGGCCCGGGAAGGAAGGTGTAGTTCGTAAAGCCCCCCTTGTACACGATGGTGTTCAGGCCACGAGTCGCAGGGCCTCTGCCCTCCTGTGTGCCCCACTTGGATGAGACCTCGTCATTGCCCGAAATCGGCTCACCGATACCCGACTTGCCTCCGTACTCGTACTCGCCGACCGCACCGGGAATCAAGCCCATCAAATGATGGACGGGAATCGACATGTCTCGCTTGTCCTCCGTCGCAAAGGTGAGCGACGAAGTCGCGATACCTTTGAGGTTGGCCGATGAAGCGACCATCTTTGCCTGAGCGCGAGCGCGCTTCAGCGACGGCAGGAGGATGCTGACCAGCAGCGCGATAATCGCCACCACGACCAGCAGTTCAATCAGAGTAAACGCAAAGCGCCTGGGCGCGTACGTTGCTCGTCTTAGATTCACATTGTTTGCAACCATGACACCATCTCCACAAATGGTATGACAAAATAAAAAAGCCGCGCCTTTCGGCGCGAAATAACAATCCAAAACTTACCAAAGGTGTGCGACCACGCACACCTGCCGACCACGTCCAGCCCGACACCTTCTACACGGACGGACACGTTTCGACAACAATTCTACAAACTTCCACATGGGATGATAAGGCATCCCTGTCAATTATTCTCGGATTTTCCGGGGCACAACCCCCAAGATTCCGGATAATTAAAATCCTGCTTTAATTTCCTCGTTAACGCAAGTATGGCCGATAGGGTCAACGGGCTGAAGGTGATCGTAGGCCATGCATCCTGGAGAGGGCGGCTGAATGGAACATGCGAACGACGTTAAGAAGCTTGTGAGGCGAATTTGGAAGCTGCGAACACGAGATCTGTCGCCGATGGGGTTTGAGGCCCGTGCCGGTCATCAGCGCCGGTTGGAGGAATTGGAGCAACTTTATCGGAACATGACGGGCCGGGAGCCGACCGCAGACACGATCGGTGTCGGCACCGTCGGTGTCAGTACGGAAAGTACGGCCGTTGGATCGGCAGGCGCCGCCGACCTCTGATTTCCCTCCCGCCGAGCGCGACCGGTTCCTGCATGGTCTGAACTGGAGCGCCTTTTTTTCACGCCGTTCGCTATTGCTCCCGGCTGATCGACGAATTGCCGGTCGCGGTTCTTGCATGTCCTGGGCGTCGGTAAGTATCATCACAGAATGGCGGTCCGGTGCGGCGGTACGCTGTCGCCTTGCGGCGGATTCGCGAGGCACGTCCGCGACCGGTGCGGCAACCACAACTTTGATCGCAAAGCTCAGGAGTACGGCGGGATGAAATATAGCGAGAATGTTCTCGGCCTGATCGGCCACACGCCGCTGGTCAAAATGCAGCGGATGGTGGACAGCGACATGGCCACCGTTTTGATGAAGATGGAGCACCTGAATCCGGGCGGGTCGGTCAAGGACCGGATGGCTGTGCATATGCTGCGGTGTGCCGTTGAAAAGGGCTTGATTAAGCCCGGTGCGACCATTGTGGAAAGCACGTCGGGGAATACGGGTCTGGGTTTGGCGATGGCGTCCGCGGTTATGGGTTTCCGTTGTGTTTTTACCATTCCGGACAAGATGAGCCATGAGAAGATCGACATGCTCAAGGCCTATGGCGCGGAAGTAGTGGTCACGCGGACGGACCTTCATCACGATCACCCGGACAGCTACGTGGAGATTGCCAAGCGCGTCGCCCGGGAAACGCCCAACGCTTTTTACACGAACCAGTACTACAACATGGTCAACCCCGAGGCCCACTATCTGACGACAGGCCCTGAAATCTGGGAGGATACGGAGGGCAAGATCGACTGCCTGGTCGGGGGGATCGGCACGGGGGGCACGATCAGCGGTGCGGGCAAATATCTCAAGGAGAAGGCGGCGGAGGCTGGCAGGGAGATCAAAATTATTTGTCCCGATCCGCAGGGGAGCATTTACCCGGATGTGTTCAACAAGCGTGACCCCAAGGATCCCAGTTCGTACGTCGTGGAGGGTATCGGGCACGATTTCATGGTGGGCACACTCGACTTCTCCGTTGTAGATGAGGTGCGTGAGATCAGCGACCGGGATTCGTTCATCGCGGCTCGGCGGCTGGCGCGCGAGGAGGGCATATTCTGCGGCGGATCGACGGGGACGGCGGTCTTCGGTGCGTTGCAAGTCGCGCGGGAGCTTGGCCCGGGCAAGGTGGTGGTGGTGATTCTCTGTGATTCGGGGGACCGTTACATCAGCAAGTGTTTCAACGATGAGTGGATGAAGGATATGGGCTTTTTGGGCTTGGAGGACCGTTTGGGTACGGTACGCGACGTTCTTCAGTTCAAGGGCGGGCATGTCGAGTTCGCCGCCGCGGACGACACCATCAGCCAGGTTGTGAAGCGCATGACCGATCTGGGCATCTCGCAAATGCCGGTCCGAAGCCCCAACGGACACGGGCACATGATGATTCATGAGGTGGACATTCTGCAATCGCTGATCCAAGGCCAACACACCGGTGCTGACGCGATGATGTCGGCGGCGAAGCGACTGGAGGGAACCGTCAAGCCCTCCGACTCACTATCGAGGGTGCAGGCAGTCTTCGACGACAACAACATCGCCGTGGTGATGGAACAGGATGAGATCATCGGCGTGATCGGAAAGATGGACGTGGTGGAGTATCTGGCTGCCAAGAGTTGATGCTTCGGTTGTCGATTTCAACCCAACCCGACAAAATAGTGTGATCGCCGTCGGCTGCGCACGTATGTATCGTGGACGAAGTGCTGTAGGGTCGGCACGTGAAGTGTGGATGGCGTCCGCGCGAACTGAAGTTCGCGGCTCGTTGGTTTGAGTGTGAACCCATAGGAAGGGAGCAGGCGATGGCGGATATTGATCCGAATGTCGAGGCAGCTACCAAGGAATTTCGGGCCAAGTTCAATCTCGTTCGCGACGAGGTCGGCAAAGCCATCGTGGGGCACGAGGAAATCGTCAACGGCGTGCTGACGGCGCTGTTCGTGGGCGGGCACGTGTTGCTGGAAGGCGTGCCGGGGCTGGGCAAGACGTATCTGATTCGCTCCTTGGCGGACGCGTTGAGCCTTAATTTTTCGCGTATTCAGTTCACGCCCGACCTGATGCCGGCGGACATCATCGGTACGAACATCATCAGCGAAGACCCCGCCTCCGGGAAACGATCGTTTGAGTTTCAGCAGGGGCCTCTGTTTGCGCAGATGGTTCTGGCGGACGAGATCAACCGGGCGACGCCGAAGACTCAGTCGGCGATGCTGGAGGCGATGCAGGAGCACAGCGTGACGGTCGGTCGGTCGCACTTCAAGCTGGAAGAGCCGTTCTTTGTGATGGCCACGCAAAACCCGATCGAGCAGGAGGGCACGTATCCTTTGCCGGAGGCTCAGCTCGACCGTTTCATGTTCAAGCTCGTCGTGCAGTATTCGTCGCGTGAGGAGATGAAGACCATCATCGATCGCACGACGAGCGGATATAAGCCGGAGATCAAGCCGGTGATGACGGGTAAGGAGATTTTGGGGGCGCAGCAACTGGTGCGGCGGATTGTGATGGCTCCGCATGTGCAGGATTACGCGGTGCGTTTGACGATGGCGACGCATCCGGGTGGGCCTTTCGCGGTGGCGTTCACGAATCAGTATGTGCGTTGGGGTGCGAGTCCTCGGGCTGCTCAGGCGTTGACGTTGGGCGCGAAGTTGCAGGCGATGCTTGACGGGCGGTTCAACACGAGTTTCAGCGATGTGCAGAAGGTTTTCGTGCCGGCGCTTCGTCATCGTATATTGTTGAACTTTGAGGGGCAGGCGGAAGGGTTGGACGCGGACGCGGCGTTGAAGGAGATTCTGGACAGGACTCCGACGATGGCGGAGGCGGCGGCGTAGTGACGACGGTGAATACTTTCGAGGATTGGGGTTTGTCTCAACGTGGAACGGTCTGCTAAACGACAAGTCTTTCTTGAACGTTGTTCGATGTGATCGCGTGTGTATAGCAATTCCGTGTTGGTTGAGACTTGTCGGTTAGCGGGTTGTTCGGAGTAGGCGAAACTTGGTCATCGCGCATCATCTTATATTGACCGGGTATGGGCAGTGGTTGCCTAACGATCCGCGCGGTTCGACGTCCAAGTCCGTTCGGGCGGGGAAACTGGATCGACTTGGTCCGCTGCACGAGGGTAGAAAAACTGTTCAACCGGACCGCGAGACGCTGAAGAACTTTTACCGCGATGCGCGAACTCAGTTGGAATATCCCACGATTTGGTTCGATGAGCAGATGCGCGACGCGATTGCGGTCGGCATCCATGAAGCGGTTCAAAAGTTCCGATACACGTGTTTCGCGTGTGCTGTTCTTTCCAATCACGCGCACCTCGTGATACGCAAGCACCGCGACCGCGCGGAATCGATGGTCGAAAATCTGCATACAGCAACAATCACGCAATTGCGCGCTCGGCAACTCGTCCCGATTGGACACCCTGTGTGGTGCTCGAACCGGTTTAAGCAATTCCTGTTCAACGGCGACGATGTACGCCGTACGGTTCGATACGTTCACGACAATTACGGCAAGGAGGGTCTGAGGCCGATTCAACATCCGTTCGTCGCCGCATATCGCGGTGAGTGGGAATCGAAGGCTGGTCAAATCGGGCGCGAGGCTGTCTAGTGGTCATGTGGCAACGTCATCCGTAAATTACACCCGTTATGATACCAACACCGCAATCCAACGCACCGCTCCTTTCCCCCGAATTCATGGCCAAGCTCGATCAACTCGAGCTTGTCAGCCGGAAGATATTTGCGGGGGCGATGCATGGGGAGCGACGCTCCAAACGGCGGGGTGAGTCGGTGGAGTTCGCAGATTATCGCAACTACACCGTGGGGGACGACCTGCGTTTTCTGGACTGGAACATCCTCGCACGACTGGACAAGCTGTTTCTCAAGCTGTTCCTTCAGGAGGAAGATCTGCACATCAGCCTGCTGCTCGACGTTTCGCGCAGTATGGACTTCGGGCAGCCGAACAAGGGTGTTTACGCCCGGCAAGTGGCGGCTGCCATCGGGTACATCGGGCTGGTCAATTACGATCGTGTGAGCATCTACCCGTTCGCCGACGGGCTGGTCTCGGAGATGGCGGGCATGCGCGGGCGGAACGTGACGCGCCGCCTGCTCGATTTCCTGGGATCGCTCGAATTCGACTCGACCAGCAACTTCACGCTGGCTTGCAAACAATATGCGATTCGCCATCCGCAGCGCGGCATTGTGCTGGTCATTGGCGACTTCTTCGAAAAGGGCGGGTACGAAACGGGCTTCAAGTATTTGTTGGGGCGCGATCTGGACCTTTATGCGATTCAACTGCTCTCGCCGGAGGAGATCGATCCGCCGATCACCGGCGACGTGCAGCTTCAGGATATCGAAGACGCGGACACGGCTGAGGTGACGGTCAGCCGGGCGCTGCTCAAGCGGTACAAGCACAACCTGAGCGCGTATTGTCAGGAGCTGAAGGAATACTGCACGCGTCGCGGAGTGGCCTATCTGTTTACGAGCACGGAGGTTCCGTTCGATCAGATGGTGCTGGACTATCTCAGGCGGCGGGGGTTGCTAAGATAATACGCGGGGGGCGTGTACCTGTCGATTTGTGCGGGAGGAAAAAATGACTGTCGAACAACTAACCCAGGTGCAACATGCAAGGCCTTTTCGGCCTTACCGAATCCATTTGACTGACGGGCGACATCTGGATGTTGTGCATCCCGACTTTGTGGCGCGTTCACCCAAGGGCCGAACTGTTATTGTGTACAAATCCGATGAGTCGTTCGAGATCATCGATTTGCTGCTTGTCGTCTCGCTGGAAGTGTTGAACGGTCAGGAGCGAGGTTGAGAATCGAATTGGACAGTGCGTGCGCGCTGCGTGAGTGCCTCTGATGCAGTTCCTTTCACCGGGTGTTTTGGCGATGGCTGCTGCGTTGACGATTCCGCCGCTGGTCGCGCTCTATTTTCTCAAGCTGAAGCGGCAGATACACCCGATTTCGTCGACGCTGCTGTGGAGGAAAGCCATTGAAGATTTGCACGTCAACGCGCCGTTTCAGCGGTTGCGCAGCAGTCTGCTGTTGTTGCTGCAACTGCTCGTGCTGATTCTGGCTGCGTTGGCGTTGGGGCAGCCTCTGCTCGCGCGGAGCAAGCCTTACGAGCAGACGCTTATCCTGATGATCGATCAATCAGCCTCAATGGGCGTGATCGAAAGCGACGGGCGATCGCGGCTGGAGCATGCCCGCGAGCAGGCCAAGAAGGTCATCGACAACATGGACGAGGAGGCTCGGGCGATGGTCATCGCTTTTTGTGACCGGGCTACGATGGTGTCATCGTTCGGCACCGATCGCGAAGCCATCAAACGCAGGATCGACACGATCGGGCAGACGGACAGCACATCGACGCTGTCGGAAGCGGTTTCTCTGGCTGAAGCGTACTCTCAGAATCTCATCATCGGCGGTGAGACAGCCGGTACGGACATCCCGCCTCAATCCGCAGCCGCACCAGCCAGCGTTGTGCTGTTTACGGACGGACGCATCGAGGACGCAGAATCCGTCGCGCCGCAGAGGCTGGACCTGTCGCGGATGGATGTGGTGCGCATTGGCAAGCGGTTCGACAACGTCGGCATTTTAACGATGGACGCCCGCCGTAACTACGAAACGCCTGAAGTGCTCCAGGTGTTCGCGACGGTGCGGAATTTCTCCGACGCGACCATGACTTTCGACGCCACGCTGTACATCAACGGCGAGCATGTGGACGTGCAGACCGTGCGACTCGAACCGGGGGCAATGGTCAGAAAATCCGCCGGCGACGGGTTCGGCGATGAAGATTCGGATGCGTCGGTTGCTGCGCAGCAAGTCGTGGCGGACGACCTCGCCCCGCCGAACAGCGTTGCTTCGGTCGCGTTCGACGAGATTGAATATGTTGACGGCGGGTTGGTGGAGGTGCGGCTGGACGTTGACGATGCGCTGCAGGCTGACAACCGTGCGTGGACGGTTATCGAGCGTCCGCGTCGCGTGGATGCGCTGCTCGTGACCGACGGGAACCACCTGCTCGAAAAGGTGCTCTCGCATCTGAACGTGTCTGCCACCCTGATGACGCCCGACGAATACGAAGCGGCGGATGAGGAGGCGATTACCGAACGCAAGCGGGCCAAGTACGACGTGGTCGTTTTCGATCGCCATTCGACGGATCGCCTTCCGCCGGGCAACTACATGTTCTGGGGGGCAGCCCCCAAGCTGGAAGGTATCGAGGAACTCGACTGGACCGAGGCTGAAATCATCATCGACTGGAAGCAGCAGCATCCGGTTTTGCGTCATACGAACGTGGGGTCGGTCAATGTTTTCTCCTGGAAGCGCATGCGACTGCCGGAGGATGCGGTAAGACTGATTGAAGGCGAGACGGACGAATCGACCGTGTTGGCCTACTTCACGCGGAACGGCAGTCAATTTCTGGTCAGTGCGTTTCCGCTCTTTGTGGAGGACGCGGAGAGCGGTACGCTGATTCTCAATACCGACTGGGCGTTGCGTTGGGATTTTGTCACGTTTATGTACGACGCGGTGCAGTTCCTCGCGTCCACGGTGACTACGGGAACGCTCGCCAGTCTTAGGCCCGGTGAGCCGCAGGTCGTTTCGATTCCGCCGGGTACGAAAAACGTCACCGTGCGGCGGCCGAGTGGCGAGATTGACATTGTTCCGTCGGCGGGGGCGTCTGCCATCACGTACGCCCGAACGCGACGTGTCGGCACGTATGAAATCGAGCCGGCGGTGGAGGGTCAGGAAACGCTCGCGGTGAATCTTCTCAGCGTTTCGGAGAGCAACATCGCCCCGCGCGACACGGTGGTCATCGGGTCGTCGCCCGTCACGACGGGTACGGGTGAGAGCCTGATTAACGAGCCGCTTTGGCCTTACGCGGTGATGGTGCTCGTTGTTTTTCTGATGATCGAGTGGGTTGTCTACAACAAACGCGTGTCTGTTTAGGCGGCGACGGGGAATCCCGGTCTAACAGCCGAGTCTTTATAGGCGATTGGTGTCCAGCGGGGACTGGCGAATACCATGCTGATCCGCGGGGTGTTTTCCGTAAACACATTTGCGGAGGGGGGTTGCGGACGTATCCGGGGGGTGGTACACTCCGGCGTTACAGCGTGGTTTGGCTTGCCAATTCGATTTTCAAAGTACACGGACACAAGAAGAGGCCATTATGGTTGCTACCGTCGAGCGCGTGAATGAACTGATTGAGAAGCGTGATTGGGCTGCGGCGCGCAAGTCGCTTGATGAGGCTGCCCAAGGCACGATCGCTGCGGACGAACGCTATTATTACCACGGCGTGATTCTGGAGCGGCAGGGCGAGTGGTCGCAGGCGATCGATGCGTACACGCGGGCGCTCGAGTCGAATCCGGAAGACGTGGACTCCGCGTTTCGTCTGGCCTACCTGTGTGATCTCCGTGGCGACGACGAGCAGGCGATGGAGCTTTACGAGCAGATTACGGATGACGCTCCCGCACACGTTAACGCACTCTTGAACCTGTCCGTGCTTTACGACGACCACGGGCGCTACGCGGATGCTCATTCCTGCATCGATCGCGTTCTGGAGGAGCACCCGAATCACGCGCGGGCGCGGCTGTTTCGCAAAGACGTTGAGGCGTCGGAGGACATGTTCTACGACGAGGACACCGAGCGCAACCGCGAGAAGCGCTACGCGATCCTCGAAACGCCGGTTTCCGACTTCGAGCTTTCAGTGCGCAGCCGGAACTGCCTCCGCCAGATGGACATCAACTCGCTCGGTGATCTGCTTCGGGCCACGCCTTCGGAATTGCTTTCGTACAAGAATTTCGGCGAAACGTCCCTGCACGAAATCGAGAACATGCTGACGCAGAAGGGCCTGCGATTGGGGCAGCTTCTCGAGGACAAGGGTGAGGACATGTCCCAGTTTACCGTGCCGCCGGGCACGGACCCCAAGGTTGCGAACATTCTGAATCGCAGCGTGTCGGAACTGGAGCTGTCCGTGCGCGCCCGAAAATGTCTCATGCGGCTGGGGGTGGCCACCATCGGCGAACTCACGCTGCGCAGCGAATCCGAGATGCTGAGCATCAAGAATTTCGGCATGACGTCGCTTTCGGAAATCAAAATCCGTCTGACGGAAATGGGCCTTTCGCTCAAGCAGTAGCCAAACGGGATATCACCTTATGGGCGGACGTCGGTCACCGATGGGAACGGTGTTTTCGGTAAGTCGCGCCGCGATCTGCATCCTCGCGTTCATCTTTACCGGATGCCAGCAGCCGAACCGGGCATCTTCGCCGTCCGTCTCGGGCGATTCCACGCCCGTCGTCGCGCGCGACATCCGTGTGCTGCTGTCCAAGCGTCATGCGAAGTGCCGGGTTGGGTCAGATGGTCCCTTCACAATCATTAACGAAAACGGTCGCGTTGTGTACCGGGGTAAGTCGGCTGCCGGAGCGGTTGTTTCCGTGGACCGCAACCGGCGCGTTTTGTTCGGGAAAACCGTGCTGGGGACGGGCTTTTTCGACATCGTTCCGGGGCGTGCAGGCCCGCTGGAATTGTCTTATCCGGTGGAATCGGGGTGGTCGCCCGGGCGACGATACGGTGGAAAGTTTCGCGTGTCAGCCGGCGACTCGGGCCGCCTTCGTGTCGTAAATTATGTCGATCTGGAAACGTACATTGCGTGCGTGCTGCCGGCGGAACTGTTCCCGCATTTCGAGACAGAAGCCTATCGAGCACAGGCGATCGCAGCCCGGACGTATGCGCTGTACCAGATGGCTCAGCGGTCGTCGAGATCGTACGACGTCGTTGCGACGGAAGCGTCGCAGGTTTATCCGGGCCTGCAAAAGAGCGGGGCGGCTGATCGGGCGCGCGAAGCGACGCGCTACACGCGCGGGATTGTTGCGACATGGACCTCGCCGACCGGTGAGCAGATTTTCTGTACGTTCTACAGTTCCTGTTGTGGCGGGCGGACGCAGCCCGTGTCGCAATGTCGGCCTAACTACGTGGAGATTCCCCCGTTAAGCGGCAACGTGCCGTGCAATTGCGGGCGCGTGTCGACCAGTTACCGTTGGAAGCGGGACACGCGCCTGTCCAAGAGCGAGTTGGCGGGCAAATTGCGCTCGCGGTTTCCCAAGTCGGCGGAACTTGGCGATGTGCGTGCGGTTGAAGTGGCGAGTCGATCGCAATGGGGCAGGCCTACGCTCCTGCGCATTTACGGCAGCCGTGGAAAGCAACTCGACATGCCGGCTGAGGAGTTTCGCCTCGCCGTCGGCAGTCGCGTCCTGCGCAGCACGCAATTTCGAGCGATCGACCGCGGCCGGGATGTGGAATTCGTCGATGGCAGGGGGTTCGGTCACGGGATGGGCCTGTGCCAATGGGGCATGCAGGAAAAAGCCCTGATCGGCTGGGACGCCTCCGCGATCCTGAAACACTACTACCCAACGATGCACCTGACCCGCGCGTACTGAGCGACAGGGCGCAGCGTAGCCATGAGTACACCGTGGACGCAACATGCCCGCCTTCGAGGCGGGCATGCCACCCGGCAAATGGAATGTGTCAACGCACTGCGAGTGCGCTGAGAATCGTGTCCAGCCGGTGTCGGAGTGTGTGTCGCTGTCGGATCGAGTCGGCTGCGTGTGCTCGCGCCGTCTCCCATTCGCGGTTGCCGCGAAGAGCAGCCAAGACGTGATCGCGCATCTCGCCGAGGTCCGCCATTGCGGGCAGTTTGTCGAGAACGTCGCACAATTGAGGATGGGCTGACGACAACGGTTCGTTCGGGCGACGAAAGATGACCATCGCGCCGGCCAGCGTAGCTTCCATCGCCGTTTGCACGGACGCGCTGGAGTAAACCGGGCAAAGGACCGCACGGGTCGAAGCGTAAATCGCCGCCCGCTCGGTTGCGTCGTTCGGCGGTTCGTGAACACGGTCGTTCGGCATGCGACTGTGTTGCCAGCCGCGACCGTACACGCGCACGTCGACGCCCGCGTCGAGCAATGCCGCCACCGATGCCCGCAGGATCATTGTCGGCATGACCTTGGATTCGATGAGATTGAGCACGTGTCCGCGAAGCGTTTCGTCGGCGATTTCCACGTTGCAGCTTCGCTCCGCCGCTTCCAGAACTTCAGCCGGAGCGGCGTACAGGTGCGTTGCCGCCTGCATGCAGACCGCTTTCCACATCGCGATCTGGCTGGCCAACTGAATGCCGATTGATTCGTATTGCAGGTCGGCGATGTCGGCCAAACAGACCACGTCTACCGTCGGCGATCTCGGATCGGTGCGATCGAAAACGTCGCCGCACCCGATTTCGAGCAGGCGTGTGCGTTCCGGTTTCGCGCCGCATGAGATGGCTGATTCGCAGGCCGTCTTGGACGCTCCGAACACGACCTGACGTTCCGAAAACCCATCCGTGTAGCCAGCCACAATGCGCGCTTCAGGCCAAAGCCAGGCGGCCGACGGCATGTTGTCTGGAACATGGCCCGCGAGCGTGCCCCAGCCGGAGTTGATGACAAGGGCTGCGTCCGATTCCGCGAGTGCGCGCATGCGTGCCAGGATGTGGCACTGATCGGGCTGATTCGGCACGCTGACATGAACCGCGATGGCGTCGCCGGTCGCACGACTCAACGCATGGGCTGTCTCGATCGCGTTTTGTCGCGGGTCCACGCCGACAATCGCCAGTACGCCCGGTGAACGCGGGAATGACTTGCCGCGCAGTCTTGTTTCGATTTCGCTGACGCGTCTGGTTTGCGAGGTGTTGACCTGGGCGGCTGCACGCTCGATCGCATGCCGCAACGTTTCGGTCTCCGCGCGTTCGATATGCGGCGGGGCCAACAGTTTCTGAGGGAAATCGTAAGTCGGATGATCGTCGAAGAATGCTTCGATCGCAGTTTCGATGTTTTCGCCGATCAGGAAAGCCAGTCGCGATTTTTCGATATCGTCGGAAAAATCATGCAGTGTGAGTGCCAGTCTCACGTCACGCAGGTCCGAGTCGTACAGCAGCACCGCACCATGAGGCCCGATGCGTTCGAGCACGGCCCGTGCTTCGGCTGCTCCGCCGATCGGCGTGACCAGCACGTTGCCTGTCTCGATTGTGAAATCATCCACGAGGGCCTTCGCCCGCGCACGCGGTACGGAAGTTCTGCCCAGCCAACGACGCCCCTTTTCGTCTTCGACCCGGTACGTCGGTTCGCCGTCTCGCGCGATGACGTAGTACGCCGTCGTCGGCACGTCGATCGTGGATAATTGCTCAGCCACGCCGGGCTGTCGTGCGCGCAGCGCCGACAGGTTGGCTTGAAATATTTGATCGACCGTAGGTTCGTGGACCGCCGACGTCATGCGAAACTCGCTGCGGACAGCCGACAGCATCAAGAATGTTTCAGCACAAGCACAGCGAGCCGCGAACTTCAGTTCGCGCGGATTCCGGTTCGCGCGGATGCCCGCATTGTCACGACCCCGCGCGACGCAGGAGCAGCGTATCGTGAGTCGATCGCCCCGCTACATCGACAACGCGATGCAGACGATCATCGTCGTCCACGCTCCCCAAGCCGCGATCGACACCCACAAAGGCCAAGCGGGAAGGGGCGGCGAGTTGCCGGGCGGGATCGACGGGTCGCCCCAGTCCGGTCCAGCCGTGCTCGATTCGTTCTTGCGTTCGGTTTCGTCCATCGGTTTCATCGACTCCTGACAAGGTTGGCCTGCAATGTAAACGAACGGGCTTGATTCGGCTATCGAACCCGCACCAAGACCGCGACGCTCACCTTCTCCGCCCCCGCAACGTTGGTCCCCACGACGATCATGGCAGTGTGTTCCCCGGGCGGGGCGTTCTCGGCGGCGCTGACGGTGACGAATGCGAGCGATCCAACACGCTCGGGCGAAATCTCGACCGTTACGTAGGGCGAATCCGAGTCCGCCGAGACCAGCTTGAGATCGTCCCGAGCGTACGTCTCGAATTTCACCACTCTGTGCGTTCGCTTGGTGGAATCGAGGTAGACGATCGGCGGGTCCGTTTCGACCGGTGGCCGCACGTTCGCGAAGATCGGCACGCGGATGACCGGCTGCTCAACCATGTTCGTACGTACAACGAGCGTCGCCCCGAAAGGCCCGTAGGCTGCGTCCTCGCGAATCTTCAGCTTGATCGTGTAGCCGGACGGCGAATCCTTCTTGACCTCCGCCTCAAGGTTGGAACCCGCGTCAGCGCCGAGAATCTCAAACGGCACGCGACCGCTCGACGACACGCTCACCGGAGCCAGCGACGTTCCGGGCAGGCCCGCGTGAAGTCTTTTCACGACCAGAGGCCTGAACGTCAGCACACCGACAACGTCCCCGTTCAACGCAAGGCTGGACTCCGCCGTCTCGTCACCGATCTGTGCCGTCACCACAATGCTGGTCGAAATTCGGCCTATGGACGCATTGTCGCTCAGGCTCAGTTGGATGCTTTGGCCTGTGCGGTCATCTTTTTGGAACGGCTTGAGCGTGTGGATGATTTCCGGCTGCCGAAGATCGATCGAAATGATTTCCAGATTCTGCCCCGGCTCGGTCGGCAAAATATCGACAGACTGCGTGAGCGATTCCCCCGGACGAATACTGCCGAACGAGTAACGTCGCGTCGGCCTGTCCGATACGAGCATCTCGAACAGTTGCACGACTTCCGCCCTCAAGAACAGCTTCACGTTCGGTTCGTTGGGGTCGTTTGTGTAGACGTTTACCGTCTTGCGCTGCTTGCCCATGCGGTTGGCAGAGTTGAACTTCGCGACGATCTTCACGCTTTCGCCCGGCTCGACTTTTTTCTCATCCGGCGTGAGCTTGCGCGGTATCGTGCAGCCGCAACTGGCGCTGACGTCGCGGATAATCAGGTCAGCCTCACCCTTGTTCTCAATCACGAACGTAGCCGACACCACATCGCCCTCGCGAACTCGACCCAGATCAACCTCACGCTGAGCGACGACGGTTTTCGGTTGTTTGTCGGCGGCTTCGGCGGGTGCAAGCCGATCCGAAGCCAAGATTGCGACGGCCAACAGAAGCACGCGGAAGCGTTTTGTCAGATTGAAACTCACGTTGTGACACTCCAAAGCACTGTGCAAAATCCGATCGCCCGACGGCATGCCAATTGTAAGACCCACCACGGGCAGGGCAACGTAACCGGATTGTCACGAACACGTCCCCAGCCTGCCTTTGCGGTGACCGACTGCGTTCGTATAATCAGCCCGCTTCGAAAGCGTTTCAACCCTGGTTTCGACGGAGTATCAGCCATGCCAAAGCTACGATTGTTCACCCCAGGCCCCGCAATGGTCCCGGAAGACGTTCTCCTCGCGATGGCCCACCCCATCGACCACCATCGTACGGCTGCGAGATCGTCTGTCCGTGACCGATGGGAAGGGGGGTGTCGTCGTAGGCATACCGCCGCCTCGAGGCGGGAACGAAGCGATG
>JAJRSP010000254.1 GCA_024278775.1 Planctomycetota bacterium
CTTGGCCGCGCGAACCGCCGCCGACGCCATCTCCTCTCGAAGCGAATCCGACACGGCCGGCGAAGGGGATTCCTCTACGATCTTTTGGTGCCGCCGCTGGACAGAGCACTCTCTCTCAAACAGATGAACGACGTTCCCGTGGGTATCTCCGAAGACCTGAATCTCCACGTGCCGCGGCTTAACGATAAACTTCTCCAGAAACACACGCGGATCGCCAAACGCGGCACCGGCCTCATGCCGTGCGGACTCGACCGCGGCCGCGAGCTCCCCCGCCGTCGCCACGACGCGCATGCCCTTACCGCCGCCACCGGCCGCCGCCTTGACCAACACGGGATAGCCGATGCGGTCGGCCTCCCCCCGGATCACGTCGATCGGCTCATCGCCACCGCCCGACCAGCCGGTCACCACCGGCACGCCGGCGCTCTCAAACTTTTTCTTCGCGGTGAGCTTGTCGCCCATCGCGCGGATCACCTCCGGCGTCGGGCCGATGAACGTCAGCCCGGCGTCGCCACACGCCTGAGCAAAGTCTGCATTTTCTGAGAGAAAGCCATAACCCGGGTGAATCGCGTCCGCGCCGTGCTGTTGGGCTAGCTCGATGATCCTGTCGCCGCGAAGATAGGTGTCGGCCGCAGACTCACCGCCCAGCGCGTACGCCTCATCGGCGCAGACGACGTGCGGCGCGAGCCGGTCCGGGTCGGAAAACACGGCGATCACCCCCACTCCCATCTGCTGAGCGGTCCGCGCGATGCGAACGGCGATCTCGCCTCGGTTGGCTATCAATATCTTTTTGAACATACGCGCCGACTACTCCGAAGATACCCAGCTTGGCTTTCGCTTTTCCAAAAACGCCTTGAGCCCTTCTTGCCCCTCTTCGGAGATGCGCAGCTCCGAGATGCGTTTCGTCGTCAACGCTTGCACCTCAGCCCACGGGACACCGGCCACGTCGCTCAGGATTTTTTTGCACGCGGCCACCGCTTGGGGACCGGTACGCTTGATCGCCTTGGTGATGCCGGCGATCCATTCATCCAGTGCTTCCGGCGTCTCGACGACTTCGCTAATCAAACCGATCCGTTTCGCCTCGGTGCCGTCGAATCGCTCAGCCGTCACGCCGTACCGGCGCGCCGCACCGGGACCGATCTTTTCCAACACGTAAGGCGAAATCACCGCCGGGAGAATGCCGAGCCGAACCTCGCTCAGTGAAAACACCGCGGATCGAACCGCGACGGCCATATCGCAGGCGGCCACAAGCCCCACCCCGCCGCCGATGGCCGCCCCATGCACGCGGGCGACAACCGGCTTGCGGCACTCGCGAATGGCCCGAAGCATATCGGCCATCACGTTGGCGTCGGCGACGTTCTCCTCGAACGTGTAGTCCACCATGCGTTTCATCCAGTGGATGTCCGCGCCGGCGCAGAATGATTTCCCCTCGGCCGCGAGCACGACTAAACGCACGCCGGCCTCGTCGTCGAGCGCGCGAAACGCCTGCGTCAGCTCTGCTATCACAACTTCGTTAAATGCGTTGTGCAACTCGGCGCGCGTCAGCGTGGCCGTGGCCACTCCGTCCTGATGACTCGTGTTCACGAACTGCCCCATCACGACAATCTCCAATAACCAACCGCGGTAGTCCCCAAACCACCTACGAAGTTGGGTGGCCCATGTCTGGGGTGCCCCATTGCCTTAGCGGTGGGGGACGCGAATCCCCTAACGCCTCCGTTTTTGTCCCCCACCCTTCGCCTTGGGGCGAAGAATGGGGCACCCGCAGGAATCCATCTCACATCAAATGCCACCGTGTGGCATGCCCTACCACCCTCGTCGGCGATGCCCGACCTACGGACTTCCCCCCTTACCAAGGGGGGATTGAGGGGGGTCTTTTTCAGCGGTAGGTCGGGATCCGCCCGACAACGGCAAACGGGACGTTGTCCCGTCGGGCGATGCCCGACCTACGACCTTTCGACCTCCCCCGGCCCCTCCTTAGCAAGGAGGGGAGCAGGAATCCATCTCACATCAAATGCCACCGTGTGGCATATAGCATGCCCTACCACCCTCGTCGGCCGATGCCCGACCTACCAGCTACATCCGAAACACACCGACGCGCCGCTTGGGCATCGGAGCCTGAAGCGACGCGGCGATCCCCAGCCCTAACACCATACGCGTATCGGCCGGGTCGATCACTCCGTCATCCCACAAACGCGCCGTGCTGTAATAGGCGCTGCTTTCCTCCGCGTATTTTTCCAACGTCGGCTTCTTGAACGCCTCTTCTTCTTCCGGCGTCATCGGCTTTCCGCCGGCATATTTGATCTGGTCCTTCTTGACGGTGAGCAGCACGTTGGCCGCCTGATCTCCACCCATGACGGAAATCCGCGCGTTGGGCCACATCCACAAAAATCGCGGCTAATAGGCCCGGCCACACATGCCGTAATTGCCCGCGCCGTTGGAACCGCCAATGATGACGGTGAACTTCGGCACGGCGGCGTTCGAGACGGCCGCCACCATCTTCGCGCCGTCTTTGGCGATGCCGCCTTCTTCGTACGCCTTGCCGACCATGAACCCGGTGATGTTTTGCAGGAACACGAGCGGCACGCCACGATGCGAACACATCTCCACGAAATGCGCCGCCTTCTGAGCGCTCTCCGAAAACAACACGCCGTTGTTGGCCAGAATCCCCACCGGATAACCCCAAAGGTGAGCGAACCCGGTGACGAGCGTCGCGCCGTAAAGCGATTTGAACTCGTGAAAACGGCTTCCGTCCACAATCCGGGCGATCACCTCACGCACGTCGTACGGCTTTCGAATATCCTTCTGAATCACGCCATAAATCTCGGCCGGGTCATAAAGCGGATCCTCCGGCGGACGCATATCGAGCCGGGTCGGCGGCTTGGTGTTCAGATGCTCCACGATCTGCCGGGCAATGGCCAACGCATCTTCATCGTTCTCGGCCAGATGATCCGTCACGCCGGACTTGCGACAGTGGACATCCCCGCCGCCCAATTCCTCGGCCGATACCTCTTCCCCCGTCGCGGCTTTGACCAGCGGCGGACCGCCGAGAAAAATCGTCCCCTGCTGTTTGACGATCACCGACTCATCACTCATGGCCGGCACATAGGCACCGCCGGCCGTACAGGAACCCATCACCACGGACACCTGCGGAATGCCGAGCGCCGACATCCGAGCCTGGTTGTAGAAGATCCGCCCGAAGTGCTGCTTGTCCGGGAACACGTCCGCTTGAAGCGGCAAGAACGCACCACCGGAATCCACCAGATAGATACACGGGAGGTGGTTGTCCTGTGCGATCTCCTGCGCGCGGAGATGCTTCTTCACCGTCAACGGGTAATAAGAGCCGCCCTTGACCGTGGCGTCGTTGGCCACGATGACGCAGAGACGGCCGCAGACCCGGCCGATCCCGGTCACCACGCCGGCCGACGCGGCTCGTCCGTCGTACATTTCATGGGCCGCAAGCGCGCTGAACTCCAGAAACGGGGTATCCGGATCGATCAGCCGATCGATGCGATCACGCACGAAGAGCTTACCGCGCTGGGTATGCTTGGCCACGGCCGCTTTACCCCCGCCCAGCTTGACGCGCTCAAAATGCCTCCTCAGCTCGGCCACATGCGAGAGCATATGGTCCCGGTTTTCCACATACGCCGGATCCGACGTCTTGATTTGGCTTCGTATGACATCCATTACGAGTACTGTAGCCGCTTTTGCGGTGTCAGCCTAGTCAACGTAGCAACCACGACTCACGGCGGGAACCCGGAGGGTCTGGGTGGTTGAGTGAGAACGGGCGGACGGCGGGTGGCATGGCTAAGCGAAGCCATGTGTTGCGCCGACACTCATACCCGCGCCTCCGGCTTGGGCATGCCACACTCGATTTCGTAAAAGACGAGTTCGTCGGTGGTTGTGTCGAGGGTGGCCACGCTCTTGGGGCGGGCTCGATGGAGGGCACCGGGGTTGATAATCCGCTGAGCACCAAAACGCTCATCACGCCGGCAGTGCGTGTGCCCGTGGAGGATGTAGTCTACGTCGAGCGTGCCAATGGACGACATGAAGCAGGCCTCGTGCCCGTGAAAGACGGCGAAGCGTTTGCCGTCCAGCTCGACGCGCATCGGCTCGGCATGCGGCAAGACGAACCCGACGCTTTCGGCGTAGGTACAGAGACTCGGCGGCGGATCGTCGGTGTTACCCCACACAAAGGTGAGTGGCCGCCCCACCAGCTCATCGAAGACGGCACCGCCGCCCACGTCGCCGCAGTGGATAAGATGCGCCACTCCAAGCGAATCGAACAACGCCATCGCCCGGCCCACGATCCGGTGGTCACCGTGGCTGTCTGATAGTATGCCTACGATCAAAGTGTACCCACCTCGTTTCGTGTGGAGCCCAAAACCCGGTGGATTGTAGATCATTATCGCGGCGGCTTGTAGCCCCAGTAGAGATGAGGCTGCATCCAGCGTATGTCACCGTGTCTGAAATCACGATCCGTGACGAGATCATCGGTGGTAACGTGACCGACCGTCCCATTGAGAAAGAGGACGTTGGCGTAATCACCGTGGAATTGGCCCACGCGATGACTGCCGAAATCACGCTGACACTCGGTGGCCACGTCTCTCGGCGTGCCGGCCGGGGAGTTCCACGCAATCTCGATCATAAACACGGTATCCGAAGGGTTTCTGAACAAATGCGCACCGAGGGGGTCCTCTCCTTGATCCGGAAAACCCGGCGTGTCGGACGACCCTTCCGGCGCGGCACCGAGACCATCCAATACCTGATTCATCGCGTAGTGAAACTGGTTCTTGCCCGTACGGCTCTTGTAGGCGCTGGTCCGGTTCTTGGCGGGGCAGATCCAAGTGCTCAACGCCGGAAACTCCTTGATGGCCTCGTCGAAACGCTTGACATCGACATAGGCCGGCATGTTGAGATACGGAGGAAGTGCATTAAACCACGTGCCCGGTTTCTTGAGATTCCAATAGGTGCCCTCGGTCGGCAGGTAGTCGAAGGAATCCTGGCGGTAGGAGGCCAGCGCCACGCCCCACTGCTTCATGTTGTTCACACAGACGATTCTCCGAACCCGTTCGCGGGCGGCGCTGAGACTCGGAAGGAGCATACTCACCAACAGCGCGATCAACCCCATAACGACAAGCAGTTCCAACATGGTGAACCCGCGCCGGATACGGTACAGACGAGGTACCTGAAGTTGCGTTTCCATCGTCGATTACCCACGTGCGGCAACACAAAGAACTCTGGAACCACGACAAGACGGATGATAACCTCCCGCTGTGAAAATCCAAAAGTTTTTTTGACGGAGGGGAAAGGAAAACGTCAACTACGCAGGATGATGGGCCATGACAACCGGCGGATACCGCCCGCAGGACCAAACTTACCCATACCACCCATTCGCCATACTCCCCAAAATGGAGTCACGAAGACGCAGGATCCATTTTTGCCGGCTCAGCCGCCTCGATTTCAATCGTGCGGCAGCTAAGATCGAACACATCGTGCCACTCTTGAATCGACACTCTTGAGGCCATCGCCACGGCGAGGTAGCCCTGTTTCGGAAGCAAGCAGACACGGACGATGATGCCGACTTCCGCATCCCACAATTCAATCGCGGGGTGCCCCCCGATGACCACGTCTCTCGATTGAAAAATAGCTTTCTTCACCGGACCGGATGCCGTGTCGGGAAGCATCTGCCCGAGTACTTGGATGGCGATACGTTGTTCTCCTTCGGGTTCGTCAATCTGAGTGCGCCAGATCGAAAAATCGGACGGAGCCCAACGGTTCACACGACTATGCAGACTCTGTACCTGCCACCCAGGCGCAAGGTTGGTTTCCCCTTGGGTGAAGCCCCTCGGTGGTCTGACGGAACACCCCACCGACTCAAGACGGATCCGATCCCCCAACGGATCACCGCGACGTTCTTGCGACATTTGCGTGGCCAGCAGAGCGGTCCCCAGAAAGAGAAACAGCGAACAAGCCGTCGTTCGATGGGGATGCGCAGGCTTGGTTTGGGTATAGACTTGAAAGGTCATCGGCTGCATCGTAAACCTGACAGGTGTGACGGGCAAACGATACCGTGGTACAATGTCGGCGTAGTCTGACGGCTCCATGGAGAGAACGGCAGGCGATGGCGTGCCCCCGTTGACGACAGCTCGGGGAGAAAATAGGGTGGCGTCGCCAGGTCAGGTTGACTTAGCGACCACCGTGGGCGATGCAGATATCGCACCACGAAAGAACATAACTTACTGATTAGCAAGGGATTGCGTGGCAGAACAGAACTTCACGAAAGACTTCCAAAGGTTCTTCCTACGGGGCTTGGCCGCGCTATTCCCTACACTCCTCACGATCGCCATCCTGATTTGGGCGTACCAACTTGTAAATACGTACGTCGGGACGCCTATCACGAACGGACTGATGACGTTATGTTCGTGGGTCAGCGAGCAGCCGGCACCGGGATTTGTCGATCGGGTTCATGATCCGCTGTTTTACGGTACTCCGATTGACGAATGGAACGAAGATGGAGACCGACTCACCATTGAGTATAAGTTCATACACAACAAGGCCTTACAGGGGAACCTTCCGAGAGGGCCCCTGTCCGGTTCGGAGTTGAAACGGCGTAAGCACGCGGAGGAGTTACGAAATCAGGCGTTGTGGCAAATAGCCTTCCAGAAGTACAAGCTGAATCTCGTCGGTTTCTTGATTGGGATCATTCTCGTATACTTCATGGGCTTTTTTCTTGCCAGCTTTATTGGCAGAGCAAGCTGGCGAGCTGCAGAGGGAGTGCTTTATAGGGTGCCGCTCATCCGGGCGATTTATCCCCACGTGAAGCAGGTGACTGATTTTCTGCTATCGGAACGGCAGGTCGAGTTTTCCGGTGTCGTGGCGGTGGAGTATCCTCGAACGGGGGTGTGGTCATTGGCACTGAGCACGGGCGGCCCGATAGTCGACGTTCAGGATTCGGATCGCACGGGGGATGATCTCGTGACGGTGTTCATTCCGAGTTCGCCGACCCCGGTCACCGGCTATGTGGTCCAGGTACCGCGACGTGATACAATCGCGCTGTCGATTTCGATCGACGAGGCATTGCGGTTTACGATTAGTGGTGGAGTCATCAAGCCGGGTGCGCTGCTGCCCGACGGGACCGGCCCGGTTCGGGCGAAGGATCGTGAGGACAAAGGGCAGGCATAACTCTCGTGCTGGTCGGCGCGCGGACTGTGGAAGGATTTCAAGACGCGAGAAGGATTTGTATGAATATTACGATTACAGGGCGACACGTCGAAATCAGGGAAGATGTTCGTGAATACGTAGCCGAAAAAGCGGAGAAATTACCGCGCTTTTACGACCGAATCCACGAGATCGAGTTCGTGCTGGATAACGAATCGGAGCAATATACGGCCGAGATGATTGTTCGAACCGACAGGAAACACACGCTGGTCGCGAGCGAAACGGGGCCGGACCCGATCGTTCTTGTGGATGTGATCACCGACAAAATGGAGCGACAGCTTCGCCGGCACAAAGAAAAACTACGGAACCACAAACACGACGGCAAACCCAATGGTTCGGAAGAAACAGTGTAAGCCCGGGCACGTTCGTCCTACACGGCGAAGGTGTGGAGCGGCATGGATGACAGACCCACAAAGATCACGGACAACGGCATGAGACTATCCGAAATCATTCACGGACCGTCTGTGATTCCCGAACTCACGGCCACCGATCGTAACGGCGTGATTCGTGAATTGATTCAGTCCCTAGCGGACCATGGAGAGCTGGACGCGAGCTCCGTGGAGGCCGCGGCGCGAGCGGCGATCGCACGAGAAAACCAGGGCAGCACGGGATTTGGCAAGGGCGTCGCTGTGCCGCACGTGAAGCACGAGTGCGTCAAAAAGATGACGGCCACCATCGGTCGGTCGAGCCGCGGCGTGGATTTTGCCGCGCTGGATCGAGCGCCGGTGTATTCCGTGGTGCTTTTGCTAAGCCCGGCGGAAACGCCCGAAGATCATCTGGCCGCAATGGAGAAGATTTTCCGCTACTTGCAGCGTGAAAACTTCCGCCGGTTTCTTCGTCAGGCCGACACTACGGAAGCCATTACGGACCTCATTGCTGAGGCCGATGAAACGAAAGAGTGAGCCGACCCACAGCGCGGGAAAGCTCCTTGTGAGGAATCACGACCCTATAGCGAAAGGCGATAAGGATTGTCGGATCAAGTGACCGAAGCGGTAGGAGAGGTCACGGTCACCACCAAGGAAGGGTTGCATGCACGCCCGGTGATGCGTTTCGTAGATGTCGCGTCGACTTTTAGTTCGGCGATCCGCGTTTGCAACGTCACGCTGGGCGGCGAGTCGCTCGACGGCAAGAGCGCGATGGAGATGATGCTGCTTGAGGCCACGCAGAACTGCGTGATACGTATATCGGCCACAGGAGGCGACGCCTGCGAAGCAGTCGCGGCGCTGATCTCGCTGATCGAGTCCGGGCTGGATGCCCCGGAGACGCCCCGAACAGCTTAGCCATCGTAGTTGTCGATCCAAGTAACGAGAGTCGTCCGGACCCACGCCTCAGGCGTTGGTCAGAGAGCCGTGGCGGACCGTGGCCAGGCGGCGGATTCTTGGAGACAACCAACCGCGTGGGCATGCACGGGCGATCGTATCAGACCGCCTTTCCCATCGCCTCATCCGACGATCCGCAGCGAGCAACAAGCAGCATGGAGATTCTTCAGGGCATTTCGGTATCGCCCGGTGTGGCTATCGGGGAGGCGGTAATCCTTGACGCAGAGGATTACCGGATCCCTTATCGTTCCGTCTCCCCGGAGGCCACTCCAGCCGAGTTGGAATGCCTTCGCCAGGCCTTTGACGCATCAATCGAGGAACTGGGAGAACAGACACAGCTCTTGCGGTCCAATTTGGGGCACGACGCCGCCAACGTGTTTGATTGGCACGTGGGGGTTCTCGAAGACAATCAACTCAAAAAAAATATCGAAGACCTCATCACGAAGAAGCATGCGTCCGCGGCATACGCCGCCAGCACCGTGATGCGAAATTACCAACGGCGGTTCATGCAAATGACGGATCCGTTGTTGGCCGAGCGGATCAAGGATGTTCGGGATATTGAACGACGCCTGTTGCGTCACATACTCGGAGAAACGCGGGAAGATCTCGCCCACCTGACCCGTGCGGTCATTTTAATTGCCCACGATCTGACCCCTACGCAAACGGCACAGCTCTCCGACACCAAGGTGGTCGGCGTGGCACTCGATGCCGGTGCATCTACGTCGCACACGGCCATTCTGTTGAGGTCCTGGGGGCAGCCGGGGGTCATCGGCTTGAATGATGTGTCTACGCGGATCAGCGGCGGCGACACGATCATCGTAGACGGCACGAACCAACTGATCATCGCCGACCCCTCCGCCGAGACGCTCGCGGAGTATCGCGAAAAACAGGTGGCATTTGATCGATTGGCCGGCGAGTTGCACGAGCTTCGCCATCTGCCCGCGATCACTACGGATGAGGAGCGTGTGCATCTCCTGAGCAACATCGAGTTTCCCCACGAAGCGCGCAGCGGTGTGGACAAGGGGTCGGACGGTGTGGGGCTCTACCGCACGGAGTTTTTGTTTCTTCGTCCGGAGGGTATGCCCAGTGAAGAGGAGCAGTATCAGGCATATGCCCGCACCATCGAGGGCGTCAGTGGGCGTGTGGTCACGATCCGCACGTTCGACCTGGGGGCCGACAAATACACGCAACGCCAGCGCTACGAACAAGAGCGAAACCCGATGCTCGGGCTTCGTTCGATCCGCTACAGCCTTCAAAACCTGGATATGTTTAAGGTTCAGTTGCGGGCCATTTTACGGGCTTCGGTTCACGGTCAGGTCCGGTTGATGTTCCCACTGGTGAACAGTGTCATGGAGTTTCGCCAGGCCAAAATGACGGTCAACGACGCCCTGGAGGATTTGGAAGAAGAGGGTATCAAAATCACAAAGCCGGTCCCCATCGGTATGATGTTGGAGACGCCGGCCGCCGCTATTCAGGTGAAGGATTTTTGTCGCGAGGTCGACTTCATCAGCATCGGCACGAATGATCTCGTGCAGTACCTCCTCGCAGTGGACCGGGGCAATGAACGCGTCTCACAATACTACACCGCGTCACACCCCGCGGTGCTTCGATCGTTGCGTGATGTTGTGCGGGCGTGCCGACGGGCGGACGTAGAATGCAGTATCTGTGGAGAAATAGCCGGACAACCGTTGTACACCATGCTTCTTCTCGGGCTGGGGCTTCGCCATCTTTCGATGGCACCGGCGAATATCCCGGAGGTGAAAAAACTGATTCGCCTGACTTCCATCGCGAAATCTGAGCGCGTGGCACGTCGCGTCATGACGTTTGACACGGCTCGTCAGGTGACGAACTATCTGCGTGACGAAACAAGAAAGGTACTTCCCGAAGACCCGATCTAGGGGATACCCCGCGACCGATAGGTGGCAGGATCTACCAGCGGCGCGGTCTTCGGCGTGTTAGAGAAAGGATGGACGGGACTCCGAACCAGGCCAACCCGGAACCTTTGGAGCGGTATCGCTGGATGATTTCGTTCTCTGTTGTCGGCGACCTGAAGTTTATTTCGCACCACGACACGATTCGCCTGTTTGAGCGGGCGTTCGCGCGGGCGTTGCTTCCGGTCCGCTACACACAGGGATTCAATCCTCATCCGCGAATGACCATACCGTTGCCAAGACCGGTGGGGATTGCCTCGGAAGCTGAGTTCATCATTGTGGAAACAACATCGGACCTCGACCCCACGGTGTGGTGTCAGCGGCTGGATCATCATACCCCGGATGATCTTACCCTTCGCGCGATCCGGAGGCTGGAGCTCAGCGAGAAACCGCGCCCCGAGTGGGTGCAATACCAACTCGCACCGAATGAGCCCTTGGCTTCGGATATCGACGAGCGCATTGCCAATGTGCTTGACGCCGACGTGATCGAGGTGGAACGAAAAAAACCGGGCGACGCGGCGGCCAAAACCGTCAACATCCGCCCCTATATCATGGAGATACGCGCCGACGGAACCGCCGTTGACTTTTCGCTGCATATCAGCGAACGCGGCACGGCCAAGCCTGGTGAGATTGCGGGTTTACTGGGGTACGACCCGAAAACGATCAACCACCGGATAAGTCGAATATACGTACACTGGCGGTAGGTTCCGATTCGGCAAGAAACACTTATGCCTCAAAAAACGGCAAAGAAAAAAACGGGCGCGAAAAAAACGCGCAAACAATCTACTAAAAAAACCAAAACCGCGGCACCGGCGTCGGAGGACTCCGAAGCCGCAGCGAGCGGGCCCGCGGTCAGCGTCGCGGCCCAGATTGACGTCACCGAGGTGGCGGACGCCCCCGCGACGTCCGAGCCGGTGGTTAAGAAAACCACGCGGCGAAAAACCGTCAAGAAGAAGTCCGCCAAGAGAAAGAGAAAAACGTCCCGGTCTGCGACTGAAAAGCCGGACGCTACGGAACCGCAAGCCCCGCCCGTGCAGGCGGAGCCGCCGCCTGCGTCCGCCGCTCCCACCTCAGCGACCGAACCCGGCGAACCTCACGAAAGCGATGATTCCACCAAGCCGGGCGCGGACGTAGCGTCAACAGAACCGGCCGGCTCGGAGTCACGATCCGACGGCCCCGATCAGGAGGAACGTCGGCCGGCGAAGCGTCGGCGCGGCACGCGCGGCGGTCGACGCAGGTCGAAGGCTGCCCGACGCGCGGCGGCAGCCGGCGAATCGGAAGATTCTGAGGCCGTCGAGGCATCGCCGGACGCAACCGCCAAGCGTTCGCTTCCTACCTCAAAGGAACGCGACCGGGAAGCCCCCCCGTCATCGCGACGAGGCAAGGTCACCCTGGGGGAGTTCGACGGCGATCGCAATTCGCTGGCGGGCAAGGGCACACGGACGATGGTGATCGAAACGGCCGGCGGAGAAGAATGCCGGATCGCCGTGCTGAATGAGGGCAAACTGGAGCAGCTCTTCATCGAGCGTGCGTCCTCGGCGTCGCATGTGGGTAACATCTATAAGGGTCGCATCACCAACGTCGAGTCGAGTATCCAGGCGGTGTTCGTTGACTTCGGTCTGGCGAAAAACGGGTTTCTGCATATCTCGGATGTGCAGCCGCAATACTTCCCCGACCACACGGGTGAGAATGAGGAAGTCGGACGGAAGATTCCGCGTCATCGTCGCCCGCCGATTCAACGCTGTTTTCGTCGCGGGCAAGAAGTGATCGTTCAGATCACCAAGGAAGGCGTGGGCACCAAAGGTCCAACGCTGACGTCCTACCTGAGTATTCCCGGGCGTTTCCTGGTGATGATGCCGGGCATGAACCGCCACGGCGTGTCGCGCCGGATCGAAGACGAAGAGGCGCGGCGAAAAATGCGTGACACGTTGAAGGAACTCGATCTTCCTCCCGACATGGGTTTCATCCTGCGCACGGCCGGCGTGGACCAGTCAAAGCGTGAATTGCAACGCGATCTGCTCTACCTGATGCGCTTGTGGCGTACCGTCATCGAGCGGATCAAAACGCAGGATTCCCCCGCTGAACTTTATCGCGAGTCGGACCTGGTCACGCGCACCATCCGCGACATCTTCACGAGCGATTTCACCGACCTCATCATCGACGATGAGGAACAGGCGCGCCAGGCACACGAGTTCCTGCATCTCGTCATGCCGCGCACCAAATCTTCAATCAGCACCTATCCGCACCGGGAACCGCTGTTTCACAGGCTCGGTATTGAAGAGGAAATTGAGCGGATCAACATGCGTCACGTGCCGTTGCCATCGGGCGGTTCGCTCGTGATCGACTCGACCGAGGCGATGGTCGCCATCGATGTCAACAGCGGGAAATTTCGTAGTCCGGATGACGCGGAAGAAACCGCGCTTCGTATCAACGTCGAGGCGGCCGAGGAAATATGCCGACAGTTGCGCCTGCGTGACCTCGGCGGCCTGGTGGTATGTGATTTCATCGACATGCGGCTCGACCGCAACAAACGCACGGTGGAACGGGCCATGCGCGACGCGTTGAAGAAACACAAAGAACGCGCCCGGATTCTCCGCATGAGCGCGTTCGGACTGATCGAAATCACCCGGCAACGCATGGGGCCATCCCTCAAGCGAAATATCTATTATGACTGCCCGCACTGTAGCGGATCGGGTCTCGTCAAGATGCCGGAGTCCGTCACGCTCGATGTCATGCGTACGATCCAACTGGCCGCCCACCACGAAGAGGTGCAGAAGATCACCATTTCCGTCGCCAGCGAAGTGGCGTTTGAAATCCTCAACAACAAACGTTCCGTGATTGACGCCATCGAAAAGGATACGGGAAAAACCATCATCATCACGGGAGATGCCGGCTTTGTCGGCGATCGAATCGAGGTCGCGTGTGAAGACACCCGTGGCAGAGCCGTCCTGATCAACCCGCCGCCTCCGGAGCCGCGACGGGGGCGTCATCGCGGAAGGCGCAGGTGAACCGCCGGATGATCCGAGAGGCTGAAAGTGACGTCTAGTGATCGGCGAGCTGACCGCAGATGAACACGAGATCATCGCTCGGGGTCCGGGTCTTGCCGCTCGATAAGTCGCTGCGGGAACAGGTGGATTGATCGACAACGATGCGTTGCTGTCTCTGCAGCTCTGACACGGTGTGTCGGTCAAGCATCAGTTCGACGAAGACCGTTTGCGCAGGGTCCGGACGATCGGCTCGGTCGATGTGTCCGTACCCCAACGTGTGCCCAATTTCGTGGGCGGCCGTGTTCGAGAACATCGTCACCCACTCATCAAAGCTGAACGGACCGCCGAGGCGGAGATATCGTTCGCCGAAAATAATGGCCTCATCGGCAGCGTAGCGATTGCAGGGGTCATACTCGGCCTCGCCGACCTGCCCGCCCTCGTTGGGGGCCAGGAGCTGTCCGAAATAGACGACCGTTTTACCCCTGCGGGAATCGGTGTCCGCTCTCTGAGAAACGCTGATCTGGTGATCGGGATGATCGCAGTAGATCTGGGAGACGCGGCTGCGAACGAGTTCCTTAAACTCCGCCTCGCGATCAGCCAACGTTCCCCCCTCGGTCGTCTCAAAGGCGGAAAAATCAAGTCCGTCAAAGGGGTCATCGGGATAGATGGAGCTGACGCCACCGTCCCAGTCAAGCAGCACGACCTCGTCGGCCAGCACACGCCCGGCAGTGCCGCAATCGACGTACACTAGCGGACCGCCGATGTTCGAGCCGCAGCCCACCGTCACGCCAGCCAGCAGGGCCGCCAAAGCGACGACACCCAAACCGGATCCGAACCCGGTCTTGGACCGGTGATGTTGCTTCCATCCCATCATGGGCGAGTCTTCCCAGAGCCTCGCAGTGCCCCCCCGGACACTCCAACAGACTTTTGGCGTCTCGGATCAGGAAGTCAATAGCGCGGGTGAGACCGGGCATAATGAGCGATTTACGCCTTGGGGTGCGTGTATTATGGAACCTTACACCGATGGAACTTATCAGCCCGGGCCGCATAGCGAGAAACTAACCACCGGAGCGCTCTTGCGCGGAAGCGTCGGATCGCTATAATGCCCGTTTCGTGTCGGATGATTGTGAAAGATGGAGTCGAAGACTTCCGCAATGTTTAGCTTCAAGAAAGTCTGCTTTGAGGGTCTCGGCTACGCCCTTCCTGAGGACACGATCACCTCAGAAGCGCTCGAACAGGAACTTGCGCCGATCTACGAGCGGTTCGGACTCCACATCGGCCGATTGGAAATGATGACCGGCATCCGAGAGCGCCGCTTCTGGAGCGAAGGCACGCTCCCGAGTGACGCGAGCACCCAAGCCGGTCGCGCCGCCATGGCACACGCACGGGTCACACCGACTGATATCGAGTGCCTGCTGCACACGTCCGTCTCCCGTGATTTTCTGGAGCCGGCCACCGCTTCCGTCGTCCACGACAACCTGGGCCTCCCGGCGAAATCCATCATGTACGACGTGTCCAATGCGTGCCTTGGTTTTCTCAACGGGGTGTTGTCGTTGGCGAACATGATCGAGCTTGGGCAGGTGAAGCGGGGACTCGTGGTGGCCGGTGAGAGCAGCCGCAATCTGGTGCGCACCACCATCTCGCAACTGCTCAAATCAAAAAACCTGACACGCCAGGAGTTCAAAAAGGCGTTCGCGTCGCTCACCATCGGATCCGGCGCTGTGGGTTTTGTGATGGCGCACGAGTCCGTCTCGCGCACCGCGCACCGTCTACTGGGCGGCGTGGTCCGTGCGGCTACCGAACACAATCACCTCTGCCGGGGCAGTGAAGACACGGGTTTCGGCCCCGGCGCGGCGATGAACATGCACACGGATGCCGAAACCCTACTGGATCGTGGCTGCGCGTTGGCCGCGGACACGTGGGACGCTTTCAAAACGGCGATGCATTGGAGCAGCGATACAATCGACCGCGTCTTCTGCCACCAGGTCGGCACGGCGCACCGCGATCGGTTTTGTGAATCAATCGAGCGCGACCCGGGGCAAGACTATTCGACGTTCGAGTTTTTGGGCAATGTAGGCTCAGCGTCGCTGCCCATGACCATGGCCATGGACATCGAGCGCGATCCACCTCCCGCAGGTGCCAAGATCGCCATGCTGGGCATCGGAAGCGGGCTGAGCAGTGTCATGCTCGGTGCCCAGTGGTAGCCCCGGCGCGATGAGCCTCCCCCCGCCAACCCAGACTCCGACCGTATCCCGCGACCGGGAAGCATCTCGTTCGGGAAACGCCTCCTCCGCAGTGCGCGATCCGCGTACGGAATCGCTGGGGGATCTCTATCCCTTTCACGCACACCATCTCGACATCGACGGGCAGCGCATGCACTACCTGGACGAAGGCGCCGGCCCTCCCCTTCTCATGCTGCACGGTAACCCCACCTGGTCGTTTTACTATCGTCACCTGGTCTGCGGACTGCGAGACCGTTACCGCGTCATCGTGCCGGATCACATCGGCTGCGGACTTTCGGACAAGCCACAAACCTATGACTACACCCTCCGCACGCACATCGCCAACGCCGAAACGCTGCTCGATCATCTTCGCCTGAATGACGTCACGCTGGTGGTTCATGATTGGGGCGGCGCGATCGGGTTTGGGCTGGCCACACGACGACCGGAGGGTTTCCGCCGTTTCGTGGTGTTCAACACGGCCGCTTTTCTCGGTGGAAGGGTGCCGTGGCGCATTCGTATGTGCCGCATTCCGATACTGGGGGAGTGGGCCGTACGCGCGTTGAACGGCTTCGCGAGGTGTGCCACCTACATGGCCTGCGCGAAGCACGACCGGATGATGCCGGCGGTAAAGCGCGGCTACCTCTTGCCCTACGACAGCTACGCCCACCGGATCGCGACGCATCGTTTTGTGAAGGACATACCACTGCGCGCCAACGCCCCCAGCCATGGCGTGATTCGCGATATCGAGTCAAAACTCGCCGGGCTTCGCGATAGGCCCATGTCTATTTTCTGGGGCATGAAAGACTTCTGCTTCACGCCGGCTTTCTTGGAGGAGTGGGTCACACGATTCCCCGACGCGGAGGTTCATCGCTTTGCAGACGCCGGACATTACGTAGTGGAAGACGCCCACGAACAGATCCTGCCCGCGATGAATCAGTTTCTCGAACGGAGCGATTAGTTGGTTAGCTTTCGCCGCCGGTGTCGCGCCATAAGGAGAGGTAAAAAAGTCTGTCCTCTTCGGCCTCATGGCGGCGCATGACCGCGATCACCTCGCGGACGCGCATGACGAAAACTTCTTTGTCCTCCAGCGGGCAATCGCACATCGTCTCGACGGAACGGATCAAGCGATCGAGCATGCCGAGAATCGTAGAATGTTCCGAGTGAAGACGAGCAAACTCATCGGCGTATTCCGGTGAGAACTGCGTGATCGATTCCCCGGCCGCATGATAGGCAGCCATCGCGTGGTGGGCACGCAACTGGGCGTGGAACCGCTTGAGTTCGGCACCAAGTGCTTCGTAGAACTCGTGACATTGTAGCTGATCGGTCATACTCTCGATCCGCGCCTCGATCGAGGTTAAGGCATCGTTCAGAGAAGTCTGCTCTGGTCGTGACTGGGTCGCTTCGCGTGGTGTTGTAGTCATTAGAATCCTCCGATTCGAGTTCGCGGTATGACGCCGTAGGTTCGGGAAGCCCAAACCTCTGTGGCTCCGTCCATGAATGGCCCCAGTATAATAGCAATCAGACTATTATTCAAGCAAAAAGTCGAATGATGATCCGTTTTGTGCGACCGCACTATCATCACGCTGGCCGCACACCCTACAGCTCGAACCGAGACATTTGTTGTGCGTTTGCACATTCACTACACTACCCGTCTGGTGAGCAGATGCCCGAATGGCAGCGTTATGGGAGAATAGCAGCGTGGCAGCTCGAATAGCTTGGTACTACCACCGCAAAGGGTGAAGCGCCTGCACCAAGGCGCAGGAGTTCCTTGCGAAACACAACGTGAAAGTTGAAGAAACGGTAAACGCGTCCGGGAAACTGGGGAGAGAGACGGCCATCAAGTTAGCGAAAGCAGCCACGGTGGTGACGGTGGCCAAGGGCAGGAAGTTGGCGTCCTTTTCCATGAAGAATAATCCTCCGGATGAGGCAACCATCCTGACGCACCTGTTGGGGCCGACCGGCAATCTTCGCGCGCCGACCATCGTTTGCGGCAAGACGCTGCTGGTCGGGTTCAACGAGGACGTGTACCGTGAGACGCTGCAGTAACCTGCGGAGCGGTGAAGACCGATCGAGCCTCGACGGCCCCAGGTGGGCGCCCATGCGGCTGGGCCTGCGAACGGTATAGTGCCACATGATGACACGTTTGCAGATATGGTTACTCGTCGCGGTGATATGCTCGACCGGCGGCTGCGCGACGATGAATACGGCGGTGCCGTTTCCGACACGCGTACGCAACGCGAACGAAGCCTACCAACAATCGCATGCGGTGTTTGAACGGGCGGTGTTCTACAAACCCAACGAGACCACGGTAGCGCCTTTGGCGTTGACCATGGCCCCGTTGCTCGTGCAGGAAGTGCGCAACGAACCTCCGGCTGACGAGCCGTTGTCCGGCTTGGGGCTGGTGTTTCGCAGTTTGGACGGTGCTCTCCGAGTCGACGGGTCTCAGCCGGTCGTCTACGCGGAGCGGGGATCGGCCTTTGTCGGCGGCACGGTTCGACCGCAAACCGTACTGGTATGGTGCCAGGAGGTGGCGGTCCCTGGTGATTCGTTCGAGGTCGTCTGCCGCGGCATTCGTGAGACGTTCGATGGCCAGGGCTATCCGCTCTGCTGGGAAGTGCTCGACCCGAAATCGCAGGGGCAAGCCATATACGTATCCGAAACGGTGGAATCACTGGCTCTCGAATTTTACGGAAAGCCCCTGGCGGGTCGGCGATACAGCGTCGAGCGTGCGACGGATCAAGAGTTCGGGGCGGTGGTGCCGCGTGTGCTGTCGGATGGTCCGATCCCCATGGGTCCGTTTGTGTATCTCAACGCAGCACGCGGTGATGTGACGGCCGTGCTGTGCCGCTGCATGGCATCGCAGGTGAACCGCTTCACGGAAACCCGCGAGTATCGGGTGTTGCCTCTGGCCGAACTCGGCGAGATGGGTCGGGCACTGGCGAACTCCGGTCACTCGCTCTCGGCTCGTCTGCGTTGGCCGGATGGTATCGAGTGAACTTCCTGCGTGACGCCGCGGGAGTCCATTCGCAACGCGTATTGGCGCGACATGGGTGGTGCCGCGCAGGCGAATCCTGCGGCCCAGGGCTATTCTGCAAGCCGTGACGGTTCTCACCACAGAAGGACAAAACCAATCGACAGGCGTGCATCATGACAATCAGCGAAATCTTCCATAGCATCCAGGGCGAGGGAATGCTGGCCGGCGTGCCAAGCGTGTTCGTTCGGACGAGCGGATGCAATCTCCGATGCGTCTGGTGCGATACGCCCTATGCCTCGTGGCAGCCCGAAGGCAACGACATGACCGTGGATCAGGTGCTCACCGAAGTCGCGCGATACGACTGCACGCACGTCGTCGTGACGGGTGGAGAGCCGATGATCGCGCGGGACATGGCCGCGCTCACACGGCGGCTTCACGACGCCGGCTATCACATCACCATCGAGACGGCCGGCACTGTCTGGCAAGATGTCGTGTGCGATTTGGCGAGCGTGTCGCCCAAGCTGACCAACGCCACACCGCACAATCGCGAGGGCGGTCGCTATGTCAACATGCACGAGGCGGCCCGCCTGAACCTTGATGTGATTCGCCGGTTCCTGCGCCTCGGCGATTACCAACTCAAGTTTGTGGTCGACCGCGCGGAGGATCTTGTCGAGATCGAATTCTTGATCGAAAAAGTGGGCGGTGTGGATTCACAATTCGTACTGTTGATGCCACAAGGTGTCACCGTAGATGAGCTCAACCAGCGCGCGAAGTGGCTGACCGGCATCTGCAAAGAAAAAGGTTACCGTTACGCTCCCCGTCTACAGATCGAACTCTTCGGCCACACGCGCGGCACGTAGGCAACCGCCGAACCGCCCTACCACTGAATCCGAATCCCGGCGATCACCCGGTAGTCCGTTTCAGGTCCCTCCCCGTCCTGGGTGACGGGAAGCTGGATCGAGGTCTCAAAGATCCAATTGCCTGTGATGTACTGAAACCCCGGAGAGAGAAAGAGCGTGTGCGAGCCGTCGGTACGATACAGTCCGTTGATCTCGGCCACCACATCGAACTCCGAAGTGTCATCGTGTGCAAACTCCGCGGGAGCGACGCGGTAGGAGTAGGCGGCATCATACCGGAGGACATCGTGGCGCATCTCCCCGCCGCCGGTGTTGAGTTGATAGATCAAATCGGCATCGAACTTGTCGCGTTCCTTGCGCCACGTAAACGCGGTACCGAGCAGAGGGTCATAGCTATCGCTTGAAAAATCACTATCGCCACTACGTACGTTCAGCCCGACCAGCGCCGCCAGCCGAATCGTGGTTTGAGGCTCGGGGTCTTGAAACCAAAAACGGTACTTGGCCATCACCGTAACATCGCCGATGCCGTCGTGGACGTTTTCGATTCGACCCATGTTCGGACTATACGTGTCCACCCGTCGACTCATCACAGGCACCGACAAAAACAGGGCCAGATCCTCACTCACACCGTGGATCAACGTGGACCGAAGCGCGGAGGTGTTCATGTGGGCGATGCGGTCTTGTCCATCCGACTCGGCATAGACATACAAGAGACGCAAAATCGTAGCGCCCTCTCCCGGCGCGATCGCGGCATTGGTGTTAATCGGACCAGCCTCAGTTATCGCAGGAGCTACCGCAAGACACACCAGCGCGCCGCACAACCCCGGAACCCGTGCGTGTGGTATCAGCTTGGCCCACACGTGATCAGTTCCCGTTGAGTACATTCGACCAGAACGTGTTGACGAAAGTCATCACGGTGGCGTTCATCGCGCTTTGGCCGATCGAGTAGAAAGGGTTGGGACCGATACAACCGGTGGTCACCAGTAGGGTGAGGCCCAGCCATAAGCCGGCCAAGATTCTGCGGAGTGTGTGACGCTTCACAATCAGTGACTCCCTATTTTGTCATCGAGTTCCGGACCCGTATACACATCGGCTCCCATTGTAATCCGCTGTGGTGTGAAGCCTGATCGTTCGATCGCTCGCCATATCTCGGACGCCGAGGCTTTTTTTCCCGGCGCAAAAACGATCCAGCCTCGTCCCGCACGAAGATCAAAAGCGAACAGGTCTATAGATTCCTCACGCTCGACCGAGCGTCGTAGTCTCACGACTCAGAACGGTCACGTAAGTCCGTTGACCTCGGCGACGGCGTCAACATGAGCCGGCTTTGATGTTTTTGATGGCCCCTCCTTGGTGCCGGACGCCGCGCAACCCACCGTGAGCAGCGGGGTCGCGACCGCCAGGGCCACGAAGATAGACGGAATACCTAAACGCAAAGGAAAACTCATAAGAACACGCTACTCCTCAGTGGTGATCGACTCACCGACCAGATAGATTCGATTTTTTCCGGCGCGTTTGGCGCAAAGCAAAGCCTCATCCGCCCGCTGGATCAACTCATCCCTCGTGGCGGCGTTCCACGGATACGTCGCCAAACCACCGCTGATCGTGAGCTTGCCACAACCCTCCGCCCCGAGCGGCGCAAACGCCTCATTGGCCAAAGACCGCTTCACACGGTCAAGCACATTCAACGCAGACGCCGGATGCTTCGAGCCGGGAGCCCGAGGCCCCTGTGAGTCCCAAAAGACCACCGCGAACTCATCGCCGCCGTATCGCGTCACCACATCCTGTTCCCGGCAGTGGCGGCGAAACAGCTCGCCGGTGTGCCGGAGAATATCGTCGCCCGCGGCGTGCCCGAAAGTATCGTTGTAGCTCTTGAAATTGTCAATGTCGAAGAGCAGCACGGTCACCGCGAAATGATCGCGCCCGGCTTGCTCCAGAATGTAATCAAGCTGTTCGTGCAGGTAACGACGGTTGGGTAGACCGCTACACGTATCGATCAATGCCCGCTGACGCCAGAGGCGTTGCCGAGAGGCCGACGCCAGAATCTCACTGGCGATCGCACCGTATCGTTTCAGTTTCTCCGCATCGCCCACGCCATACGGACCATCATCTCGTTCCGTGACGGTGAGTTGGCCAATGGTGTTACCATCGACCACAAGCGGCGCGGCCAGCGCCGGTTTCGTAGCCACGGCACCGGATGACGCCACCGCACCTTCGACGATGACCGTGGCACCGCGAGCGTCCATGGCCGAACGGATGAGCGCGGCCAACTGCTGGACCAGTTCCATCGGTTTGGCCGATGTCTTGGACAACACCTCCGCGAGAAGTGCCAGTTCTTCCATAGATGCCGTGGTCGGCGGCGTCTCGGTACCAAACGTCTCGCCCGATCGAGCGTAGCCGATGGCCGCGTCCACCTCGCACCGTCGAAGCGGATGCAGCACATAGTCGTCCGCCCCATGGCGAATCATCTCGCGAGCGAGCGGCTCCCGTTCCGGCGTGCAGCATAAGATGAGCCTGGTCGGTGATCCGGCGGCCTCGCGCATGGCCGCGATGGCGGCACCGAGGTGGCGAAGCGTCGGGTCCAAATCAGTGAGTACGGCACGCGGCCGCTCATCCACGAGTTTCACCACTGCGGAGAGATAGCTCGGACAGGATTTGATCGAGAGGTCGGGGTAGTCGCCCCGCAGTTGATCGATTGACCCCGCGTCGCCACCGAATCGCTCCCCGACCACAAGCAGCGTGTCGTTCTCCTCGCGTAGATGGATCTGGGGCATCCGTATCATGATCCGTTCGTGTCCGTATTCGTACCGCCCGTTGCCGCGTCGTCGTCTCCGATTAACGCACGAAGCTCCTCTTCGGAAAGCAGCGGGCCGGGTTCGTACGATTCGGGTCCGCCCCGGTTCGCATCAGCGTCGTCGGCACCGGGCGGCGTGCGCTGCGGCGGAGACCGACGCGGGGGCGATCGCCGACCCGCATCATCATACACGCGCCACGGTACGCGAATCGGTGTCTCCGTATCATCATCCTCTGCGTGCGCCAATTCCGCATCGACATCATGCGGAACCTCCTCGGACGGCTCCACATCCCCCGCGTCATCGCTGAGGATTCGTTTCCCGTCATCCGATTCCCATACCGGCGTCACCGGCGCGACCAAAGACGCAGACTCCATCGTGGCGGCAGGTGGTTCGCGATCTTCAATCGCGACTGATACCTCCGGCGTCGTTTCCAACCGGACGAGCTGCTGCACGATCTCATGGGTGGCTTCACCGGTCGCACCGAGTTCGATGGCCCGACCCAGCTTGGCCAGAGACCGCTCATGACCATACACATGGACCGGAGGGCAGTGGTGCTGTTGCGAGAGAAGCGTGAAGAACTCAAGCTCCGCGGGCTCCATTTCATCCACGCAGACGATCGCGGCCGGATACGCCGTCGCTCCATCCCGGACCAGATACAACAGGGCGTGATGCACGTCGGTCACGATCCGGACCGGACGGACCGACCCGGTCAGCAACCGTTCCAAAGCCGCGATCTTGCCCGTCGAACTACGGGACGCTGCCGCTGCAGGCCGAAGCCAGAGCAAACCTCCGTCGAGTGTCTCCGTTACGTTTGCCATTGATCACGAATCCTGCACTGGGGAAACGCGAGCGGAACCCCCACCCCAGTGTAGCGAGGCAGCCGTCTTACGTCAATTTGGGGGACTTGCGTAAACGGGTCTGATTGCCTTCCACAGGATGAAACGGTCCCTTTCGGGTCTGCCGTCGGGTGATTCGTACGTCCCCCTCCCGGAGAATGCGCCATGCACGTTCTATGCGGGGAATCCGCTCGTGGCGGGATCGAGCGGACATGGGGCGACCAACTTGAGAAACCGCCGGGGGAAGTGCGTTGCTGGTGGACACGATGGGGGTGTGGTTATCGGTACTGACGCCGTTGGTGGCCGTGCCGTTGACGATCATCACGTTTTACCTGCGATCCCTGCGGGAATATCAGCTCACGCGGCATCATGAGCTATCCACGCGGATCGAGGAGTGTGCACGCGTGTTGGAGACGCTGCGCGAGCGGTCGGGGGACTTCGAACGTGACTACACGACGAAGGAGGAATGGCTGCGCGAATGCCTTCACGCCCGCCGTGTGCGAGAGCAACTCTCGGCGACGACCGTCCGGCTGGAGGCGGTGTGGGAGGCGTGTCTCGGATGCAGTCAGCAACCCGGCAAGTTTACGGTGCCAGATATTGGCACGGATGACGAGCGTGCGCCGAGCATGTCGCGTCGTGAAGAAGTAAAGGAAGTGGAATAATGGCCAACGGTCGTGAAACGCGCGAGATCAAACGCATTCGCAACGAGATACTCGTCGCGCTGAAGGTCATCTACCCGGCCGCGATGCAGGCCCACGCCCTCATGCGTAGCCTGCTGGTGATTTTTCCCACGTTGGAGTTTGACTACGTGCGTCGCGACCTCCACTACCTCCAGGCGAAGGGGTACGTTTCACGCGTCACACCCGATACCGAACGCGATGTGTCACTAACGCCATGGAAAAAACGGTGGTTCCGTCTGACGCCCGGTGGGATGGAGTTGGCCGATCGATGCATCCAAGACCCCGCGCTGGAGGAATAAGCGTGGCCAACCGCACGACAGAAAAGAAACCGAAAAGAGCCACATCAACGCGCAAGAAGAAGACGGCCAAGGCTGCGAGAAAAGCGCCGGAGAAGGAACCATCGGAGAAGAAACGGGCTACGAAGAAACGCGCGGCGCAGGACACATCCGAGAGCGAGGCCAGAGCTAGGACGAAGTCGTGCAATCGCATGCCCTACGCAGATTCGGTCACAACGAGTGCGTCGGAGAGGACATCGCACGGGAAGACCGATCCGAGCGGGACGGAAGATTCCGCCGTGGCGCCGTCACCGGATGGATCATGCGGCTCACCATCCGCGTGTGCGAGCGACGTAGTGCCGGAAACGGATGGGCATCGTCTCCGTCAGGCGTCGGTGTCCGTGATTCTGGATCGCGTGTTCGGTCCGCTGGCGAAATGCGATCCGGACCTGTGGGATCGTCGTGCGTATCTGCTGCTGGTCGGCTCGGCCTATGAGCGTATGGCCGGCCGTGATGACATCGACACGGACGAATTGGTCAAGCTCGCGCGCGTGCTCGCGGAAACCCGCCGCTCGAAGGCCGGCACGCCGGCTGCCGATTCGATGAAGACAAGTGCCACCGAGCGGCACTCAGAGAATAACCGGCTTCCGGATCATTTCGGCGAGATGGTACGCGATCTGTACGGCACGTCGTTAGCACCGCTTCCGGCGGAGGATAAGTCACGCACAAAGTCCGGGTGGCAAACGCTTCGACTCCCCCACTAAATCGATGGGCTACCCGATGTTCGACATGCAGCAACCTACCCAACGAGGGGCCGACGGCCGTAATGGGGCAGACATGGTCATGCAAACGTGAGCCATGTCCACAGAAAAGATCGGCGTTCGGACGATATGAAAAGAGCGGTGGAGTGGGCGGGTAAGCCGGATCTTGTCCCTCGCCGAAGCGACTGGGCGATCATTTATCTTAGGCCGCCGGTCACCCGACGGCTCATGCACCCTACCCGCAGCTTATGAAACCGAACGAGTCGGCTTACCTGAGACGGGCCGCCTCTCGCTGCCTATTTGGGCTTGCTGGCGGTGGGGTTTACCCTGCCACGACCGTCACCGGCCGTGCGGTGCGCTCTTACCGCACCATTTCACCCTTACCGGCCGAAACCGGCGGTATCTTTTCTGTGGCACTAGCCCTCGGCTCACGCCGGGTTGGCGTTACCAACCACCGCGCCCTGTCCAGTCCGGACTTTCCTCTCGCACGCCGAAACGCACGAGCGATCGCCTTCGCCCACTCCACCGTGGTGCATGCTACCTCCGCGTCGGTCGGAGCGATACTGACAGCGGCAGAAAGGCCCACATCCAAAGTCGTCGGCATGCCATAGCATGCCCAACGGGCGGTTCATGCCATGCATTGAGAAGGTGTACGAGGCGTCAGCCTGAGGTCCAGCGTGCGTTTTTTCCTGCATGGAACGCCGGCAACCGAGTCGCGGATTCTACGGGACACGGACCGGCAGGACCGCGGCGCGTCGACGCGAGGGGATTGGGCATAGCGGGTTTGGCTGGTTTCTCTTGCGGCGCAGCCTCCGGTGTAGACTCCGACGCCGCCGCCGCAGCCGTCTCGGCTAACACGCCAGCCAGATGATTCGGAGTCTCGTCGCATTGTTGCCGATCCTGCCTGCGCCAGTGGTCGATGATTTCATCCACATTGCCCTCGGCGAAATCCTCCGCCCAGTGTTTGAAGAAGTCCATGTTGTTGCTTTGCGGTGCGGGGTCGGCGATGTCGACCAGGGTGCGCATGGGCATGAGCACGCTGTCACCGATGACGAAGGCTTCCCCCGGCCGTAGCACGGGAAGCATATTGATGACCCCGGCAAAATGGTCGCCGACGACGCGAGAGACATAGTGTTGGTCTTCCGGGTTGCTGAGGCGCATCACAACGAAGCTGTTACACTGTGACAACACCGTCTCGGAGATTTCGGACGGTCTTTGTGACACGATCATGGCACTGATGCCGTACTTTCGTCCTTCCTTGGCCACGCGCTCGACGGCTCTGCGCGCGAACTGTCTTTCGTTGTCGATCCGGGGGATGTAGTTGTGAGCCTCTTCGAACACGAGTAGCGACGGATGACGCTGGGTCACGGGTGTCCAGAAATTGAGATCGAAGATCAGCCGGGTGAGCACGGCCACCGCGATGTCGATGATTTCAAAGGGCAGACCGGAGAGGTCGAGAATGGTCAAGTTGCTGCGCGGCTCCACACGCCCGGTCAGCAGTTTGATGAGGTGGTTCATGACGCTGGATGTTTGTCCGGGTCCGGGTGAACCCTTGAGTTCGTCACGGAAGTACCGCGAGCGCAATCCGTGCTGGATGGGTCTTAGAAGGAACTCGTAACGCCGATCGAGCAGCTTGGTTTCGATCTGATCGATCAATCCAAGCAGCTTTCCGAAATAGAGCGGATGCGGCGTCTCACCTTCCGGGTTGCCGCGGTTGAAGTGGCAGCGCCGCGTACGCATGAGCTTTTGCTGTTCCACGATCGGTAGCGATCGGAGGGCGAGCTGACTAAAGGCGAGATGGTCATCGTTGAGCACATAGCGGGCATCGTTCAGGTTTTTGGCGTAGATGACGAGTTTTTCGAGCGAGAAATAAATGGGCGTGTCCAGCGTGAGTGATTTGGTAAGCCCCAGTTGCTTGGCCGCGTCTTGTTTGTATTCGAGCAGCGCACTGCGCAAGAACGATATCTGCGTGGAGACGTTGAGCGGGTTGGAACGATCCACAAGAAGTTGTTCCAGTTCTTCATACTTGAGGAGCCAATAGGGCAGGACCAGGTCATCGACTCCGAGGTACGTGGCGTTGGCGTTGATCTGCCCATCCTCGTCGGAAAACGCATGGCGGTATTCACCGTGCAAGTCGAACAGAACGACCTGCGACTCTCGAAGATCGAGAATCTCCTGGAGGATTTTGGCCGTGGTGCAACTCTTGCCGCTGCCGGAGTTTCCGACGATCGCGACGTGTTTGGCGAGCAGCTCGGTACCGAGCACCTTGACTTCGAAGTCCGGATTGAGGGCGAACTTGCCGATCGAGAAACTCTGCGGATGGGCGGACCCGGCCAGCAGTTGATCGAAGCTGCCGAAAATACGCTCGAAGTCGTCGTGAATGGCGACCCAGACATCATCGCCGATGATCGGGTATTCGTTGATACCGCGAATGAACTTCGCCCCGTGCAGCTCGCCGAGCAATTGGACCTTCATCATGAGCTGCGGCTCCACGTCGATGGAGGCGATTTCCTGTCGTCCGGCCGACACCACAAACCCCACCAGCGTTCGCTCATCCATCGGGATGGTGACATAAGAACCGATTTGTCCAACACGGTAGGTGCGGTCGTCGTGAACGAGGTTGAGATCGGGCACGGTGATGACCACTTCGATCAGCCCGTTTTCGACACGAATGACATTGCCGATTTTCAGCGGATTCATCTTATGGCAGCCCCTTGCCGGTGGGTCGGTGCGCCGCGCACCGGGCCCGTGTGGTCAATCATCGAAGCCGAAGACGCAAGTGTTACCCCACGCGCGCGGCACTAAGTCGATTGTACGTTACGCAGACACGAAAGCGGACGGTTTTGCGGACGTGGGGGTGACCGCGGAGGTTGTGACGACGACTTATCGGTCCGTGCATGTTCGTCACGTGCGCCGAGCTCACTCACGCTAAGTGAACCAATTCGGCATCACAGCCGATAAACCAAGCACTCACACTTGCTCGTAAGACTTCGTCACTGTCCCTCTCAAAGGATGCCTCCGTTATGAAGGTACGTAGATACAACCATCGGTCGTTTCTGATTGGCCTATCGATTCTTTCGGTGGTTGTGCTGCAGGCCTGTTCCGTGTCCGGGCCGTCGCAGCCCGATACCACGACTCCGCCAGATACTACGGCTCCACCTGATACCACCGGCTCCGGAGGGAACACCACAGGGAGTACGAACGGAACATGGGTGCCCGCCGGATTTGCGGGCGGCGGTTTGTTCACCGCCGTCATCGTGGACCCCACTCAACCCACCACGATATACGCGGCGAGTGATGTGTCGGGTGTCTATCGAAGCGACAACGGTGGTGATTCTTGGTTATCCAAGAGCGCGGGCCTGCGCAGCCATGCCATCGCCAGCCTAGTGATTGACCCGTCTGATAACGACCGTATCTGGGCGGCCACCGCGCTGGGTCTGTTTCGAAGCGACGACCGCGCAGAGCACTGGACGTTGGTCAACGCCGATCTGGCTGCCTACATTCTGGTGAGTTTTCAGAGTGTGACCGTCAGCAACGACGGCCAAGCGATTTTGGCTACAACCCATCTTGTCGAGAACGGCGAAGTCTTTCAGAACGACTATCGCACAGCCACTTTAACCGGAGGGTTGCAACGCTGGACCAACGTCGGGGCTCGCTGGGATGAGGTGGATCGTTTCCCCACCACTTATGCAGCCGGTACGCGTTTTCCGGCTGTTCAATTTGACCCGTTTCACGACGGTGTGGCGTTTCTGGCGGTATCGGGGCACGGCATCCTACGCTCCGCCGACTGCGGGCTAACCTGGAAGGACTTTTCCGTCGGGCTACCCGACGATCGGAGTGACATCGGGTGGCGTTCGCTGAGTTTCGGTCCCACGTCGGTTTTTGCCGCCGCCACGCAACTCGCACCCGTTCCGGCCGGCGCGCCCCTGGTGTACCGAAGCGACTCAACGACCGCAGGCTGGGAGTCCATCGCTGGTAATCTTCCGACGGCGGATTCGACAAGCGTGCAACAAAATGCCGTGGTGATCCGTGTCTCGCCGGTAAACGACCAAGACATCAGTCTCGCGTACGCCGGATTTCCTTCGTTGTTTTTCAAGTCCGCCGACGGCGGGATGACGTGGCAGGGCACGAGCATCGAAACGGCGGGTGCCTATGATTTCGATACGGATGCCGCCCCGTTTCATCACACGAGGAATCCATTCGAAGATTTTATCAATCTGACCATCGACCCCACCAATCCAGACCGCTTGTTCGCTACGTCGTGGGTGGGCATCTGGCGCAGCCTCGATCGTGGCGCAACGTGGCAGGAAAAGATACGCGGCACGCAAAATACCGTATGCACGGACATTCTATTTACCGGCAGCGAATTCTTCACAACGCATTGGGATACGGTGTTGCAACGCGCGGCGGATCCAACCGGGTGGTGGAGTGAGGCGTTGCCGCAAGCCGGCACCCCCAACGATTTGGCACACGGTTGGAGTCTTGCAAAAACGAGTGGCGGCGCGCTGTTCGTTGGTGTGTCCTCCGAGACCGGACCGCCGCGTGTTTACCGTTCCACCAATGACGGCGCGGACTGGGTAGAGCGTTCTCCAAACTTCGCAAGCTCAGGCGATGCTTTCACTGATTCCCAGACCAGAGTCACCCTGGCCGTAGACCCCACGACCCCCGATACCGTGTACGCGGTCAACCGCCTCGCCTCCGAGGGGATCTACCGTTCCGCGGATAACGGTGAATCATGGGTCAAACTTCCGTCGCAGCCCGCGTCCGGCACCAGCTCGGAACTGGCGTTGTTCGAATCGCTCGCGGTTTCCCCTGACGATGGTCAGCGTCTGTACGCGGGCACGTTTTGGGATGGACTGTGGTATTCGACCAACGGTGGCAACTCGTGGTCGCTCGCCAAGGTGGACAGCGCCAACGCGGAAGGCGCATTAATCGGCGATATCGTGGCGCTACCAGGAGGTGTGGTTTGGGCAGCCGCCCAGGATGGCGTGTACAAGAGTACAGACCACGGGGAAAACTATACCCGATCGCTTGGGGGGGATGTTACCTTGGCCGAATTCGAATACTTCACAGCCATCGCCGTCAACAGGTCCGACCCGAACGAAGTATTCGCCGCATCTGCACAGCTCCATCCCGTCTACAGCCTCAACGGTAGCGTTTGGCATACGATCAACGGCGGCGATAGCTGGACCAATATCACCGGCGACCTGTCATCGATACGGGTCAACACGCTGGAGTATGCAGACGGTTATCTCTACGCCGGCACCGAAGGTGCCGATGTATTCCGCCGGCAGATCCCGTAACGCTCGTACCACCTGGATCACAAGATAGATCGCCCGAGGCGTCGCACCACTTCCTACCCGGTCCGCGTGGAGGAAGGTATACCGCTTCCATCGCAAGCCCGCGCGGTTTTGCGCACGCTTACCCAGTTCGGTATCCGTAGCGCCGCGCAGACTGAAGTCTGCGGCTCAGGTAAGCGGTTGACGATGCGGACAGCAGAATCGTGTCCCCCACCGCCGCGGGGCTTGTCGCGGGTGCCAAAGGTGGATACGAGCCGAAGTTTTCTCGGATTATCCCGTTTCTCTACCGGAGCGGAGTTGACTTGGCTTCGGATATGTAATAGCCCGAGGCGGATCTGACAGCACGACAAGCTGAACAACGCCGACATCACGACAAGCCGTTTGTGCCTTCTATCACGTCGGACTCAACTGCGGGGTTCCGGTGCCGTTGCGTGACGTTAGTTTGCCAGGAGTGTCTGAGACTGGATTAGCACCGTGACAAAAGCGCTGTCTATGTGGCTTAGGGTAATTTGCTCGGCCGTTTTCTTTTTCGTCGTTGGATCATGCAGCGAAGGAGTTCGGTTTGAACCTGGCACATCGGGGTCAGGTGTCGCGGGTTCTCGCATCTCGGGGTTTGGAGCCACGAAATACAACGAAGATGTTGTTTACGGTGATAGTGTCGCTATGGCCGTGGGTGATGCTTACCGTAACGCCGATTGCCTTTCATTCACCGCTGAGGTTAGCGGGAGCCAAGTCCCGGAGCCGTTAATCTGTGAGGTAGAGCATACTCGGGATACGGTCAGGCTCGATGTATACGGTACGAGTCATACTCCGCTCTACTCTTTCCGTAGCTTCGTAGAAAAAGGCGAGGTGTACGTAGAAGAAAGGAACTTCCGAACGGGCGAGTCCCGGAATGAAGTCGTGAGTTTGCCTGTTTTTCAAGACTTTAACGGTTGGGACATCGAGTGCATTGATGAACTGGATTTTTGTTCGTTTGGAATGTACTGGCGGACGTGGGTGGGTCCACAAAGTTCGGTAGCCGACGATTACGAACGGTATCTTGCCCGTGAATCGCAGAATTTTGGCCTCCGCCAAACCGAAGGCGGCGGGGACGTGCTGTACCTATGGCAGCACCCGAGGGGATACTTTGAAGAATGGATATGGGTCGATGAGCCGACTCATCTCATTGTCGAGCGTCTGCGTCCCGATCCGACCGGCGATGTTGAACTTAAACACAGAGTTTTTCGCTATGATAAAAGGAAAAAAGGGGATCTTCGGTCGCCGACCGACCCTGATTTCGGACTGGCCACTTTTACGCGGAGTGAACGATCAGTTTCGACGGAAAGAAGATAGTGCTGGTTTTGTCCATGACCGTGTCATTCATGTTTTCTGAGAGCTTGGCACTGGGGGCTGTGCTTTTGCTGCGTGCTTAATCAAGTAACCAGTGGCTGCAACGCAAGTCGAGTAGGTACACGTGGAGATGGACACCCAAGCGTGAACCATGCCGCGCGCCGATGGACGCTCGATGATCGCGATCACCGAGTCGTGTCAGCTCCCGAGCCACTGCATGTAGGTGATGATGGCGATGCCGCGCCGGTTGGGATAGTCGTCGTCGTCAAAAAACCAGGGGTAGGCCGGCATCACCGAGGTGGGCACCACGTTCGTTGGTTGGAAAAAATGGGCGAGATGCCAGTCGTTGCTGCGGCGGGCGGCTTCTCTGGAGAGGTCCGGGCCGACGCGGCGCGTGGCCAAGAAAACGCGGCGCTGCAAGTCATTGTTGTACTCTTCCGCACGAGCCACCGGCCCCCAACGAAGCGTTTCGCCCGGGACACCGCGCACGTGCTGCGTGTGGCAGTGCCCACACGCCTCGGCCACAAACGTGTCGTGACCCAGTTGGAGCGCGTCGGCGAAGGCTTCTTCGGTCGGTCCGGCAGGGTAATACTGCCTGAACCGATCGGGGAAGCGTTCGGCCAGGTCGATGAACTCGTGCGTCACGCCTTCGTGGGCTAGTTCGATCACGGTGGGCCGGTGCCCCGGCGGGCGGGCGGTCCACCGCAGGGCACCCACGGCTACCAGCGAAAAAGCCAGCAGGACGACTCCAGCGCCATACAGGGTTTCTGATTTCAGACCGGTCACCGTATTCACAGTTGGTCCCCCGTGGTCATGATTTCCGCCTTGGGTAGCGTGACGGTTCGTTTGTGGATGGCCGTCATGGCGACGTGGCAGATAAAGACCATGTGTCCGACGATGATCGCGACACCGGCCACGGTGCGGATGATCCAATAGGGTGCCGACGCGGTGATCGATTCTTCCCACGGCGCAAGCTGGTGCCAGAGACGTTGCTGGATCACACCAGACGTCGTGAGGTCGACAAACATCACCAACAGGCCGAGACCGGTCAACCAGAAATGCCAGGCGTGCCAACGGGGCTGGTACCAACCTGTCGCGCCCAAGAGTTTCGGCAGTAGATGGGTCATGACACCCACGAGCCAGAACCCGAACACGCCAAACACGATGAGATGCGAGTGAGCGATGGTCCAATCGCTGGAGCCGGCCGAATCGTAGAACGAAGGCGCTAACCGGACCAGGCGCTGCACACAGACCGCGACATAGAACACCCCGCCCATGCAAAACCATCGCATGACCGGGTGCGTGCGAGTTTGGCAGTGCCCCTGCCTGACACTTGCGAAGAAGTTCACCATGACCGTGCATGCGAGGGCTACTACCGCGATCGTCGAGATCGCATCGGCCAGGCGCGGTGAGATCAGGTGCTGCCCGGCGAGACCATAGCTCACGACGATCAACGGGAAAAAGAGGATCACCCCCACCCAGCCGACGAGTGCCAGCCGGTGGCTCCAGATCGGTTTCTCCAGGATGACCGATACGAAATAGTAGATGAAACCCCAGCCAAGCGGCATGATAAGCATCGCCGTCATGTCGGCCATGCTGGGGCCGGAAGTGCCGGCAGCCGCGCCGCGAACGAATCGCTCCGGAAGAAGGTTGCCTATGGCGTAAATGATAGGCAAAGAAACCAGCGCGATGACGATATACCACATCGCGATGGGTCTTGGAGATCGGCACTTGACGATCGGCACGAGGAAACCGACCGATATCGTCATGAGGAGCAGCGTGACCACCGGGTCGATCCAGACCGGTGTCTCCCCCCAGGGCACGGCTTTCGCGTCGCCGAGAATCACGGCCGTCACGTTCACAGCCAGGATGCACTGCCACGCGACAAAGAGCGACCACGACCATCTGAGGCCGAGCACCGGACGCCGGGTAAGCTGGGGCACGATCCAATGCAATGTGCCGAGGCCGGCATTGGCGAGAAACCCGTACAGCACGATATGGGTGTGGACGATCCGCCAACGCGCGGGAGAAAACCACTCGATCTCGGCGAAGGGGTATAGCCCCAAAAACTGGAGCGAGTACAAAAAACCCGCGAGCATGGCCACCATCGCTAACGCGAGGCTTGCGATGAAATAGGCGAGCACGATCTTCTTGTAGATGGGGCCATCCGAGGTATCTCGCCGTATGCTGTCGAGTGTCGGTGTGCTTACATCGCCAGAGATCATGGCTGGTTCCCGGTCGTGTCGTTCGCAGCGTCGCCGCTGGGCGGTGTCGGCGGACTCGGCATTTCCTCTTCGAAGAGTTCGTCCGTGTAGAGGTCAAGCTCCGGCGCGGGCGGCGTGGGAACCTCACCCGGCGCGAGGATGCGCTGCCTCCGATTTCGCGGGCGATAGCGATCCGCCATGGCGGCGGTGATCTTGGCCGGTCGTTGTCGGATCAGACTTTGCACGTAATACGCCATGGCCCAGATGTCTTGCGGTTGAACCAGCGGACCGCCGCCGCGTTCTCGGGGAACGTCCATCGAATCGATCCAGGTGGGCATGGCCGTTCCCGTGATGCCGGCCGCGATCGAACGATACAAGTCATTCACATCCGCACCGGAGCGAACCACATCTCGCCGGAAATCCGGCGCGAAGACGACTTCGCCCTCTGCGTCTGGCTGACCCACGGATTGGGGAAGTTCTTCGCGGAAGGCGTCGCGCGCGGGGTTCTCCATCGCAACCAGGTATCGGTTGATCGTATCGGTGTCGACGTAGCTCGGGTGGCATGTCCAGCAGGTGGCGTATCCGTAATAAACCGCCTCACCCCGGGCGATGGGCCCGGACTTGTCCGTCAGTTCGCGAAAAGGGTCGTGGTCCTGGGGAATCACCGGAGCGGGGTCTTTGCGACTCCACCGAGGCGAAAAATTCTTGATGTATGTAATAAGGGCTGCGACGGTGCGTGGCGTGAGGAACTTCCAGCCCGGCATGGCCGTGCCCTTGAGGCCTTCGGTGATGGTGCGGCTCAGGTCTTCGTCGGTGGGGAGTTGTCCGCTTCGGGTCGACGAAGACTTGAAGTTAGCGTGTCGAAAGTTGCGTGGTCTGGGGCGGATGAATCGTGCGGCCGGCCCCTGGCCGTCCCCGGTATCGCCGTGACAACCCGCGCAATACACTTCGTAGGCTCGGCGTCCCTCATCCGATAAAGAAGCCTTCGTGACGAATGGCGGACTCGTACTGACCCTAACGAGCGTGCGAACGGACGATACTCCCGACTCCCCGCAGCCGGACAAGATCAACACAGCCGCCGTAGTCGCCATCAGCGTGCGGGGCCGGATGGTAGTCGTAGGTTTGTGGCGATCGATCATCGATTCTACACTATCCGGGTGGTACGATCGGAGCTACCCCGCACGACGCGGTATCCTTCAGCCGGATGCTACCAGGTGGTATGCGGGGATTCAAGAAGAAGGTAGTGGCGAACGAGCGGCCCGCGTCCGATGAGTTAGAGAGACCGGCGCGACGGATCTCCGTCCGTTTCGTTCGAGATCATGGGAGGCGTTTTGTGATGAAGACTGCAGGTATTCTTTTCCTCGCGGCGTTGGTGGCGTTTTTCGTTTTCAAACGTGGTGGCTGAAGCGCGGGCAAGTGATGCCGGGCGGTCGCCTGGCGAAAGTTTTCCCAATGAGCCTGCGCTCCGGACGGGCGGGTGTCTGCCCGTTTCGTGAGAGAGGTTACCCATAGCGAATAAAACTGGACGGGATGGCCACGCCGGATGCGCGCGCGGACCACGGGCGGTGGTGTATCCGTTCGCTGCAATGTCCACGGCGTAAAGTCGTCATAAACGTGTAGCGCAGGCATCTTGCCTGCATCGTAATCACCACTCGCGCGGGCTAGGAACCTGCGTTACAAATGGCCCTGCGCTGTACTGCCAATCAATACGGTAGCGCATGGTGTCACCGCGCTCTCACAGGCAACACCTACAAGCTCTAGGGCCTCTCGTATAGGTAGGCGCAGGGTTCGTGACGGTTGGTACCGTTTTGGTGGATCGAGAACTGTCCACCGGACCAGATTCCCGCGCCGCCGTAGGCACCCGTAGTGGACAGAGCGTAAAACTTCACGTCGAAGTTGGGCCGACCATCCTTTCGGAGCAGCCGTTTTTCCGTAGTGGTGTCGACGATACGCTTCAACGCATGCAGGCAGGCATCGGTGGGCGACATGCCCCGGCGCATCGCCTCGATGACGGTGTGCGCACCGCATGTTTTGATGACGGCCTCCCCCCGACCGGTGCTGCCAGCCGCCCCGACATGGCGATCCACATACAACCCCGCACCGATGATCGGCGAATCTCCGACGCGACCGGGGATTTTGTAGCTTAGTCCGCTCGTGGTAGTGACGCCGCTGACCTCTCCCTTCTCGTTGCAGGCGCAGCAGTTGATCGTGCCGTAGTGAAAGGGAATGTCAAAATCGGCCATGCCGCGTTGATCTTTGTCTGGAACCTCCGGTGGCAGCCAGTCGTCATTGTCGGAACGGTGTTCCAGCCACTTGAGCCATGCTTTTCGTGATTTCTCGGTGAGCAGGTTGGTCTCCGTAAAGCCATGAGCGCGGGCAAAACGCAGCGCCCCCTCGCCGACGAGCATCACGTGATCGGTGCGTTCCATGACTTTTTGTGCGACGAGCGACGGTGTCTTGATGTGGCGCAGC
>JAJRSP010000255.1 GCA_024278775.1 Planctomycetota bacterium
AACACCACCTCCTGCCGCAATGCACCGTAGTGGAAAACGTATTGGTGCCGACGCTGGTACCGTCGCGGGATAAGACTTCGGAAGACGGCCTGGTCCGCGCTAAAGATCTGCTCGAACGAATGGGTCTCAGCGACCGACTCGATCATCGACCGGCCGAGCTATCCGGCGGCGAACGACAACGCGTCGCCATCGCCCGAGCGCTCATCAATCAACCCTCGCTGCTTCTCGCGGACGAGCCGACCGGCAACCTCGACAGGCAGACGGCGGACACCGTCGCCGCGTTGCTCGATGAGGTTCACCGAGCCGAACACACCGTGCTGATCGTCGTGACCCACAGCGAAACGCTAGCCGGCAGGTTCCAGAAACAATTCGAGCTTCGCGACCACGCGCTGGTGGCCGTCTAGGGAGGTGCCGTGCGACGATCCACCCTCTATGCTCGATCGTTAACCTATCACTGGCGGACCAACGTCGCCGTCGCGATGGGCGTCGCCGTCGCGGGTGCCGCGCTGACGGGAGCCCTGCTCGTGGGGGACTCGATGCGTCAAAGCCTGCTTGATGTCGCTCTGGGACGTCTGGGCGACGTTGACGACGCGCTGATTTCCTCGCGATACCTCACCGCCGACACCGCACGCAGCCTTCAGAAAAACGAATCCTTTCAGGCCGGCTATGACCGGGCGGCTGCGGTGATTTCAGTAGGCGGCGGCGCGACGCACGCGGAATCCCGCGCTCACGCCGAGCGCGTGAACATCTTCGGGGTCGATAACGCCTTCTGGCACCTTTTCAAAATGCCACCCATTGCAATCGCGTCCGCCATCACAAAGATGCCCGCGCGTTCCGTCGCGATCAACCGCGTTCTCTCGGACGAACTCCACGCACAAGTCGGCGACGATATTCTCCTGCGTATGGGGAAGCCGGCCGACGTCTCCACCGAAACGCTACTCGGAAGACGCGACGACACCACGGCCACCCTGCGCCTGCCCATTCACGCGATCCTACCGGCCACCGGGCTCGGCGTGTTTTCCACCAAGCCGCAACAGCTTTCGCCGCGAAACGCGTTCGTACCCCTGCGCACACTACAACGGGCGCTGCATCGCAAGGGTCGCGTCAACGCCGTACTGGTGGTTGAGAAAAAACATGCCGCGTCGCCCGCAGCCAGCGGAGCCAACAACCTCCAGCGCATTCTCGACCACACCATCACGCTCGCGGATATGGGGCTGACACTGCGAGTCGCGAACGACCACGGGTATATCGCTTTGGAAAGTGACGCCATGCTGATCGACCCGGCCATCGAACAAACCGCCCTGTCGGCCGGCGAGGTCGTTGGAGCGGATGTCGAGCCGGTGTTCACGCAACTGGCCAACCGGATCCAACTCGTCCGGTCCGGTGACGCCGCCGCGACCCCTGCCGTCATTCCCTATTCCACGGTGGCGGCCATTGCGCCTGACGCACCGGCTCTTTCGCGGATGACGCCGGCGACCGGCGAAGCACCGCTGACGCTACGACCCGGAGAGATTCTGCTTAACGCCTGGGCCTCAAACGATCTACATGCATCTCTCGGTAACGCCGTGGCGCTGAGCTACTACACCGCCGGCGCGGACGGTACGCTGCAAACAGAATCGCACACGTTCACGCTGGCCGGTATCGTCAAGCTGGACGGTGCCGCGAAAGACCCCGGATGGATTCCGCCCTACCCCGGCGTAACCGACACGGAAAACCTGGCCGACTGGGACGCGCCCTTCCCGGTTGATTTCTCAATCGTCCGAGACAAAGACGAAGACTATTGGGATCAATACCGAACGACGCCCAAGGCGTTCGTCACGCTCGAAGATGGCCAGCGTCTCTGGGCACACGACGGCGAACGGCTGGGGCGGCTCACCTCGATCCGCCTCTACCCCAAAGGTGGCACGCTCGACGAATTGCGGACGAAGTTCGAAGCCGCGTTTCTCGAACAGGCGCACGCCGCCAGTGTCGGGCTCCGGTTCGACTCCGTACGCAAACAAGCGATCGAGGCAAGCCAGGGCTCCACCGATTTCGGCATGCTCTTCATCGGATTCAGCTTCTTTCTGATCGGCTCGGCGGCCATGCTCGTGGCCCTGCTGTTTCGTCTCGGCGTGGAACGCCGCGCGAGCGAGGTCGGGCTGCTCTTCGCCATAGGGTATGAACCACGATCCGTACGCAGACTGCTCATGGGCGAGGGGCTGCTGATTGCCGCGATCGGCGGCGCGGTGGGGCTTGCGGCCGCACAAGGCTACGCCTGGCTCATGCTCGCGGGACTGCGAAGCTGGTGGTCCAGCGCCGCCAACGCCCCCTTTCTGAAGCTGCACGCCACACCCACGAGCTTCGCCATCGGCTACGCCGCCACGATCACCGTCGCGCTCTGCTCGATTCGCTGGTCCATCCGCGGGCTCGCGCGGCAGTCCACGCGATCGCTGCTTTCCGGCGCGGTGGCCACAGACGATATGACCGACCCACGCGCCACGGGGCGCACGATAATCATCACCGCCGCTACGCTTTCG
>JAJRSP010000256.1 GCA_024278775.1 Planctomycetota bacterium
GACTGCAACGGCAACGGCATCCAGGATATCTGCGATATCGCCGGCGGTACCAGCGGTGATTGCAACTTCGATCTCGTGCCCGATGACTGCCAACCCGACGCAGACTGCGACGCCAACGGCATTCGTGACCTCTGCGACGTCGGTGCGGGGGCGAGCGACTGCAATGCCAACTTCTCCCCGGATCTATGCGACATCGCTGCCGGTATCCTTCCGGATGGGGATGGAGACGGTGTACCCGACCAGTGCTGTACGCCCTATGCCGCTGTGGTGCCTTCCCAACGCCCCGTCAGCCGGTTTTTAGCGACGCTAATAAACTCCGGATTCGGCAGGCGTTCGGCCGTCCGCATCACCTTCGGTCCGAACGCGGTCTTCCCAGAGCTCGAGGGACGGTCACTTTGGGTAGGAACGCCAAAGGAGTTTCCGAATCGTAGCGCCATACTCACCAACGGCAGCAGCTTTGGCGCGAGACTCTCATGTGAGCCGCAGTTCGTGGATTGGAACGGTTTAGGTCCAGTGTATGTCTTTGGCCCGGAGATTGTCCCGGAAAGTTATTACACCATCGAGGTAATCAACGAAGGGTGTCCGTCCTCGTTCGAGGTCAATTTTTCACAGCCGGTCCAAACGCGAACGGGCGTGTTTGCCGACGTGCTGGCACCGTTTGCGCAGAACGCTCTCGTTCAGCCTGACTTCGCCGACATCAGTGCGGTCGTCGAAAAGTTTCTTGGGGATACGGGATTGCTCTTCAGGACCACCGCGCAGCTCCAGCCCAATGTCGTGCGACCGACGCAGCCGATCAATTTCAAGGATATCAGCGCCGTCGTCGGCGCGTTTCTGGGAGGATCGTACTCGGACATTGTCCGCAGCGCGCAGACCTGCACCTGTCCGAGTTTGGTCACGTGCGGCGTGACGGCGTGCGATAGCGACGAGCAGTGTGCCGGTGGCGTTTGCCTAGATGGATTCTGCACGGACGCCTGCGGCCGATGCACACCGTGACAGGGACACACGGTGCTCCAACGCCGCACCGGCTGGTCCCCACGGCTCAATTGTAGGGTGCGCAGTACGTAGCAGGCGGGTGTGGTCCCGCAAGTGTGAGCCGCACAAACCAAAGGACGACCAGTCCAGCCGTCTTGTCTATCCCGGCGGTTCGTCATCAAACAGCGCCGTCCAACGATCGATGTCCTCGGCCGTTTGTTCTTGCGGCTTTTCCTCCGACTGAACCGTGGTCGACGCCGGCCGGTCCGTACCTGGTGGGCGGAACACCTCATCGATGAACGCGACGGTCCCCGTATGCCGACAGTGTTTGAGTTTTGCCTCGTACTTGATGGCCGTGTCGTCCGTCACCACGCAAACCACATCCGGATGCGGTGTCCGTTTCACCATCGCGATGATAATGTCATCCGCCGTCTGGGGTGCCGAAAACCGCACGGCCATCCGTCGCGAGCTCATCTGCGTCAACATCGCCCCCCGTGGTGGCGGACCATCAAAGATAAGTGTGACATCGTCGCTGTGGCGTTTCGCCCAGCGTTCGATAATCCGGACCATCGTCTCCCGGCCCACCGTCTCCACCGGGGCGTGTACGTACATGGCATGCAGCAGGTTGTTTCCGTCGATGATAACGTGCCCGGGCATGTTCCAAGTATGATCCGCCGACACGCAGAGGGCAAACCGCCGGGCAACCTCCAGGGCCACCGCTTGACCACGGCGACGATGGTGAGTCGTCGCTGAAAGGGGGGTGCCAATACCCTGGCCACACCCGCGTGGGGCACACATGTTGCGGGTGGTCCTTGGCGATTGGACACGATCCTGGTACGCTGAGCGGCCTTACGGGGTCGTAGCTCAGTTGGGAGAGCATCTGGTTTGCAACCAGAAGGTCGAGGGTTCGAGTCCCTTCGGCTCCAGTGGAGACCCGGCTCGTCGGGGTTTCCTTCCGATTCGATGTTGATCCCGATTGGGTCGATGTGGAGCCGGGGTCGTGGCTGTCGGTCTCGGTCGCCACATTCGGACCCATCTCAAGATTCAGCCCGTCTTTCCGCGGTTATCGGGTGTCAAAACCTCGCATGATGGGCCGCGTCCGAGGATAGCGGCGGCTATCGGACACATGAGCAATCCCTCCGTCATGCAGAGTTCATAGAGCCATACCGTCTTTTTGTCGATGAGTCCGTGAGACGGTTGAACTGCGGCGTCATTGTAACGATTGCAGACTCAGCGTGTGGCCGGTGCGGATATAACAAAAACCTGGAGGAGGCGATGCGGAGAAAAGCGCGTGCGGTGTGTCTCAAGCACGCCCCGCCCCCCCACATGGCAGATCGGAACCGTCGCAGCGCGAGAACACACAGAGCCTCCATGAAAACGGCTAACCAACGGACACCACACCTTGCCACGGCACGTGCGCTCAGCCACTCCAGTGGGGTTGGCGGTGCAGATGGGATGTTGCCATGAACGGAGAGAGACGTCGCTGGTTCGTAGTAGCCATAGCCACGGTTCTGGCTGCTGTTTTCTTAGCGATAGACCTGCATCTTCCCCTCGGCGTGGCCAGCGGCGTGCTATATGTCAGTGCGGTGTTGGTGTGTCTGTGGTCGCCTCGACGACAAGATGTTATTTACGCCACCATGGTTTGCAGTGTGCTGACACTGATAGGCTACATGGGCTCCCCCGAAGGCGGTGAGCAGTGGAAGGTCGTATCCAACCGCGCGCTTGCGCTCTTTGCGATTTGGAGTGTAGGAATACTCGGTTATTCCAGGAGACGCGACAGTGACGGCAAAATCCGTGCGGCGCTAGCCGCATTGAAAAGCCAGAAATATGCGCTGGACGAACACTCGATCGTCGCCATCACCGATACCAACGGCAAGATCACCTATGCCAATGACAAGTTCTGCCGGATTAGCCAATACGCGCAGGAAGAATTGCTAGGGAAGGATCACCGTATCGTTAATGCAGGTTATCATCCTCGTGCCTTCTTCACCAAGATGCATAGGACGATCGCCGCAGGGAAAGTCTGGCACGGTGAGGTCTGCAACCGGGCTAGGGATGGGTCGCTCTATTGGTTGGACACGACCGTCGTCCCGTTCAAAGACGAAACGGGATGTATTACGCAATATGTCGCCATTCGGACGGACATCACTAAACGCAAACGACAGGAGAAGGCGTTGGAGGCGTCCATCGCGCAGGCCGATGCCGCCAACCGGGCCAAGAGCGAGTTCCTGGCGAATATGAGCCACGAGATTCGCACGCCGATGACGGCCATCCTCGGCTTTGCAGAGAATATGCTGGATGTCGATCAGTCCCTATCGGAGAGGCTGAGCTGCGTCCACACCATCCGCCGAAACGGCGAGTACCTGCTCGGTCTCGTCAACGACATCCTCGATCTATCCAAGATCGAAGCAGGCAAGATGACGGTGGAATCCGAGGCGTGTCACC
>JAJRSP010000257.1 GCA_024278775.1 Planctomycetota bacterium
CATCGGTTCGATCAACGCCCATTGCTCGTCCGTGAGCTCGTGGCGTTTCATGAGTACCGACCTCCCTGTCTTTATGCAGGGTTATCGGCAACTGACAGGGTTTTCAGACAGGGCCTAGTACCACGTTTCACAACTATCGCGACTATGATCTCTCTCCCCGAGCCGCGGCCCTGGCACCGTGACGCGGACTCCCGACAGAATCGGGACACGCTCCGCATGCAGCTCAGCGCGGCGGCGGGCATACTTTTTTCCAAAGCAGCTCGTAGCGGGCCATTGCCAGGATCCCTGGGGCACCATCTCTGGACCCGCCTGATCGGTAAGACACCCGTCCGGGGTCTTTGCACGGTCGGCGTCTGGTCGTACGATACGGGTGTGCCTTTCGTCTGGCCCGTTTGGGGCAGAGGGTATGAATCGCGAGACTAGTCTGACAGAGGAGCAGTGCGCCATGAACGTACACAGGAAAACGGTTGGTATGATTGCATTGATAACCATGGTGTCATTTTCCTGGGCTACGACAAGCGCCAAGCCGCTGCCCGAGGACGCGCGTGTTTTCACCGGCAAGCTGGCCAACGGTGTGAAGTGGAAGTTTCGTCAGCACGACAACCCGCCTGGCAAGATGGCGATGATCATGCACGTGCGTACCGGATCGCTGAATGAAAAAGACAGCCAACGGGGACTCGCGCACTTCATCGAGCACATGGCGTTCAACGGATCGGATAACTTCGCACCGGGGGATTTGATTCCCTATTTTGAAAGCATCGGGATGGAGTTCGGCGGAGATCTGAACGCCTTCACCAGTTTCGATCAGACGGCGTATATGCTTTTTGTTCCGAATACGGAGCTCCCGCAGCTTGACAAGGCGTTGCTCGTCCTGAGCGATTACGCCTTTCGCATGTCGCTCTTGGAGGAGGAAATCGACAAAGAGCGTGGCGTGGTGCTCGAAGAATCACGACGTGGCAAGAGTGCCTTTCAACGAATCCGCGACAAACTCTGGCCGCAGCTCTTTGCTGATACGCGTTTTGCTGAGCGACTTCCGATCGGAAAGGATGAGATTCTCAAGACGGCCCAGCGGGACGAATTTCAAGATTACTACCGAACCTGGTATCGGCCTGAAAACATCACGGTCATTTTAGTGGGCGATTGCAAGGCGGACGGTGTGATTCCATTGATCGAGAAAAACTTTGGTTCGTACAAGCCCTCCGTCTCCGCGCGAAAGCAGAAAACGCCGGAATTTAAGACGTTTACGACAGAGAAAGCCTTCGTCGTGACCGATGCGGAAATGGCCATGTGTGACGTGGGTCTGACGAACATCCTGCCCGGTCGTCCCCCGGTGGTCACGGTGGAGCAATGGAAAAAGGAACTCATCGAGGAGATCGGTAGTTGGATCATGCAGCGACGGTTTTCAGACCTTGTGGACAAGGGGGATGCCAGCTTCCGCAGGGCATCGGCCTACGCGACGGCATTTTTTAACGACGCCGTGTTGGTCAGCGGTTCGGCCAGCGGAGAACCACAAGATTGGAACAAGATGCTCGACGAGGTCATCTTCGAGATCCATCGGGCGCGGGAGTTCGGCTTCACCGATCGTGAGATGTCGCTGGCCAAGAAGGAGCTTCTTTCGCAGGCGGAGCGTGCAGTAAAGACGGAGCCCACGGTCAACGCACGTTCGTTGATGTTTCAGATCATGTCGGCCACAGGCGATCGAGAGCCGATGTTATCCGCTCAGCAGGAGCTGGACCTGTATCAAGAACTGCTGCCGACAATCGATCGCGATCAGGTGGATGCTGCTTTCGCTACGAACTTTCGTCCGGGCTCCTTTTCCTACACCGTCGAGATGGTAGAGAAAGCAGACATCAGCGTCCCCAGCAACGAGGAGGTGCTCGCGGCCGCTCGAGCCGCGTGGGTACGCAAGGTGAAGCCGATGGAAACGGAGTCGGCACCGACGGAGCTGCTCGCCAAGGCACCGACACCGGGCAAGATCATCGAGACCGTGACGGATGCGGACTTGGGTATCACCAGTGCATGGCTCTCTAATGGGGTTCGTGTTCATCATCGTTTCATGGATTACAAGGAGGACACCGTGCTCGTCAGCATCTCGCTGGCCGGCGGCGAGATTGAGGAGACCGAGGCCAACACGGGTGTTACCGAGGTGGCGTCTCTAGCGATTCAGGAGCCGACAACGAGTCGTCTCACCACGACGAACGTCCGCGATATCATGACCGGAAAGAATATCAACGTCCGTGGTGGCGGTGGGGGGGATGCGTTTACGGTTTCGATTTCCGGCTCTCCCAAGGACCTGGAAACGGGGCTTCAGCTTGCCCACGCCTTGTTGACGGACGGCAAGATCAGCGATTCGGCGTTCAAGAACTGGAAGCTTCAGACGCTTCAGTTGCTTGAGATGGTGCGGACCAATCCGATGTTCCGTGCGTTTGAGGCTTCGGAGATCCTGCTGAGCGGGGGCGATCCGCGTTTCCGGTTCCCGACCAAGGAGGTCGTTGAAAAACAATCCATCGCTCGATCTCAGGCGTGGTTTGATCGGCTGCGCCGCGAAGCGCCGATCGAAGTCTCGGTGGTGGGGGAGATATCCAAAGACGACGCTATGGCGTTGGTGACGAAGTATGTCGGGTCGTTGCCCAAGCGGGCGCGAACCGCAGGCTACCTGGACAACCTGCGTCGCGTGGCGCGCCCGACCGGTCCGCTTTCACGTCATGTCGATGTCGAGACTGTGACGCCCCAGGGAATGGCCATGGCCGGTTTCGTTGCCTGCGATGCACAAAACACACAGGATCTCCGGGCGTTGGCATTGGCCTCCAATATCATGACCAGTCGAATCGTCAAACGCATCCGAGAAGAACTATCCTGGGTCTATTCCATTCGGGCTTCTCATCGGCCCAACTTCGCTTACCAGGAGGCCGGTCGTTTCGTCGCCGCGGCACCGTGCGATCCTGCGAATGTAAACAAGGTCGTGGATGAGGCCCATCGGATGTTTCAGGCGTTCGCGGACGATGGCCCGACCGAGGAAGAACTGACGAACGCGAAGAAGCAGATCGCCAACAACCTCGACACGGAAATGAAGGAGCCGAGGTACTGGTCGAACGTGTTGAGTAATCTCGATTTGCACGGTCGCCATCTGAGTGACGAAAAGGGAAAAGTCAAGGACTATCAGCGGTATACGGCCAAGCAGGTTCGCGATACCTTCCGAAAGTATTACACACCGGAGAGGAAGTTCCAGACAACAGCGACTCCCGTGGCACCAACGCCGAGCGACAGCGGCAAGAAGCAGGACAAAAAGGAGGTGGCACCGGCCTGACGGCGGGACGGTGTTTGTGTGATTCAGGTTCGCGCTTGAAGCGACAGCTATGTGTCGCTGTTGTCCGTGGCGGTATCGGCGGGTGCCCCATGCTTCGCCCCAAGGCGAAGGGCGGAGGATGGGTGTGAGCGGTGTGGCTGTGCGCTCGCTCAGACCTCTACGGTGAGTTCCAGTTCGACGGCCGCGTTGAGCGGCAGTTCCGCCACGCCGATGGCCGCGCGGACGTGCTTGCCCGCGTCGCCGAACATCTTGGCGAGCAGATCACTCGCGCCGTTGGCGACCTTGGGTTGTTCGGTAAAACCAGGGCTGCTATTGACGAAGACGGCCACACGAATGATGCGCCGGATGGCGTCGATACCACCGGCCTGCTGCGCCGCGGCCGCCACCGCATTGATCGCCGCGATCTCCGCCCCTTTCATGGCGTCTTCCACGGTGGCATCATCCGGCACCTTGCCCGTGAACGCCACAGCCCCATCGCGAAAGGGAAGCTGCCCGCTCGTGAGGATGTGGGGGCCGGTCCTGATGGCCGGCACATAGCTCCCCACCGGCGCGGCCACACCGGGAAGCGTCAGACCGAGCTCGGTCAATCGTTCGCTAGGTTTCATCGGTGATCTCCGTGGTCTCTTCGATTCCACTTTCGGCTTCCGTGGTCGTCTCACCGGGCGGCGGGTCATGGACCGGCGCGTCTTGATGAGAACTCTCGCGTTTCGGTATTGTGCCGTCCGGAGACGCAGTGAATTCGTTCAGGGCTCGCTCGATCGCGGCGAGCTCGTCGTCATCGGCGTCTTCCTCCACCGGCTCGTCGTCCATCGGGCTGAGGCTAAACGGATGTTCGTCGTCGGCGGGATTCTCATCTTCCTCGTTCGTGTCGAACTCGGATACCGCATCGAGCGGCGTCCGATCCAGCATGACGATCGTAATGGGTGCGAATGGTCGGTCCTGGGTGACGCGAATGCGTTGCTGGCGAATGAGTTCCAACAGCGCCAGGAAGAGTCCGATCATTTCAGCCCGATCCCGTCCGGTGAAGACCTCTTCGAATCGTTGGGTGCCGCCGGCGCGTTCGAGTGAATCGAGAACGTCCTCAGCGAGTAGCGCGATGGGTGTGTCATCCACGCCGACTTTGTGCTTATAGCCCGCGGCTCCGATTTGTTTGAGCAGCGAGTTGAACGCCTCGAACAGATTCCACACGTCGAGATTCTCGATCTCGATTTCGTCTTCATCTGTCTGGGGGAGGCTCGGTTTTCTTGGAAACTTTTGGGACTGCTCTTGCGCACGTGCGTCCAGCGTTCGTGCCGCATCCTTAAACTTTTTGTACTCCAAGAGCTGCCGGACGAGTTCGAATCGTGGATCGAAGCTGTCGTCCTCTTCGTCCTCTTCGATCGGTGGCTTCGGCAGAAGCATGCGCGACTTGACTTCCATCAGGGTGGCCGCCAGCACGAGAAACTGACCTACCGTCTCCGGGTCAAGCTGCTGGATTACCTCTGCGTACTCCAGGTACTGCTCGGTGATGCGCGCGATGGGGATGTCGTAGATATCGACCTCTTCCCGCTTGATGAGAAACAGGAGCAGATCGAGCGGCCCGTTGTATGCCTCCAACGCGACGCGATAGTCCGGAGTGGCACTCATCGGTGGGTGTCCTTGCTCGTGAGCAGCCCGCAGGCATCGCGTACCTCGGCCATGACCCCTTGGGCGACGCGGCGGGCCTTGGTCCCGTTGGTGGAAAGCACGTCTTCGACGAAGTCGGGGTCACGCTCCAGCTCGGCGCGGCGCTCTCGGGCCGGACCGAGCACACGCTCGACCACTTCCGCCAGCTCTTTCTTGGCGTCGCCGTAGCCCATGCCGCCGGCGCGATAACGCTCGTCCAACGCCGCGACCTCTTCCGCCGTGGCCATCAGCTTGTATAGCGCGAACACATTGCACGAGTCCGGGTCTTTCGGCGCTTCGACGGGGGTCGAATCGGTCTTGATGCCCATGATGCGTTTTTTGGTTTTCTTGGCACTTTCAAACAGTTCGATCGTGTTGCCGTAGCTCTTGGACATCTTCTGGCCGTCGACACCAGGCACCACACGGGATTCGTTCAGCTTCGCTTCGGGGCGCTGGAAGACCTCCCGCTTAAACGTCTGGTTGAAGTAGCCGGCCATGTCCTGGGCCATTTCGACGTGCTGCGTCTGGTCCTTACCGACAGGCACGAGGTGGCTCCGATAGATCAAAATATCTGCGGCCATGAGCACCGGGTAGGAAAAGAGCCCCATAGACGAGGAGATTCCTTTGGCCACCTTGTCTTTGTAGGAGGTGGCCCGTTCGAGTAGCCCCTTGCCTGTGACGCAGGAGAGAATCCAGGTCAACTCACAGACCTCGGGGACATCCGTCTGGCGAAAGAGGCACGCCTTTTTCGGATCAAGCCCCAAGGCCAGGTAATCCATAGCGACATCACGGGTGTAGGCACGGAGCCGCTCGGGCTCGTGGATCGTTGTGAGGGAGTGGTAGTTGGCGATGAAGAAGAAACAATCATGTTCGTGTTGCATCGCGAGATGCTGCGTGATGGCACCTAAGTAGTTGCCAAGGTGTAGCTTACCATTCGATTGTATACCGGATAATACCCGCATGCCGTTCGTTCTCCCTGCTTAGGTGAAAGGTCGCGGGAAGGGGCGGCATTGTCAAGCTCACGATCATAACTGGCTCGCTGGTACGGCTCTACCGGTATACGATTTACTACGATGGGTACGCTTGTAGCGCATGTCCGACATGCCTATACTTCTCCCGCTGCGGTGTCAGAACGGACACCGCCCTCGACACGGGTGCTGCACTTACCCCATAGGAACGAGAATCCCGAAGATGAGCGACCAAAAACTCGACATCGTTTTCACCGCGCCACACCCGGACGATCTCGAAATCGGAATGGGCGGGGCGATCGCCAAGATGGTCAAGCTCGGCCATCGTGTGGGGATGATCCACATGACCAACGGCGAGCCGACCCCCCGCGGCGATCCCGAAACCCGCATGAAGGAGATGGAGGCCGCCGCCAAAATCCTCGGCGTGCAGGTGGTCGAGATGCTCGGCATCACCAACCGAGAGCTTATGGATGGCCCGCCGGCGCGGTACAAGGTCGCTACGGCGCTGCGCAAGTATCGTCCGAAGATCCTTGTAGGGATGTTCGGGCGTACCCCCGGTGCCTCGCCGGATCATTACCAGGCTCAGCTTATCACCGAGGCGTCGCGGTTCTATTCGCAACTGACCAAATGGAACGACCGGTTCGACGGTACCGAGCCGTTTCGGGTGGACCATCTGATCTACCGCCCGGTGCGGATCGCGGCCGAACAGCATCATTTTCACAGCCAGTTCGTGATCGACATCACCGATACGATCGACCAGAAGCTCGAAGCCATCCGCTGCTACAGATCGCAATTTGATGAAGCGCGGTCGAAATGGCTGGAGCATTACGTTCGATCGTCGGCTGGTGCCGAGGGCGCGTCCACCGGAGTCCTCTTTGGTGAGACGTATGCCTTGCCGAGGCCGCTCGGCGTCACGGACATGGTGGCGCTATTGGGGGATTGGCCGATCCCGCCGCCGTTTCCTCCGGATCATCCACCCAAGTAGGTGGTAGGCAACCACGCGAACGGGGTGCGGTGGCCGGCTGGTGACGTGTTTTGGTTTTCGGGGTAAACTCCGCGGGTAGGCCGTTCGCTCGTGGGCGGGTGGCATGGTCTGATATTGGGATAAATCCGTGGATATTTTTATCAACGACGAAAAGATGGACGCTGGTTCCAGCGATGCGCAGACCGTTCAGGACGTGGTGGTTCACATACAGGAACACGATTGTCCAGCTGGGCATATCGTGATGGGGATCATGTGCGACGGCACGCCGGTGGAGGCCGGTGCGATGACGCAGGCGATGGCCCGTCCGATCACAGAGTTGACGCGGCTGGATGTGATCACGAACACGAAAGAGGCACTCGTGACTGACGCGATGGTGCAGGCTTCGGTCACGCTGGAAAACACCGAGAATGGCTGTCAGCGTGTGGCGGAGTTAATTAACGAAGGGAACTCGCAGGAAGCGATCCAACTCTTGGGGCAGTGTCTTAGCGTCTGGCAGCAGATTCACGAGGCCGTCGCAAAGTCGATCGTGATGCTCAATCTGGATATGGACATGGTGACGATCCGCGAGGAATCGTTGACGGAGATTATCAGCAAGCCTAAAGAGACGCTTCTGCAAATGAGAACCGCGCTTGAGTCCCAGGATCACGTGCTGTTGGCCGACATCTTGCGGTATGAGTTCGCGGAAGTGACAGATCGCTGGCACGCTGTGATCACCCTGCTTCGCAACCAGGCAGAGGAACGCCTCGCGAAGACGAGCGCTACGTGATTCGTAGGGAAAACGAACGCAGGTCGTTACGATATCCGTAGACGGTATCCGTAGACGGTATCCGTAGACGTGATCCGCAGACGTGGCCACCCAACACGGAGGATCTGACGATGAGCGGATGTCGCCTGTATGCTTCAATTGCTAAGTTTCCCGCCGTCCTCATCCTTCTTCTTTACTCTGGCTGTCACACGCCTCAAGCCAAGAGTGCGCCTCATGTAGAGCCGTGGAAGGGTGAGGTGCCGCTGGCGTCGTTGGGCGGCTTCGATGCCTACCTCGTACACCGTGGAGACTCCGGCATCTGGACCGTCAAGTGTTTGCCGATTCACGAGCGGTACGGCTGCCCTCAGATCGTGGCCCTCGACGACAAGGGTCGGTGTACGATTCTCAATTCATACAGCGGCAAGTGGACGCCTCAGGTGGTCGTGCAGGATGGGCGGTGGCTCGGTGCCATCGCACACGCTGATGTGGACCCGCGCCGATCGGGAAAAGAGCTCTACGTGGGCGGGAAGCGTGGAAACGTCTACCAGGTGTGGCCGCACGCGCAGGGGGGCTTCGACGTGAACGTGGTCGCGTACGTGCCCGGTAGAGAGATACACACACTTGTCGCGGGCGACCTGGATACTTCCCGGGCCGGACAGGAGCTGATTGCGTTCACGCGGCCCGGTGGGATGTATTGCATTGTGCCGAACGGCGATACGGGTACATCGTTTACGCATCGGCTATTGCGGGTGCTTCCCGGAAGGGTTCGCGACGCTGTGATCCTCGAAGAGACAGCGGGCGTATCTCCCACGGTCGCAACGGTTTCCCGCGCAGGTGAGGTGGCTTTGCTGCAATTCAAATCCGGGCAGCCAACTCGGACCGTGATCTACCGAACGGAGATGGGCCTGGGGCGAATCGCTCTGAAGCCGCCGAAGCCGGGTGACCCCCTCGTGCTCTATGTCACCGCGGACGACGGTCGCATCCTCCGTCTCTCCCAAGAGTCGGACGGGCGCTTCATTTCGGAGATGATCTATGCGGGGCCGCAAGGTCCGCGGGGCATCGCCGCCGGACGCTTCGACACAGATCCGGACAAGGAGACGGTGGCGCTGTTTGGCTACTCACAGCAAGTGCGCCTCCTCACCCGTGAATCGGATGGCTGGCATGGAGAAACCATCTTCAAGGACGTTGACAAGGGGCATTGGCTTGCCGCTGCGGAACTGGACGGGCGCAACGCTACCGACGAAATCATTCTCAGTGGGTATGGCGCTCGCGTCGTCCTGCTCGCCCGCCCGCCTGGCTACGGGCTCTCGAAGCGTCTGGTGCCGGGCACGTGAAGGCGGCAGATGGCCTCTCGGAGAACAGGCACTTCACAGTCCCTTCCACGATTCTCATGGGTTGGGTGACTCGTGGGTTGTTCGAGGATCGAATGTGCTCGTGCGGTTTGACCGGTCACACCTGAATCTCCGATTTCTTCGGTAGACCAATGGGCAGCGATGATCGGACGGTGTGGTTATCGCTTCGACAGCGGTGTGATCACCTCATGACGAACCGTCCGGTATGTCCCGTCCTGAAAAGAAGCGTTGTTTCTGTGGTCTCCCTTGCGGATGGTTGCCGTTATCGGCTGCCAACACTCTTATTTTTCTCGAATTGACGCATTTTGATTTATTCAACTCGACACGTGCGGCGAGTCTATCGTACCTTCGAATTGTGCAGTTTTTGGAGGCCGGAAGTGTAAGTGGTCACGCCGTGATGACGCCGAAACGAACGGGGCGTTTGGTGGCGGGCCTAGAGCGACAAGGTTGTCGACACACAACAGGAATCGTGCCGGCAAGACGAAGAGTCTCAGGTGCGAGCGGCTGATGGTCCTTGGGTAAGTCGGACAGGTGTTTGGGAACCCATAAGGCAGCCGGAAAGATAGCCATTGGACAGTCGAGTCGCACTTCCGCTGACTCGACGACTCTCAGGGGGAGGACTCTCATGTTGATGAAGTTAGTGGGTGGTACGAAGCGTCGAATGAGGCGACGTCGAGCGGCGGTAGCCGTTCTTGTCGTCGTGATGATTCCGGTCCTCCTTGGCTTCGCCGCCATCACGGTGGACGTCGGAGCCATGTACAACGCCAGAAACGATTTACAGCGTGCTGCGGATGCGGCGGCTCTGGCTGCGGTGGGTGTCATCGCATCAACCGATATCGGCACCGATCCGTTCCCGGGTGCGATAGCGGCTGCGGTTGAGTATGCCGGGCGCAACGAGGTCATGGGGGAACCCGTAATCATAGACCCCGGGACCGATATCGTTTTCGGTCATGCCGTGTTGGATGCCGTCACGAAGGAGTACACGTTTGTGGCAGGTGAGGCACCTCAAAACGCCGTGCGTATTACCGTGCGTCGTACGGAAGACTCGCCAAACGGCAGCTTGCCGCTCTATTTTGCGGGCATCTTCGGAAAGTCGGCGACGAACGTCAGCGCGCACGCCGCCGCGATGTATCTCGATACGCAGTACGAGGAGGCCGATTGCTGGGACGTCGTCCCGGAAGGAAGCATCCTGGTTTGCATGCACGGTGACCCGGATGATAGCGACGACAGCGCAAGCGGCGATAGTGTCGACAGCGATGACAGCGAGCACGCCGACAGTGGTAGTGACAGCAGTAGTGACAGCGGAGGTGGTGGCGACAGCGATGACAGTGACGACAGCGCGAGCGGTGACAGCGTTGACAGTGATGACAGCCACGACAGCGGAGCCAACGACAGTTCCGATAGCGAGAGCCACTTTAGCGGTGACAGCGCCGACAGCGACGGCGGTACCACGGTCATGATCGACGAAAATGCCGCCGATCATTTCTTTGACAAAGGTGCCACGCTTGGTCCTTGTGTCTGTCCCCAGGGTGATCCGGATGACAGCGACGACAGTGAAGCCGGTGATTCCAGCGATAGTGATGATAGCGATGGAAACGGCCCGGGAAGCGTTGGGGGACTGGAGACCATTACGGTTTGTCACATCAGTGGTGGCGACCTGGACAACGGTAAACGCCTCACGATCGGAGTGTCGAGCCTGGGTGCGCATCTGGCGCATGGCGATGTGATTGGTGCCTGCACGGGGACCGACGGATCGGGTGGTTTCGGCACGGGCAACAATGGTGGGAAACTCCGCGTTGTCTTGATCGAGTAGGGTCCACCCCTTGTTATTTGTACCAGCGCGCACCAGGCGAGAGCGGGAATCTTCGCTCTCGCCTGTTCGCGTTGTGGCGTTCCTGTGACCCGATCGTATGTCTGATCTTGGAGACGTTTCGTGAAGAGCTCATCCGTCATGACCACTTTGCGTTCCGGTCGCAAAGCCCGCCATAGAGGCCACAGATCGAAGGCGGGGGTATCCAAAACGAGCCACGACGCGCCGCGTCGAAGGCCTGGGAGAAAAACGCGGTCGCATCGAAGCCATCCACCTGCAACCGAGCAACCTGCCACCGGGCCGTCGGGTGTCGCACGCGACACGCGAGCGCATGTTGATCGTGAACTCGGCCGGGGTCGGTCCGGAGTGGTGTACTGCAGCCGAGATGCGTCCGGCCAAGACATCGCGAGGAAGGTGTTTGGTGCGAGTGGGTTGAGCAAGGTGGTGCAGTACGCGCTGCTTGGCGCGCCGAACCCGTACCTCTGGTGCGAGGCAGCGATCGAAGCGGCCGTGATGCGCCGACGTATTCTTGCGGAGTTGGTTGGATACTGGTTTGGCACGAAGCTGCGCGTCGCTCGTGCGCACGAATACCGGTGGAATGTTGAGAAACACGCCTATGAAATGCATTGCGAGCTGATCCACGGGCGTCATGTCGCGCTTCAACACCCCTACACGGAACCGGAAGATGATGAACTGGCTGATGTCTACCGCGGGGTGATGAGACCGTTACAGAAACGTCTGGATGAATCGGGTTTTGATGGACTTGTCTGGCAGGCGGGACGTGGCAATCCCGTGGCAGTCAATAACTTTATGCGCGATGGGTCGGACGGTGACGGTGGTCATTCCTGGGTCTGGATCGATCTGGAGTCGGGCGTTCCTGCGTTGTTTCCGATGAACCCGATCGAGTTGGTTCGTTACTATGTTCCGAAGTCGCTACGGCACCGGGGGCCGCTCTTTGATGATGTCGATGTGACAAAACTACGCCGATACGTCAGCGAGCACCATCAGGGGCTGACCGCTGCGATCGGCGGGGATCGCCTTGAACGAATGCAGGCGGACATCGACACCCTGGACGTTCGACAGCGCGAATGGAAGTCCCTCTCGCGTCATCAATGCAGCGTGACCTACCGACACGTTACGGGGTCCCTTACCGACGAACAGGCCGCGTGGTATCTTCGCCATCCCGTGCGATGGTATTCGCGTGAGGCCGTACGTGGCGTGCGACGTTCGGTGAACGCGCTGGGGACTTTACTCCCCACGATCTTCGCCGTCATTCGGCGCATTCAGCTAGGTAAGATCATGAAGCAGACTTGGGCGGCACTTCGTTCGCAGAAGTTCCGTGCGCGAATGGCCCGAGCTTATGTGGCGTCCAGGCTTTCGGCGTGGCAGCGACGCGGTCATCTAAGTGAGCCTCACGCGGACGAGCTACGAAATCATCTTCAAGGCGAGGAGGCCGCGACCTACCTCACCGACTTCGGCGTCCAACTTGCGATCAAACCGTTTGTCAAACTGGTCCAGTGGTGGATCATTCCGGCGCTGTGGATGGCCGGGGCCATAGGTGATGTGACGCTTGGGGTCGCGCTGCTTGCGGCGGGGCCGTGCGCGCGCACGATGTACACGTTAATCCGCATGGTCCAGAACACGCTGCTGGGTAGGGAGAGACCGTGGGTTGCTCTATGGGTGGGGGTTGCGCCGGTGGTCGGCAATCTGGCCTACCCGCTTCAGATATTGGTATCGGGTGCGAATGAAGAGGGTGCTGTGGCCCGGTTCATCCTGTTCGATACGTTCGGCAAGTTCGGGCAATGGTTCCCCATTTGGGGCGGTCAAGATTCGGGTGTCGAACACTGGTTCAACCGATGTCCCCATACCATGATTCGGATGCTACGCGTCGACCCGCTCGTATGGCGGAGTGAACGGCTACCGGACGGTGCTGTGGCATGACGCGTTCCGTTCCGGACGGCCGATAAGGATCCGACACCGTGCGGGAACGCTCTGCGGTATCGTACACTTCCAGGGGGATCCGAGTCTTCGGAGGTGCATTCCGAGCTGGGGGTCCGTGCGTCGCCGACGGAGTTCCATCGTATGATACGTCTGCTCAAAAAAGCTCCGCAGTGGGTGTTGGCGTCCATCGTTCTCGCGTCGATCCTTGCCTTTTATGCTATCGCCGCGGTCCGTTATCCCATGCTCTACATCTGGGCGACCTATGAGGATCTGTTCGGGGAGTGGATGCAGTTTTGGTGCCTCGTGGTGTCCTTCTGGCTGTCATTGCGTTTGGCATCGCGTCGCGGCGTCTATCGGTGGTTCTTTATCCTCCTCGCGTTGAGTTGTTTCTACGCGGCCATGGAGGAAATATCCTGGGGGCAGCGGATCTTCGGATTCTCCTCGCCCGCATATTTCAAGGAAAACAACCTCCAGGGAGAGTTGAACCTGCACAATTTCCTGACCGGTCCGTACGCTACGACGCTCAAAGCCACCATCACGTATGCGTTGGCCGCCTCGCTCTTGCTATATGGTTTTATCTATCCGCTCGCGCTGAAGTTACGCTTACGGGTTGTAGTCTGGTTGGATCAGCACGGACTGGCCGCGCCGCCGCTGTATGCCAGTGCATTTTTCGTGGCCGGTGCGATTCTCGAAGTGGGACCGTTTCGATTCAACGAGGGTGAGGTGGCGGAGATTCTCGTGGGCGTGGCGCTGGTGCTGACGACGGTCCATTATGCCTATCTGCAGCGTCACCGTTTATCGGTGTCTCCACGGCCGTCCGAAACGATGGTTGGAGTGTCTCGGCGGCATGTGGCGGTGTTGGCGGTCGTGACCGTGTTGGCCGCCGCCA
>JAJRSP010000258.1 GCA_024278775.1 Planctomycetota bacterium
AACCGTTCGGGTGACACGATCACAGGCTCGCTGGACCTCGCCCGGCTCAAACCCACGCGGCAACTGATCGCGGCCGATGATTTGTTCGAGCGGGTGGATCTATCCGGAACGTTCGTCGCGACAAAAAACCGACGGCGCGTGCGTGACGAGATCCACGACATGGCTCGCCGCTTCGGAGCAAGACCCCGGTAACCCACGTGGCAGGTCAACCTTGCGCCTTGAGGCAAAAGAACGACCTTCCCTGCCTGATTGAAACAACACGACCTACACGGCGCGGCGTTCTCTAAATGTACGCGTGCCGACCGCCACCGCCATCAATAACATCACACTCAAACCCCAGACAGACGTGGCCGGCACACGCACACATCCTATGATCGGTTCGTGAACGCAGTTGGCTTGGACATCGCAAATGTCCACAGTACAGTTATTGTGATCGTCGCAGTCGGTATCGACCTGACAGGGTAGCCCAACCACTAACTCAAGCGGGTCGCCAAACAGGTTCAGGTTTAGCGTGTGCAGGGTCGTCCGGACATCGAAGCCATAGTCGAGCCGGGCACCGAAATTGAGGTTTGGTGTGTTCGGGTTAGTCGCATCCAGAAAAAACGAACCGGCGACGGCCGGCAAACCAACCGTGATGGTGCCAAGCACGATGGAGCCGCCGTCGGGAATATCCAGGATGAGTCCGGGTGCGGGTGATAGGCCGGTGTAGACGACGGTGGCAATAGGCATTGTCTCGAAACGTGCGTACTGGCCATCGGTGGCGAGCGGGGGCACCAACTGAAAGTTGAACGTGGGTGGCAGACTTAGCGCGGGATCGGTGGCCGAAAAATCAAACTGGATCAGACGCGGCTGAATCGCCTGACCTTCATGGTTCGTAACCACAACATCCACATCGACAGACGAGCCTAGCGCGTAGGGACCGGGTGTGTGAGGAACTAACCCGATGCTGGTTAGCACAGACGATCCGGCGACTTGGTGAACGAACGACGGCGAACCGGGCTGGGCGCCTCTAAGACCTACGGTCGCACCGCTTGCAGCCTGCTGTCCCCGAAGTGCTCGGATGTGCTCAGCCAGTGCGGCCGTATCAGCTTCGTCAACCACCCCGGAGTAGTCGAAATCGAACAGCGGGTTACGTTCGGCGAGCGGGTATTGCCGCATGTGATCCACAAACGCGAGAATGTCTGCCGGAGCAATGGACCCGTCACCATCGACATCAAACGAAGGCTGGGCGGTCCCCGCATGCGCCGAACGAAGCAATCCCGTGGCTTGTGTTAATGATATGACGCAGATCAGCAGAAATACGTTTTTCACGCTTCTTCTCCCTCCACAACAATCCAGAATTGGTGCCGCCTCATTATACACAAACGTGCTCGATTCACAACACACGGGAAAAGTCCAGCGGTTAGGGGGTACAGTGCCGGCAGGGCACGGAACGATAATTAAGCCCGGATCGTGGCCACGGATGGCGGCGAACAATTGTTCTTCATCGTGGTGATGTGCCACGAGAGTAATCGGGCATCGTCGGAGGGCAACAGCCCACCCTATCGTGCGGTCCCCACCCTTGCCACTCGTCGCCGCGCAGATTCGCCTCACCCGTCGCGCATCTTACGCACGCGTTTGCGCAACGCAGACAGTGTCAGGCAGTTGGCAATGTCGCGCTTCGTCGCACCCGCGCGGCGGGCCGTGACGATACCGTGGCGAAGCTGGTCCAGCCCCTGCGTGCGGTGCGCGTCGGTGTTGATCGAGAGCATGACGCCGGCTTCGATGGCCTGCCTCGCGTGCGTGTCCTTCAGGTCCAGGCGCATCCAGTTGGCGTTGATCTCCAAAAACGTGCCGGTCTTGGCCGCCGCCTCAATCACCTGACGCATGTCGATCTGCATCGGCGGGCGACGGTGGATGAGCCGGCCCGTGGGGTGCCCGATCACGCACACGTACGGGTTTTCGATCGCAGCGATCGTGCGTTCTGTCGGGCTGAGTTTATTCGACTTGCCGGCCGAACCCATCGCGGAATGCACGCTGGCCACCACCCAATCACATTGAGACAGTAGCTCGTCGGGGTAATCAAGTGAGCCGTCGGGCAGAATGTCGCACTCCGTTCCCGCAAGGATCGTGATCCCGCGCACACGGTCGTTGGCCTCGCGAATCTCTCGGAGGTGTGCCGTCATCCGTTCCACGGACAGACCGTTCGCGATGGTTGAGCTTTTCGAGTGGTCGCAGATCGCGATGTATTCGTAGCCGCGTGTCAGCGCCGCCCGGGCCATCTCCTCGATCGTGTTTCTGCCATCGCTGGCCACCGTGTGCATGTGCAGATCGCTGCGGATGTCATCAAGCGTTACGAGCTTCGGTGTCTCTTTCAGATCAAACTCGCCGTGGTCTTCGCGCAGTTCCGGCGGAATCATCGGCAACCCGAGCGCCGTGTAAATCTGCGATTCAGTCTCGCCGGCGATGCGTTCGTCGCCGTTGTACAGCCCATACTCGTTCAGCCGCCGTTTCTTTTTGATCGCAAGCTCGCGGAGGCGAACGTTGTGTTCCTTCGATCCGGTGAAGTATTGCAGCGCCGCACCGAACGAGGCCGGCTCCACCACACGAAGGTCTACTTGCACCTCACGGTCCGCTTCGATCTCCACCGTGACAGAGCCCTTCGTCTTGCCGGACGCGAGCACACGCTGCACCTCGGAAAACTCAGTGAACGCAGTGACGACCGCAGCGCCGTCCGTGGCCGCGCAGAGGATGTCAATATGACCGATGGTTTCGAGACCGCGGCGCAGCGAACCGGCGATCTCCACCCGCGTCACGCCGGGTATCTTCCCGATCCGTTCGGCAAAAGCCTCACCGATCGGCAGTGCGACACCTCTTGGGGTGCGATCGCCGCTCGTTTCTAAAAAGGCGATTCCCTCAGCGATTTTTTTCACGCTTGCGGCACCCAGCCCGGGCAACCCGGCGAGTCTTCCGGATGAGATGGCTTGTTTCAAATCATCCAGCCCGGCGACGCCCAACTCCCGATGGGCCAGTGCGATTTTCTTCGGTCCCAATCCGGGTATTACCAATAATCGCGGCAACCCGGCGGGAAGTTTCTTGGTCAACGCATCCAGGGTATCGATCCGACCGGTTTCCAAATAGGACACGATGCGATCGGCCGTCCCCTTCCCGACACCAGCCAACTCCGTCAGACGTTTTTCGGCAGCGAGCGCGGCGATGTCTTCGGTGCAATTCTTGATACTGCGGGCGGATCGACGGTAGGCGTTGATCCGAAACGCATCGGCCCCGTCAATCTCCATCAGATCGGCGATACGCTCGAACAGGCTGGCAAGATCTGCGTTGACCATACGGGCAGTGTACCGCAGACGCAAAGCGGGGGCGAGGTAAGCCGTCGTGGTGGACCAACGCCGCGGAAACTAGGCGACGCTTGGCCTGCGTCTCAGGAAGAGGGAACCCGAGATGACGAGCAGCACTGACATCACCACGAGCCCCCAGGTGGATGCGGCCGGGACCGTGCGTGTATATGTGATTTGCAACACCGGTCGGTTCGCGGGCTGCGGTGATTCCCGGCTGTCAAACCGTTTGGCTGTGCCGGAGATAGACTCTTCACCGAGTACGATCCATCCGTAGTTGTTGCCCGGGTTGGCAAGCCAGTACTCCACATCCGCGATGGTTTCTGCCGTGGAACTCCATGTGTAAAAGCCAAAACCCACGACAATCGTGCTCGCACTTTCCACGGGTTCGTAATCCCCTCCAGGGGTGGTCCAGAGAGTCGAGTTGAAAAAGCGGTGCAGCCAGGTCGCATCTCCCAACGCGGCGGCGGTTCCTGAACCCTCCTGACCGGGGGCGTTCGAGCTTCCCTCTCCCCAATCGGCTAACGCTCGATGCAGCGAGATGATCGTCGCACCCTCGATGGTGCGTGACATATTCATGGTGAGCGACACGTCTGTGATAATCGCGTCAGCCGGAACGGCCGCAGCGATGTCAAACTTC
>JAJRSP010000259.1 GCA_024278775.1 Planctomycetota bacterium
GAAACCGGTGCGTTGCGAGGCGGCGGCGTTTCGGATGCGGTGTTCTTTCAGGCGCTGGCCGCCGCTACGGGTGGCACATACACCTTCATCCCAGACAATCCACCGCAGCCGAGCGGATCGCCTGCCTTTGGTGTCACAGGCGCATGCTGTTTGCCGGATGCCACGTGTCAGGACTCGATTACGGAGGCGGAGTGCGCGGTGTTGGGCGGGACGCACCAGGGAGAGAGTTCCACTTGTGCCGGTTTGCCCACACCGTGCTTGCCCGCCGTTCCGGCGGCTTCCGAATGGGCAGTGGTTGCGATGGCGCTATTGGTGCTGACGGCCGGGACGGTCATTCTTCGCCGCCGCACGAACAGGGCAGCGAAACTCGACGGGGTTCTGTGAGGGGAAGCGGAATGCGCAGAATGATTTTTATTGTTGCTGCTGTGTTTGCCAGCACGAGCGGGGTACACGCTGATCCATCCGGCGGCGCTCCGCCCGCACTGATTCAGACAACGAGCGAACCGCATGTCGATCAAGCGGTTTCACAGAAAGTAGCCTCGCCGATCAAAGCTGGTCGCCGTTCGCGACCCATCACCGATACGTCCCAGAAAACACCGAAGCGCGCCATGCGTCTCGGACTCGATGTGACCCCGCCTCGCATCGATCGGCTGACACCCACACCGGGGAATTGGGTGGTAGACCTTGTCGGTGTACCCGAGATTCAGATCGGCTTTACGGAGCCGATGGCCACGCCGATCCCCGCGGGCGCGATCACGGCGTGGACGGTGGGCGGTGGAACCGTGACCGACTTCACGACTTCGTATGACAACGCGACAGACATCCTGACAGTAACCTTTGCAACACCGATTCGCGACGATCGATTAACTATTGTGGTGGACTTTACGCTGACGGATGTCGCAGGCAATGAACTGGATGGCGAGATCGTCAACCCCATGAACGCTGCGCTACCCTCCGGTGACGGCGTTCGCGGCGGACAGGCGGTTTTTCGGATCAACATCCTGCAAGGAGACGCGAACCGCGACGGGGTCGTGGACTCGGCCGACGCAACTCAGATTGCGGCCGCCCTCGCCCTCTGCTCGACAGCCTCTGGTTTCGATCCGATGTCGGACCTGAACCTTGACGGATGCGTCAACGCGCTTGACGTGGCGATTTTTCGGTTGGCAGAAGGGCGAGCGCTGCCTGCTACCGATGGGGCACCGCCAATTGTGATGGCGATTCGGGAGCCTAGTAGCAATCTCTTAGGCGTGTTCGATACCGTCGAAGTAGACTTCAATGAGATCGTTACCGATGCTTTGATTGATGAGCGTAGTTGCTTTCTAGTGGGCGGAAGTGGCAATCCCATAGTTTCCACATTCGGTGTTGGCGGGGCATTCGGAACATCGGCTATCTTCTTTTTTATCCCACCCCTTCCCCAATGCAACACCTACACAATCAACATCAGTAACGCATTGGCCGACCAGTCCGGGGAGTTGTTGGTTGTGCCTGCGACCCCTCCCCTCCTCACGGGTCTGATCCCTCCGCCTGTGCCGGTGCTTGATGCACACTCAACGATGACGACAGTAACATCGGTCACGATCACGGGCCGCGCACCGGGCGCGACTTCGGTGGAGGTGTCTTCTCCGAGGCTGCCGCCGGGTGATCCGATGCGGTTGTTCACCGTCCCGGTCACTAATAACGCCTTCACCGCAGACATCCCACTGGTGCCCGACTCCGGCAACGCGATCTTCTTCACGGCGCTGAGCACCTGTGACGGCGTACGCAGTCCGCCCGTGATGACCACGGTCACGCACGACACGCAGCCGCCGGAACTCTTCCTCGACTTCCCGGTAGACGCCGAGACGATCACCACGGCCACGACGGACGTGGCCGGTCGCGTGGGTGATGTGCTCAGCGGGTTTATGGGGTTGCAAGTGCAACTCGTCGTCAACGGTGACGCGGCCAACCCGATCGACGCCGTCGTGGACGTCGGCATCGGCAGCAACGGAACCTTCTTCGCACAGGGTGTCCCGCTCAATCTGCTCGGTCAGCCCAACGTGATCGTCGCCACGGCCACGGATGCGATGGGCAACACGGTGAGCCAGCAGATCACGGTCACTCAAACCGCGGTCCCGGCCGGCACGCCGCGGATGGTTGTCGTCTCGGGCAATGCGCAGGATCCGCAACAGATGGGCACGGTACTACCCGCGCCGATCGTCGTGCGGATGACCCACGCCGACGGCATCACACCGTTTGTCAACAAGATCGTGACCTTCAAGGTGACGCGGAGCAACGGCCGGCTTGGGACCAGCGTCGCAGCAATCACGCCGAACGCCACAGACAGAGACCCCGGTGCCATGATGTTCCAGGCGCGTACCAATGCCAACGGTGAGGTCAGCGCCTACTGGCGGCTCGGCTCCGACGCCGGGTGCGGGAACAACCGCGTCGAGGTGACTTCGACAAGCATCGAAGGCACGGTGGCGTTTTGCGCCTCGGCCCTGTCGGCACCGGTCAACCAGATCAACATCGGCACGGGGAACAACCAGCGGGCCGAAGCCGGCGGTCCGGCGCTGATGCCGTTGCGTGTGTGGGTCAGCGACGCGTGCAACGGCATACCCATGGAAGATGTCCTGTTCACGGTGGTTCGCGGCGGCGGTAAGGTCAACGGGCAGGATAGCGTGATCGTGCC
>JAJRSP010000260.1 GCA_024278775.1 Planctomycetota bacterium
CGGCGACATATACTTCGGCCCCAATTCATTCCCGGTGGTGCTCGACCCGATCGCATTCGACGGCTGCATTCAGGTTCTGGATGATTCCAGCGACGGCAGCCACGGCGACTTGAACGGCGACATCTCCTCCCTCGGCTGCCTCTCCGCCGACGTTGGCATTGAAATCTCCGGCGACATCAACGGCACGATATCCCTCTCCCAGGGCGGCTGCTCCCCAACCTACACCTACGGCGATTGCCCGTAGTTCGCCAGGCCCAAAGACACGGTTCTCCTCCCAAGAAGGTTACTGAAAACGAGACGTTTTTCAGAACAACGGCTTGCCACACGCCCCGCTCAGTCGCTTTTTGGAAGGAGAACCGTAATCGAACCCCGTCGCGAAGGGCTCGCCTTCGCCCGCTGACGCATATTCGGCTAGGATGCGGGTTGCTTCGGAATCGTCTCGGACAGGTGAGGTGCCCGCCCGGGCGATCGGTATAGGCCAAGGGAAACAGGACGCATGATCGGACCACACAAACGGATACTGGTAACGGGCGGAGCCGGCTTCATCGGCTCGCACGTGAGCGAGTCTTTTCGCCTGGACGGCTGCGAGGTCGTCGTGCTCGATGATCTGTCGATGGGCTCGCGCGAGACGCTGCACAAGGGCATCGAATTCATAGAAGGCGATGTGCGCGATGTCGAAACCGCCCGCAAAGCTGTTAAGGGCGTGGACGCGGTGATTCATCTGGCTGCCCGCGTGAGCGTGCGCAATTCCTGCGACGCCTTCACCGACGATGCCTCCGTCAACGTCATTGGCACGCTGAACATGCTCGATGCCTGCAAGGATTCGGGCGTCAAACGTTTCGTCTATGCTTCGTCTATGGCGGTCTACGCCGACTCGCCCGAGCCGACCCCGATAGCGGAAACATACGCCTGCAAACCCATCAGCCCTTACGGCGTGGGCAAGCTGGCCAGCGAGCAATACGTTCGCACCATCTGCCCGGAGATCGGAATCGAACCGGTCGTGCTGCGTTTTTTCAACACCTATGGCCCCGGTCAAACGCTCACGCCTTATGTCGGTGTGATTACCATTTTCGTGAACCGCCTGCTGGACGGTCAGCCGCCGATCATTTTCGGCGACGGCGAGCAGAAACGCGACTTCATCAGCGTGGACGATATCGTGACAGCCTGCGCACTCGCGCTCGAATCGGACAGCGGGGGCGAGACGCTGAACATCGGCAGCGGCGTGGCTGTCTCCGTGAACCAGTTGGCCAACGTCCTGTGCGAGATGATCAAGCCGGACCTCAAACCGCAGTACGAATCCGCCAAGCCGGGCGAACTGCGCAACTGCATCGCCGATATCACGCGGGCCAAGCGCGTGTTGGGCTACGCGCCGCTCGGCATGGTTGAGGATATGCTGGAAGAGATCATCGAACACATTAAATCCACGCGGAACTGACGGGGCGGGCGGGAACCATGAGCGTCGGTGACGGGCTGTTCTATATGCCCACTTCGAGTGTCTATGGTCGCCCTGAGGCCCACGGGCTTGCCTTTGAGAACGTCTATTTCAAAAGCACCGGCGGGACGCGCCTGCACGGCTGGTTCCTGCCGGCGGAAGGCGTGGCGCGTGGAACCGTCATTCACTTCCACGGCAACGCGGGGAACATCACCGGGCACTTTGAGCACGTGAAATGGCTGCCGTCAGCCGGGTGGAACGTGCTGTGCTTCGACTATCGCGGATACGGGCAATCGACCGGCAAACCGACGCGGCGCGGCACGGTTGACGACGGGTTGGCGGCGGTGGAATACGCAGCCTCACGCGACGATGTGGACGCGTTGAAGATCGTCGGCCTGGGGCAATCGCTCGGCGGCGCGGTCGGGATTGTGGTGGCGGCCAAACAGGCCATTCTTCGGGGATTTGCGGCTGAGGGTGCGTTCTGCCATTACCGCACGGAGGCGGCTTTTGTGTGCAGGCAGAATCTCTTCGCCAAACCGTTCGCCGGCTGGCTGACGCGGCGGGTTATTTCGGTGGACCTCGAGCCGATCGACTGGGTGGCACGCATCGCCCCGCGCCCGGTCATGTTCGTGTGCGGCACGAGTGATCGGATCGTCGACTATCGTCAATCGCTCGCCCTCCATGAGGCTGCGGGGGAGCCGAAGTCGTTGCATGTCATCGAAGGCGGCGGACACGTTGATGCGATGTGTACCCCCGAGCGCCGCGTATGGTTCACGGACTTCTTCGACACTGCCATTCGCTAGCATGACGGCAAGAAAGTGTGGCACGAGTGTCCAATCAAGAGTGTCCGAGATTCTCGGGCATTCGCAGCCATTGCCAAAGGGCAGTCACCGGGAGCGATGAGTGATCCAGCATAAAACACTACACGAGCCGGAACTCTCGCTATATCCTGACAAAACAACCCACGGGCCGGTGTGCAAACCAGTAGGCCCGAGGGTTGGTCTTGGGGGCGCTTCGTCGAGTCTCGACGTGGCGCCCTTGCTTATTTCCACTCAAAACAGACGACTGCTACGTCAGCCATCATTCCACGTGAGCAGACGAACAGAGCCGCGACCGTAAGGGAGCGGTTGCGCGAACCCGCACGATCACCAATGACTA
>JAJRSP010000261.1 GCA_024278775.1 Planctomycetota bacterium
CGCAGATCACGACGCCCTGTACGATGCCGGCATCGCAGCCTGGAATCAATTCGCCAACGATCCGGAACTGGTCAGCTCACTGTGCCATGCCACATGGGCGGAATCGGCACAGTTTAACTGAAACTAGTATCATTCATTTTCGTTCGCGTCGTGTCGCACCAGTTGGCCCCGTTTCGTGCTCGTTGTGTCGGGGTTTTAGGCGATAGCACTTCGTGGTATTCTGCGTGAGCATCCGTGGTGCCCGTAGCTCTCATAGCTTCGGGGGCACCACCCATCATATCGGGTAACTCCGCGATCGTGTCCGAATCAGAGGACCCCCATGCCCCACCCTGGCCGGAGGGGCGGAGACGGACACACGAAAACGCATTGCAGAACGGGTAGTTCGTGAGTCCCAAGGCGAAAGGCTACTGCCCTTTGGCTGACGGGCTGACCTCAGGGCTGGCTTTTCTGTACGCGAGCGGACAGCTTTTGCAGCAGCGCCGCCCACTGCGGTGGCCAGCCGTCCGCCGGGACCGCTTTCAGCTCATCCAGCACCGCCCGTGCACGTTCCGCATCGGAGGTAATGACCGGGTCATCCACGTATTGAGTCACCGCGTCAATGACGCCAGCTCGCACCGCATCGCTCGACACACGAGTGACGATACGCGAGATCACCTCGGTCACATCCACCGGCGGAACCGCCCGAAGCGACGCGTCGAGCCACCTCACACCCACCGTACCCGCCGACTCCGCCTGACGATCCACCTGCTGTTGAAACAGCAAGCGAAGCTGCGCGGCCGCGGCGGCGTGTTTCCCCTGAGCAACGAGAATCCGCGCCAGATCGTCCCGCACACTTTCGAGATCCAACGGTTCACCACCCGTTGCCACCAGTGTGTCGGCCAATTCATTCAAGTACCTCGCGGCCAATTCCGGTGTGTCGCGAAGCCGCTTGGCGGTGTCGATCCGCTCCGACACGGGACGCCGAGCCATGTAGCTACTAAACCCGCGCCACGCCGCCTCGCGGGCCAGGGTGTTCGGCTCGATCGAGGGGTTCAGGCGTGTGAGCAGACTCTGCAGATCTTCGGCGTCTCGACCGAGTTCGGCCACCGCCTCAATCGCGGCCAGACGCACGAGCGGATCTCCGTTGGCCGTCAGATCACGTATGCGCTCCAGCTTGGAACGATCTCCTAAAGTACGCAACCCGAGAATCGCCGGCTGCAAGAGACGCAAATCGTCCGACTCGACAGTCTCGGCAAAAGCGGGGGCAAAAGAGCGGTCCGCCACACCCGCCATGGCCGAGAGCAGAGCCGCACGCAACGCGACATCTTCCGTCGGGGTTTCCGTGAAACGCTTCCGAAGCGGCTCAATCGCCGGTTGAAACGCCGTCTTGTCTTCGACGCGCTCTGCGATCATGCCAAGCGACAGCGCCGCCTCCCGCACAAACATGGTGTCGGCCGTGTCCTGCTTCAGCTCACGGACGAGCGCCGGAATGCCCTCGGCGCTGCGCATGTGACCCAGAGCCGACAACACCGCCAGCCGCAGGGAGGGTACCAACTCGGATTCGAGCCGCGACAACACCGCCTCGACCACGACCGGATCGTGGACATTTTGGATAATCAGCAAGGCCTCTCTACGTTGCACGGCGTCACCGTCGTTGAGCAGCTTCACCAGGGCGGACAGCACTTCACCAGACGGTGGCTTGCCCTCGTCCGCGATGCGAGATTTGATTAGATCGAGCGCAGTGAGCTTGACCACGGAGAGCGGTGACGCCAGCCAGCCGATCAGCTTTGTGCGTCGCTGCTCCGGCGGCAACACCCGATACAGTTCGCTCTGCAGCGACCGAATCTGAGCGATGCTCGATTCGAACCCGACCTGCGCTTCAGCCTTATACGCGTCGAACGCAGCCGTCACCCGGCGCGAATGCTGACGGTAGAGGCGAAGCCGCCCTTCGAGCCACTGCTCATCACTTAGTTGCTCATTATCCTGCCACCAGCGCTTCCACTGCGCGACATCGTAACCGTACCCCTCCGGCGAGGCCTGTTCCAACGTAGCCGTTACCTTCGCGAGAATCTCACTCGATGACGAATCCAGCCGCGCGATTAACTGACGTACCACCTCACGATGCTGCGTGTTGTTGGACAGCGCGTCGATCGCGGCCAGCCGTTTGGGCATCGGTGCGCCGTCATCACCCGCAATATCACCAAGCCGAGCCGCCAGCCCATCTCGCGGGAACTCCGCGATCGTAGATGCGACCATATCGCGCAGTTCGGCGTCCTCCGCACCAAGCAATACCAGAAGCGGCTCCACAAACGCGGACACGAGGCGAGAGGGATTGTCGCGGGCCGTATCGAGCATCACCTCGCAGATGGTCTTGCTAACCGCCACGGGCTGCGTCGGTGCGAGCAACTCGACGATTAACGCCGTCGCCTGATCGGAGCCATAGCCAAACAGAAGCTCCACCCAACGGCGCCGGTCAACATCTCGGGCGGCTTCATCCAGAATCCCCTCGCGACAGGTCCTCAACTGTTTGGCATGTTCGGCTGCGGCGATCGTGGCCGCATCGGTCGTGGTCTCAGAGGGGCGTGGCGAAGCGGGTGCCGCATCTTGAGCCGCACCGGGTGTAACAGACATCAAACCAAAAAACGCAAGAGCGATCATGACCTGACGTGAGTGACGCACCAAAAACTCTCCATCGCCGCGAGGGCACGAGGGAACCGCACACCGACCCGACAATGGCTCCACTTAGTATCCACTCGGCGGCACCGGCTCCCGAAAAAACCGGCCTGCGCGATCCGGTTGATCCGGGGGCATTTGTACACCGACAACGAACCCGTGGCAACGGACACTTCGTCAAAAGACGTAGTCCGACCGGTGACGATCACCGCCCCCGAGCGGCCCACTCCGGTCGACCTTCTCTTGCCCCACCGATACCAGGTCCCGGGCGTGCTCTATAGAATACGTCGTCCGATTCGCCGACTCACTTCAAAAGGGATGGGGAGGAACCGGACACTTCAACAAACCGGCACAAGTCACTTTGCATCCGCCCAGGATCGCCCCCACGACACGTCCACGGTGACGGGGACATCTAACGCAATCGCCCCCTCCATCTGCTCGCGCACCATCGCCGCCGCGTCTTCCAACTCGTTCTTGGGAATCTCAAAGACGAGCTCATCGTGAACCTGCACGAGCATCCGCGCGTACCAGGGACCGGTTTTCAGCTCCCGGTGAATGGCAATCATCGCCCGTTTGATGAGGTCGGCGGCCGACCCTTGCACGACGGTATTGACGGCTACCCGCTCCCCGGCCTGCTGCTGCATCCGATTACGCGAGCGCAGTTCCGGAACCGGCCGTCTCCGCCCGAGAATCGTCTCGACGAAACCGTCACGCTTGCCGTCGTCGATGCATTTGTCGATGAAAAGCCGAATACCGGGATATCGCATGAAATACGTGTCGATAAAAGTCTTCGCCTCTGCCACGGAAATCCCAATCGAGCGGGCCAGCCCGAAAGGCGTCTGGCCGTAGATGATGCCGAAGTTGACAGCTTTGGCCGCGCTTCGCTGCGCCTTGGTCACCTCATCCAGCGATACGCCGTTGACCTGGGCGGCCACGGTGCGATGGATATCCTGCCCGCCGGCGAAGGCTTCGAGCAGCGCCGGGTCTTGGCAAAAATGAGCCAGCAATCGAAGCTCGATCTGGGAATAGTCGGCGGCCAGCAGCAGATGGTCGTCGTCACCAGCGATAAACGCACCACGAATCCTCCGCCCCGCGTCCGTGCGAATGGGGATGTTCTGTAGGTTGGGGTCGCTGGATGACAGCCGACCGGTCACGGCACCGGTCTGGTGAAAGCTGGCGTGAATCCGACCCGTACGCGGGCAGACCATCGTCGGGAGCGTGTCCACGTAGGTGCCCTTCAACTTGGCCAGTTCCCGATACTCCAACACGAGCTTGGGAATCGGGTTGTCCTGCTGATCGCACAAAAGCTGAAGGGTCTCCGCGTCGGTGCTTCGGCCGGTCTTGGTTTTCTTGATCGGCTCAAACCCCTGCTCATCAAAAAGCACGACGGACAACTGCTTTGGGGAATCCAGGTTGAATTCGTGCCCCGCCAACTCGAACACCTCCTCGCGAAGCGCCTCAAGCCTGTCGGACATCGTCTCCCCGAGTGCTTCGAGCAAAGCCGTATCGAGCGCGATACCGTGGTGCTCCATCGTAGCGAGCACCTCCGCAAGAGGTAGTTCCGTATCTCGAAAGAGCCTCTCTGCAAAGCTACCGGACATCAGCGGCGCGAAATGTTCGTACAGCCGAAAGGTGAAATCCGCATCCTCGGCCGCGTACTCGGAGACCCGCGCGGTGTCGAGCTGATCCATCGTGGTCTGGTTCTTGCCCTTGCCGATCAGGTCAGAAATTGGAATCATCTCATGGCCGAAAATCGACGAGACCAGCGCGTCCATGCCGTGCGAACGACGGAGCGGATCGAGAAGAAAACTCGCGATCATCGTGTCAAAAAAAATACCGGCAACCTCAAGCCCCACCTGTTTGAGCACGACGATATCATACTTGAGATTCTGCCCAATCTTTCCGATCGACGCGTCGGCGAAAACCGAACGGAGCTTGTCAACCACGAGCGATTCGGACAGCACGCGACCCACGGCGGCCCGCACCGGCACATAACACGCCTCCCCCGACTGCCACGAAAACGACAAGCCCACCAGAGCCGCCCGCACCGGATTAAGCCCGGTGGTTTCCGTGTCAAAGGCGAAGCAGCGCTGCGCAGCTAACGACTCCGCCAGCGCATCCAGCTTCTCTTCCGTGTCGATCAGCGCATACGTGCCCGGACGCGCCGACGCCGCAGTTACGCGTGCCGCCGGTACGTTTTCTCCAGATGATGAACCCGGCCCCAGGAGTTCATTCAACGCCTCCCGCACTGTCGTGAAGCCCAGCTCATCAAAAATCGGCTGCACGGCCGCAGCCTGCAGCCGACCCATCGAACAGGCCTGGAGATCGGTGGGGACGGGTACATCGCGTCGAAGTGTGACAAGTTCGCGTGTGATCGGCAGTTGATCGGCGAACGCCCTCACGCGTTCCGCCATTTTCGGCGTCAACTCATCGGCGTGCGCCACGACCGCCTTAGCGGAGCCATACTGGTTCACTAACTTGATCGCCGTTTTGTTTCCGACGCCGCGAATGCCGGGGATGTTATCCGTGGAGTCACCAACGAGGTTCTGTATCTCCAGCGCCTGCTCCGGCGTATAGCCTTTTTTTTCGAGCAAAGAGTCCGGGTCAATCACCTCGCCTTTGGTCGGATCATACATGTGAACGCGATCCGTCAGAAGCTGTTCGAGGTCTTTGTCCCGACTGACCAGATAGATTTGAATATCTTCGTCGCGAAGCTGCTCGGCTACGCTGGCCATCACATCATCCGCCTCGAAACCGGGCACCCGCCATACCGGAATCCCCAGCGCCTCCACGATCGACACGATCCGGTCCGCCTGCGTGATCAGATCTTCCGGTGCCGGATCACGAGTGGCCTTGTATTGCGGGTCGATGTCCACGCGAAACACCGATTCGTCACCGACATCAAGCGCCATGGCCAGATAATCCGGACGCCGCTGACGAATGAGGTTGAACAACATCATGCAAAAGACGTGCGTGGCCCCGGTCGGCTCCCCACTCGGGCTCGAAAACGGCTGCCGGATGCTGTAGAACGCCCGATAAATCTGGTAGTAGCCGTCGAGTAAGTAGAGCGTTTGAGACATAGGATCATTCAAAAAATGAACAAACGAAGCGGCAACTCACCAGAACACGCACTAGCCCCCCGACCCCAAACAGCGACAGTAGGTGGTCGATCGACCAAGCCTCTCGCGACGGTAGATGGCCGGTCCGAGACTGTCAAGGCACCACTTATCGGCACCCGGCACCGCGTCCGTGTCCCGTCCTTGTACGACGGAAGAGTGCCTTCGCGACATCGCCGATAGACGTAGCGTGGAGAGCCGGTCTGCACCGTACGAAACATGGAACCTGGAGACATCCTCCGTGACACAAACGCAAAATAACATCTTGCTTGAAGCGGGAACGAACGAACTCGAAATCCTCGTCTTTACACTATGCGATCAACGTTACGGTGTGAATGTGGCTAAGGTACGGGAGGTCATCGAACCGGTAAGAATCACCTCCCTTCCTGAAACGCACGATGCTGTCGTGGGGGTCTTTCAGTTGCGAAACAAGGTCACACCGCTGATTGACTTGAAGACCGCGCTGAAAAAGAAACCGAGTCTTGATCCCATGGACGGAAAAACAATCATCATGGAGTTCAACGACATCCGTGTCGGCTTCCTGGTGGATACGGTCGAGCAGATTTATCGGGTCAACTGGAGCGATGTCTCGGCGATGCCCGGCCTCGACGGCGTGAACGAGGCACCACTGACCTCCATCGCCCACGTCAACGAATCGATGGTACTCATGCTCGATTTTGAGCAGATCGTATTCGACATAGGCGGTATCGACCTGTTCGAAAAGCACGCCTCACGCATGAGCCAGCGAGACCACCGTAGCACCAAGCGCATCCTCTTCGCTGAGGACTCACGAGCGATGCGAGCACTGATAATCACCAATCTGAACAAGGCGCAATACAGCAACGTGACCGTCTGCGTTGACGGACAAGAGGCTTGGGACAAGCTCGAAGAAGATGTGAAGAAGCACGGCCGGGTCGCTTATGACATTCTCATCTCTGATATCGAGATGCCACGTATCGACGGGCTACACCTCACCAAGCAACTGAAAAACCACCCGCAAATGAAACATCTACCCGTTGTGATCTTCAGTTCGCTCGTCAGCAACGACAATGAAAAGAAATGCGCCGCCGTGGGGGCCGACGCCCAGATCACCAAACCCCAACTGGATCAACTCGTAGCGTTGATCGACCAGCTCGTCTTCGACAACACGAACCTGTAACCGGTCTCTCCGCCGGGACTACGCACAGAGCCACCTACGGCCGGGTCACAAGATTCTGTAGTGCGTTGTTCCGCGTCAGAAACCCGAGTGGGTCAAATGAATCCTGAAGCCCACTCCCCCCGGTAAACCGGGAAGCTTGCTGATTCTGCCGGTTAAGGTATTCGATACCAGTGACGTTATAGTTCACGCTGATGCCTGCTCGGAAGAACACGTTCTTATTAATAAAATCTCTGACGCGGGTCTCAAACGTCTCGGGAACCCAGAGGATATCACCCGCCGCAAGCATGAGGTTCGGATCGAGTCCCAAAGCCAGACGTTCCAGATTGAGCTTGACGTGGACGTCCGTACCATCAGGCATACGACGTATGAGGGTCCCCTCTTTGGGGCCCACGTCTTCGCGAAGCCCCCCGGCCGCCGCCAGCGCCTGAAGCACATTGACATGACCGCCGTTTGCGATCGTCTGCGGACCGACCAATTGGACCAATCCACCCACATAAACCGTATTCGGCGTGGCCGTCTGGACTTCGATGATATCGCCATGGTTAAGTGGCGGGGCCGCGAGCGCGGCCTGCAACTCGACGGGGTCGGTGAGGTCGTAGGTCTCCTCCTTGTCCGGATCGCTCAACCGCCGAAGCGTCGCGCGGCCCGAAGCAATTTCCGTCACACCTCCGGCCCCCACTATCGCAAAGAGCACGTTGCGTTCCGTGCGGCGAAGCGGGATCAATCCCGGTTCGGTAACGGCTCCGACCACCAACACCTTCGTGGTATCCAGAGCCAACGGCATGACATTCACCACAAGCTCACGATGCACGTTGGGCACATAGGCCAACTTGATCGCGTGTTCCACATCTTCAAGCTCCATGTCCTCGACATTGAGCGGATTCAGGTTGGGCAGATCGATCGTCCCGTCCCGGCTGACGCGAATATTCATTTCCGGGTAAATTGCCTCCCCGCCACCGCCAATCATTCGCACATCCAGAACGTCTCCCGCGCCGACGCGATAGCGCGTAAACGCGCCGGTCACATGGGTTTCAGTATCACTCGGCGGGACGGTCCTGGTAGTAGATGCTCTCGCCTGCTCCGCAGCCAGAAAGTCGGCCATGCTGATACGATGGTCCGCCTTCGAGCATCCTGTGACCCCACCCCACACTGCCACGACGCAGAGACCCAAACCCCACACACGCTGGTCTTTTCGCATAAGCGCTACGACCCGACTACTTCGTGTCCGCATCACCGGTAAACCTCCCATTGACGAGAATGAACAGGCCCCCCTTCACCCGGCCACGGGAACCTGTAATCCGCAGCAGACCGAAGACGCGCGCCTGTCTCGAACCTTCAGACATTCGTCAAGAGAATCGTTGTGAGGCCAGTATTTCTGGACATCCCCGTGAAACAACTGACCCGCGTTTTCGCCGAGCGGCGAACGGCATGACGACAAACAGCGGTACTAGGGTTGGGAGTGCCTCTCGGGCAGCATGAACACGACCCGCCCCCCACAGAACGGATGGATAACCGATCAGTTTCGGAATCGAAACCAGATAATGGCCGCCAACGCCTTGAACCCATCCCAAACGCCGATTTTCTTGCCCTCGGCATAGTCGCGACCGGCGTAGCTGATGCCAACTTCAAACACACGCCACTTGCCGCGTGCCACCTTAGCGGTCAACTCCGGCTCCAAGGTGAACGTGTGACTGCGGATCGTGATGGATTGGATGACCTCTCGGCGAAACACCTTGTAACACGTTTCCATGTCCGTCAGGTTGAGATTGGTAAGCATATTCGATAGCAACGTCAGCACCCGATTGCCAATCATGTGCCAGAAGAGATGGACGCGGTGGTACTCGGAGCCGATGAACCTCGAGCCGTACACGACATCAGCCTTCCCCTCAAGAATGGGCCGAATCAGCCGGGGGTAATCGCGGGGGTCGTACTCCAGATCGGCATCCTGCACGAGCACGATATCCCCGGTGGCCAGTGCAAATCCCGAACGGACGGCCGCCCCCTTGCCCCGGTTCTGGGGTTGAAGCCTGATCTGAATCCGCTCCTCGGGCCAGCGTGCTTGCAACCGCGGGTACAAATCGCGTGTGCCGTCCGTACTGCCGTCATCGACAATGATGATCTCTCGTTAGAGACCCGTATCCACCGCGATCACACTCGATAGCAACGCTTCCAACGTCTTTTGCTCGTTGAACACCGGAATGACTATGGATAACCGCACGCCGACCAATCTCCGTCGCCCGTTCACGCCGATCGCAGAAGGACAACCCCATCCGCAACCCATCGGTACCATCGTAACACAGGATTCGGCCCTGTCGCCATGGGTTCGTCCCCTACCGCCACGATGCCGCCAGACCTACATCAGCAACAATCACCAGGGGTTACTCAGGCGATGTGGACTCAGGTAAAGGGGACACGGCCTCTGACGTGGGCTGGCTCGGACTGGCCAGCCGTAAGACCACCCCTACCACAACCAGCAGCACACACCAGAAAATCACGACCCCCCAGCGTCCGGCTCGCGCACGCCCTGAGGGGTTCATGACGCACTCCCGGTCGATCCGGCTGACACCGACCGCTCCCGGCGCTGACGCAGGTAATCGGCAAGAGCCTCACGCCAAGGTCGCGGCTCCGAGCCGGTCCACCTGGTAAAACTGGTCGTGTCGAGCACGGAATAGGCGGGTCTCTCGGCAGGACGATCCAACCCATCCGATGTCATGCGATTCACCGCCACCTCGCACCCCGCCATCCGTACGATATCTTCCGCAAAACCGTGCCACGAACACTGGTCGGAATTGCAAAAGTGAACAACCCCGGTTGCGTCGGCATCCAACAAATCCGCAATACCCCCGGCCAGATCCGACGCCAACGTGGGACAACCCACCTGATCCGTCACCACGGTCAACGCTTCACCGGACTCGGCGCGAGCCAGGATGGCCTCGACAAAGTTCTTCCCCAACAAACCAAAGAGCCATGACGTACGCACCAGCAAATACCGACAACCGCTATTCGTCAGTGCCTTTTCGCCCGCCAACTTGGTCCGTCCGTATGCCGATAACGGATTCACTCGGTCATCCGGACGGTAGGGACGAGTCGATGTGCCATCGAAAACAAAATCCGTACTAATATGTACCAACTTTGCATCGACGGACCCGCAAGCAGCGGCCAGGTTGCCGACACCCGTCGCATTGACCGCGTGGGCTAACGCTTCGTCCGCTTCACACCCATCCACGTTGGTGTAAGCGGCCGCGTTAATCACCACGGAGGGTCTCAGTTCCGCCAGTTTTGCCGATACCGCCGCAGGCTCACAGATATTCAGGTCAAGATCAAAGAGGTGCAGCAGCCGATCGGCGCGATTACCGAAACGATCGCGCAACACGCACGCCAGCTCACCGCCGAGCATACCTGCTGCGCCGATCAACACTACGGGACCGCAGGTCCAGGACTCACTCATTGGTCGACCCCCACTACACCACCACGACCATATTGCTTGTCGTAGTAGGTCAGGTATTCGCCGGTCTTGATCGGCTTCCACCAGTCGGGAGTGTCAACATACCAGTCGATGGTGTCGGCCATACCACGGGCAAATTCAATCCGGGGACGCCAGCCGAGATCATGGGTCAAGCGAGAGAAATCCATCGCATAACGCCTGTCGTGACCCGGTCGGTCCTTCACCCGGCGAATCATCGACTCATCGTAGCCCAGATGGCTCAGGATGATGCCAGCGATATCGAGGTTGGTTTTTTCGCAGTCACCACCGATGTTGTAGATGCTGCCCGGGGCCGCCTTTTCGAGAATCAGCAGGATCGCCTCACAATGATCTTGCACGTGAATCCAGTCGCGAACGTTGAGACCATCACCATAGAGCGGGACTTTTTCCCCGGCGATCAGATTCGTCACAAACAGGGGAATTAGCTTTTCCGGAAACTGATACGGACCATAGTTGTTCGAACAGCGTGTGATGACGGCATCCAGCCCGAACGTCTTGTGGGCCGCATAGACCAGGAAATCGGCGGCCGCCTTCGAGGCGCTATAGGGGCTGCTCGGCGCAATGGGCGAGACTTCCGAAAAGGCACCCTCCGGTCCGAGAGAACCGTACACCTCATCCGTGGATACCTGAAGGAATCGCTTCACACCGTGGGGCCGGGCCAGATCGAGAAGCGTTTGCGTGCCAGCCACATTAGTCTGCACAAACGCGGCCGCGCCGTGAATGCTCCGATCCACGTGGCTCTCCGCCGCAAAGTTGACTACCATATCGATACCGCCATCAAACAGTGGGCGCATCGTGTCGGGATCACCAATATCGGCACGAACAAACCGAAAACGATCACTCGTCGAAAACTCGGAGAGGTTCGCCAGATTGCCCGCGTACGTCAGCGCATCGACCGCCAGCACCGACACATCGGGACGCTGATCGACCAGTAGCCTGACAAAAGTGCTGCCGATAAAACCGGCCGCCCCGGTAACCAAGACCGTTGACATAATGAATCGAAACCCCGCAATCAAGCTTACTTGGAACCCGCCACATTGGTCGAGGAAACCGCGGTGACGTCGGCCACCAGATTGGCACCGGCGTCGGCCACAAGCCGCCACGTACGATCGAGCGATGAAAACGTCCCCGCGTCCGACCACCAGCCTTCGAGCACGCCGTAGGTCATACTACCCTGCTCGATGTAAAAGTTGTTGACATCGGTGATTTCAAGCTCGCCGCGCTCGGACGGCTTGAGCCCGCGAATAAACTCGAAGACCTGCCGGTCGTACATATAGATACCAATAACCGCGTGATTCGATTTCGGCTTTGTCGGTTTCTCTTCGATACTGACCACGCGACCGTCCTTCAGTTCGGCCACGCCAAACCGCTGCGGATCGGGCACCTCCTTGAGCAAGATTTTCGCACCGCGCTGCTGCGTGAAAAACTCGCCAACGGCTTGTTTGATAGTCTTTTCTATGATGTTGTCGCCGAGCACCACGACGATTTTGTCGCCGTCGGCAAAGTGTTCCGCCAGGCGGAGCGCGTCGGCGATTCCTCCTTCTCCCTCCTGGTAGGTGTAGTGTAAATCTCGCAGGCCGAACTCTTTGCCGTTACCGAGTAACGTCAGAAAATCACCCGCGTCGTTTCCGCCGGTTACCACCATGATGTCCTCAATGCCGGCATTCACCAGGCACTGAATCGGATAATAAATCATCGGACGATCATACACCGGGAGCAGGTGCTTGTTCGTTACGCGGGTCAGCGGCAACAAGCGCGTCCCCAGACCGCCCGCGAGAATCACACCTTTCATCGCTAGCCGTCCTTTCGTGCCCAATCGTAGGGGAAGTCATTGTCGTGCGGATCCACACGGTACTCATCCGGATCGGCATAATTGTACAACTCCGTCGGGCAGTTGATGACCATCGCTTCGTAATCGCTCACGCACTTGAACCCGTGGTACACGAGCGGTGGAATCTGCAAGAGGATCGGACGGTGATCGCCCATAAAAAACTCGTTGACCTCGCCATGAGTGGGTGAATCCTCACGACTGTCGTAGAGCACCACTTTCATCGTGCCGCGCACGCAAACGAAGTGATCCCACTGCTTTTTGTGATAGTGCCAGGCCTTCACAACACCGGGGTAGGCCGTGGTCATGTACATCTGACCAAATCCCCGGAACAATTCGTCGTCGCTACGGAGCATCTCCATCAGCCGACCTCGTTCGTCCGGCATCACCTTCAACGGCTTAACTTTTGCACCCTCGATCATCACTCGGGCACTCCCACCAAGTAGAATAGTACGCTCACATCCGCCCCGCGCGACCTGCGTGACGCCTCGCCCTTCAGTGTATCGTGATGAACGCGACGCGCACACCACATCACCACAATGGCCGCAGACAACGGGATCACCACGCCCCCCGGCTCGTTCCCCGACCCGCTACGAAGAAGCAGCCCAAAAACCGCCGCCCTACGACCGCACCCATAAAGGTTTTCGTCGCCGTAGGCGTCCAGCTTGGGTTTGAATTCGAAGGGAATCAGCTCCGTTCCCACGCGGGAGCCTCCCGACCATCCTCTCCACAATGCCAGGTCAGGTGCCACACTCCTTCAGAAAGCCAGCCCCAGACGTGGAGATTGGAGTAGCGCCCCATAATAACCGCGATCGTACGCGTAGAACTACGATAGACCACACGAGACATCTTCCGGGTGGATGGGGAATCGAACCAACGTCACTCTGCGTCAACAGACATACCAACACGCAATCACCCCAAACCACCACGCATCGCGCGATAACCTGTCCGTCAACCCGCTTTCCACGTCGAGAATCACCATCAGGGATTTATTGATTCTTCGCCATGACGCTAGCTCCCCAATCTCAAGAGCGAGGGTTTTCCCAGCTCGTATCCACCGATAACAGGTCTGTAATGCGGTTCTTACGTCCGAGAACTTATCCAGATTCCGAAAAAGAGGGCCTCCCCACGCCTGTGAGATTGATTCATTTTACAGCCCCGATCACGAGTAATTATCGTTGACTGTGCTCGTATGCTGGGTAGACTAGTTGGGGGAAACGATTGCGGCAGACTTTAAGGTACGCGGGGTCACATTATCCCATTGCGTACTGAGGCGTCAGCGTGAGTAAAATCGGGGCAAAAAACTTGTCGGAAACCACTTCCAAGGTGGACCGTGCGGCGGGGGAATTTCGTCGGTTCGGCAGCCGAGAGCGCGAGGTCGATGTCATCATACTGGCCGGAAGCGTCGGTCATGAGGCGGCATGGGCGCGGGGCGTGCCGAGGGCCCTGTTGCCACTAACGCCGGAGCAGAGCGTGCTCACTGCACTGCTGGGGACCCTTTCCCACGCATTCGACGGCACCACGACCATCTGCGCCAACGGCAGCACACACAGCGTGGAGGAGCACGTCAACTCCCACGCCGCGAACCATACAGGCATCCGATACTATCGAGACAACATGCCGCGTGGCACCGGAGGCTGCATACGGGCTGCCGTGCCGGCCGATCAACAACGAACCATGCTCGTGACCGGGGGTGCCGTGTGGCTGGAGGATGATCCCCAGTGGATGGTCACCCAGCATCAGAGCATGGGCAACGCGTTGACCGTATTCTGTACGGAACAAGACGGCGATAGCACGATCGACGGGCACCGCGCGTTCACACCAACCGGTGTCTACTGTGTCGAGCCAAGCGTGCTGCCACATATTCGAGAGGTAGGATTTCAAGACCTCAAAGAGCAAGTGATTCCCGCCCTGAAGAAGGCGGGGCTGCGTGTCGGCGCGGTGGTGCTTCGTAAACCCGCGATTGAAATATCCGACTGTCGAGATTACCTTCGGGCGGTATCGCGCGCGCTGGCGACAGGGGCCGGGACGCTCTCAGATTATCGTGAGCTGGCACCGGGCATCTGGTGCGGACAGCAGGTCACCATCGCAGCGGACGCCCGGATCGTCGGTCCGGCCGTGATCGGACACGGCACCCACCTGGAAAGTCTATCCATGGTGATCGGGCCGGCCATCATCGGGCACCACTGCACCGTTGGTGAACGTGCGTGGGCCATCCGATCTGTGGTACCCAACGAAACCCGGCTGGCTCCCGGGAAGAGATACACCGATACTTTTGTGACCACGGCGGCACCGGTGGAGTTCATGCGGAATGGGCATGACGCACCGCCTCGCCACGAGGACACCGCGAAAGCAACGCCTGACACAGCTCCGACATCTCATCCCGCTTCGAACGTTGTAGCGCGTCTGAGAGAGTGGTGGCTTCCGGCGGCTGCCATGTGCGCGGCGTTCGCGTGGGCGTTTGCGTCCTCCTTGGGTAGGCTTTGGGGCTTCTGGCAGAGCAATGGCGACTACAGCGCGGGGCAACTCGTGCCGCTGGCGGCATTTTACATGATAGCGTCGCGCCGCAGCCCTCGGCGTGATGATCGGCAGTTCCAATGTTGGTCGATGGGGTTGGTCGTGTTCGCCGCGGGCGTCGTCATGCACCTTGTGGGCGGTGGTTATCACCACCACTCCTTGGAAAACATGGGCATGGTGCTGTCTGCCGTGGGTATCATCATGAGTATCGTCGGTCGTCAGGAGGCACGACGGCTGTGGTACCCGATGCTGTTCATGTTTTTGATGCTGCCGCTACCCAACCGGATACATTCGAAGGCGTTGGTTTGGCTTCAGGATATCAGCACGGGTGCGTCGCGGATGGTTCTCGAATGTCTCAATATACCGGTCACGCAGCGTGGCCATGTCTTGGACGTGTCGGGATATGGGCTCTCGGTGGCGGAGGCCTGTAGCGGACTGCGCATGGCGATTGCGTTTTTCATCGTGACCGCATTTCTGGTGTACCTTATTCGGCGTCCCCGCTGGCAAAAAGTGTTCGTCTTGGCGTCCAGCGTGCCCATCGCACTCGCCTGCAACGTCGCACGAATCGTGTTGCTGGCGTCCCTCTACCACCTGGGCTTCGGCGGGTTTGCAAGAGGTGCCTTTCACGACGGCGCGGGGATGATCATGATGCCGATGGCACTGCTCGTCGTATTCATCGAGTTTCTGTTGCTAAAAAGGCTGTCGGCATCGGTAGGTCCGCTCACGGCGTTTCAGGAACGTTCGAACCAGGCGCGTGTCGTCTTCAGAAGCTAGCGAGAAGTCAACGAGTAGACGTACACGGCGTATGTGGTACACAGACCGCGGGGTGAAGCTTGATCGGAACACGAACACAACATCAGATTCTGATTCACATCAACCATGATATGGCGGATCAGTTACTCCCACCGAACGACGCCGCGGACGGACCCGCCACAAGTTTTGCTGCGAACCTGAGGTGGTATTGCGAGTGGATCGCCGATCTGGCACCCTCGGCACGCGTACTCGCCCCCCATCGGCTCCGGGAGTCACTCGGCGACGATTCACCCTTATTTGCAGGACTCACAGCCATCTGGTACCGCCGGAACGATCGGATCGACCTCCCGCGTATCAATCGCAAGGGACGTACCTGGATCATAAACGCCTCAGAGCTTCCCATGATCGACTGGGATCGCGCCGCGGACGAAGCACGTCGCGCCGCGGCCGACGTGGTCGCCTTCGAGGCGACAGAACGAGAATCGGACAGCCGTTATGAGGAACGCGTCCTCGTCGGCGTAGACCAGGAAGTGCTACGTTTCGAGCGGTATTATGAAGACTCACCCGTGTGTGCCGATCTGTGGAGTGGCGAGTCGGCGTTCATCGTGACCAATCACGAGCATGGATCGGCCATCGTCGTGCACCTGCTCCAACGCGGCTGGAGCTTGGAGAGTATCGGAGCGATCACACGGCGGTTCTCGCTGCGGTGGTCGGCGACGCCGTGCGCGCACTCTGTGATCAACGCCACCGGCGAGTTCGTCGGGGACCTCAACCTGTTTCAAAACCAAACCGCCCCCACGACCGACGTGGATGGGCGATTCGCGAACGCGCCCGAAAGTCAACACGAAGGCACCATCCCTGCGCTCCGCGCGGCCAGTTCGATGCTTGCTTCTCGGGAATCGGCCGGTGCCGAAGACCCAACCAAGGACGACCATACCTATCTCTGGCTAAAGCGAGCCGTAGACGTTACCGGATCAGCGTTGGGTCTGCTCTTGCTGTCTCCGTTGATGCTCTGTCTGGCGGTTCTCGTGAAGGTCACATCTCGCGGACCGGTGTTCTTTGCCCACAAACGCCAGGGGCTTGGCGGTCGTGAGTTCTCCTGCCTGAAGTTCCGATCGATGACCACCGGGGCCGATGAGATGCAGGCGGCGCTGCGCGGTCAAAATGAAGTGGACGGTCCGCAGTTTCGTATCGCGGAAGACCCACGCCTCACGGTCATCGGTGGCTGGCTGCGGCACTACAACCTCGACGAACTACCTCAGCTTTTTAATGTGCTCCTGGGTCAGATGAGTTTCGTCGGCCCCAGACCGTCCCCGGACGGCGAGAATCAGCTATGCCCGGCATGGCGACGGAGCAGGCTGTCCGTCAAGCCCGGCATCACGGGACTATGGCAGGTCCTTCGCCGTCGGCAGTGCCCACTTTCCGACTTCCAGGAGTGGATTTACTACGACGTGGAATATGCCCGACACCGCTCCCTGTGGCTGGACTGGCAGATTCTGATTCATACGCCCGTGGCCATCTTCGCCCCGAAATACCTTGATCGTTTCGCCGCAAAACTGGAACGCGCCGATATCTGCAAGGGATCCGACTGGCTTCAACCAATCGACGAACTCAGA